>JASLAX010000209.1 GCA_030146875.1 Longimicrobiaceae bacterium
AGGCGGGCGGCGTGGCGCTGGGCCTCGGCGCCCGCGGCGGGAAGGACCAGGACAGAGGGTGCCGCGGGGGCCGCGACGCCGGCCGGCGGCAGGAAGTCGACCCAGACCACGCGGCGCGGCAGGGTGTCGGGACGCGGCGCCGCCGAGTCGGCGGACGCGGTGTCCACCGGCGGGCTGCGCCCCGCGACCAGGCGGGGGCGGAAGCCCGGCCAGGCGGCCACGACCAGACAGTCGATGGCGTTGGTGGCGGAATCGGCCGTGGCGGAGAGCGGACCGCGCAGGGCGATGGAGTCCGCCGCCAGCCGCGGGAGCCCCGCCCAGGCGCTCGCCAGCTCCGCCGTCAGCACGCCCGCGGGCGCGCCGGGGGAGGTGACCAGCGCGCGCGACCGGCACGGGCGCAGGAGGTCCGCCGGGGGGCGGCCGAGGGCCGCCGTCGCCGTCGCGATCCCGCCGCGCGCCGCCTCCGCCGCGCCCGGGCCGGGCAGGAGGAGCGCCGGCCGGGGCTCGCCTTCCTTTCCCGCGTCGGAAGACACGGGGCGGAGGCCGGCGATGCGCTTGGCGGCGAAGACGCGGCGCACGGCCTCGTCCAGGCGCCCGCGGGAGAGGCGCCCGGTCTCCACCGCGCGCACCACGTCGGCGATCACGCGCGCGGGGTCGTCCACGCCCAGCAGCAGGTCGGCCCCCGCCGCGAGGGCGCGGACGGCGCCGGCGTCGTCCACCTCCACCGCGACCGCGCCCGGGAAGCCGAGGTCGCGCTTCAGCGCGCCGCGCAGGAAGACGGCGGAGCGCGCGAGGGGCGTGGAGTCGCCGGTCAGCGACGGGAGCACCGCGGGGGCGGGGACCAGCGCGGCCGCGTCCTCGGCGGCGCGGCGCAGGAAGTCGAGCTGCACCGCCTCCAGCGCCGCCCGGTCCCACCGCAGCGCCCGCCCGCCGCTTCCGCCGAAGGCGCGGAAGGCGACGGCGACGCCGCCCTCGCGCAGGCCGGCCGCGTAGCGCAGCGTGCCCTCCTCCGCCTGGGCCGACCGCGGGTCCACCGGGCCCAGGGACGCCTCCGGACCGATGGGCGGGGCGGAGAGGATGGCCAGGGAGACGCCGAGCGCCCGCGCCTCCTTCGCGGCGGCCTCGCCGGCCTCCTCCGCCGCGTCGCCCGCCCCCGCGGCGCCCAGCCACGAGGCCAGCGGCATCTCCGTGGCGGCGGCCAGGCGCTCGCCCAGGCCGCGGTCCATCGGCGCGGCGACGAGCAGGGGAACGGCGGCGCCGGCACGCAGGGTGTCGAGCAGGGTGCGGAGCGCGCGCGCGTCCCCGCCTTCCAGCAGCAGCCCGCCGACCCCGTCCGCCCGCACCCAGCGGTGCAGGCGCACCGCCGCCGAGTCGCCCGCGGGCGCGCCCGCGGCGGACGCGGGGACGCCGGCCACCACGAGCTGGGCCGCCTTGCGGCGCAGCGAGAGGCGGTCCGCGCGGGCGTCGCTCCAGGGGGAGTCGTCCACGCGCGGACCGCATCCCCCGGCCGCCAGGGCGGTGAGGAGCAGGAAGGGCAGCAGGTGCGGGCGAGGCGTCACGGAGCGGCGGGCGGGCCGTCTGGAGGAGCGCGATGCCCCGGCGCGGGGGCGGGTTCCCCTCCGAGCAGGCAAGCCGCGAACCACGGCGGCGGCGGGCGGCTGGGACACGGGTGGTACGGAGGGTGGGACGCGGGCGCCGCGGGGCGCCGCGGTCGGCCCTCTCCGCGTGCCGGAAGTGCAGCGGCGGCGCCACCTTCCGGCAACCGCTCCGTGGCGCGGCTCTTGCCGCCTGGGATGGCTTCCGCCGCCGTGGTCTTCCGCGCGCGGCGCATCCACGCGTCCCCTCCGAGGCCGGGCGCCCTCCGGCGCTCCCGCCTCGTCCTCGGATCCCTCGCATGAGCCAACCCACCGGCACGGTCTTCGTCGCCGACGACAATCCCGCCATCCTGGGCGGCCTGGACCGGGCCCTCCGCGCCAGCGGCTACGCCGTCACCACCGCCGAGAGCGGCACCGCCATCCTCCGCCGGCTCGAGGAGGCCCCCGCCGCGCCCGACCTGCTGCTGCTGGACGTGATGATGCCCGGCATGACGGGGCTGGAGGTGCTGCACGCGCTCCGCCGCGACCCGCGCTGGGAAGAGGTGCCCGTGGTGCTGATCACCGCCAACAACGACGGCGCCCTGCCCGTCTCGGCGCTCCGCGACGGGGCGGTGGACTTCCTGACCAAGCCGTTCCGCCTGGACGAGCTGCTGGCGCGCGTGGACGCCCACGTGCGGCGCCACCAGGAGCTGCGGCGCGCGCGCGAGCAGGCGCGGGTGCGGCTGCGGGCCATCGACCTGATCCGCGAGCTGAACCGCGTGGTCACGGCGGACGAGATGTTCCACCTGGTCACCACGCGCACCGCGGAGATCCTGGGCGTGGCGCGCTGCTACGTGCTGGTGGTGGAGGACGGGGAGTCGGTGGCGCGCGTGGCCGCTTCGTCCGAGCAGGGGGTGCCGGATGGGCTGATGGTGGAGCTGGCCGGCTACCCCGAGGTGCGCGCGGCGCTGGACACCGGCCGCGCCGTGGTGGTGAGCGACGTGGAGACGTCGCCGCTCTTCGACGGCGTGCGCGGCGAGTGGACGCGCGACGGCGGGGACCCGCCCATCCGCTCGGTGGTGGTGGTGCCGTTCCCCATCAGCGACACCATGACGGGGCTGTTCGTGGAGCGCGCGGCGGCCCACGAGCCCGTGCTGGGCGCCGAGGCGGAGGAGTTGGCGCAGCGGGTGGTGGAGGCGATCGTCCAGGCCTGCGACCGCGTGAAGGTGTTCGAGAACCTGATGGAGCAGCGGCGCCGGCTGCACGACCTGGCCCACACCGACGACCTCACGGGGTGCGCCACGCGCCGTTCGGTGATGATCACGCTGGAGCGCGAGCTGACGCTCGCCCGGCAGCGGGGGGAGCCGGTGGGGATCGTGATCCTGGACCTGGACCACTTCAAGGAGATCAACGACACCTGCGGCCACCTGGCGGGCGACGCCGTGCTCCGCGCCCTGGGCGCCTGGCTCTGCTCCGACGGCGCCCTGCGCAGCGGCGACGGAGCGGGGCGCTTCGGCGGCGACGAGTTCCTGGTGGTGCTCCCCGGTGCCGGAGCGGGCGGGGCGCTGCGCTTCGCCGAGCGGGCGCGGGAGCACCTCTCGTCCGTGCCGTTCGTCTTCGGGGAGATGAAGGTCGCGGCGTCGCTCAGCGCCGGCGTCGCCTGCTGGCCCGGGGTGGAGGCCGCCTCGGCGGAGGACCTGATCGCGTCCGCCGACGCGGCGTTGTACCGGGCGAAGCAGGAGGGGCGCGACCGGATCTGCCTGGCGTCCGCGGCGTGATCTCGGACGACGCGTGCGGCCGTCTCGTTCCGACGCTCCCATTTTTCACGCGGAGACGCGGAGGACGCGGAGACGCGGAGGTGCGGGGGGCGGGTGCCCTCCGCACTTCTCGCTTTTTGCCGAAGGGCCACCCTCGGAGGCGGGGTTGCCGCGGGGGACTTCCCGTGCGGCGGAGGATGGAAAAAGAAGGGAAGTTCAAAAAGAGTTCAGGGAGTTTTGGGAGTGCACCGAGGCTGGATCGTCGCACAAGCCAGACTCCCCCTCTTCATGTCAACTTCGGCACGAGACGGGAGGCAGCGAGGCGACGGAACCCTCCGCGTCTCCGCGTCCTCCGCGTCTCCGCGTGAAAAACCGTCGTCCGCGCTCCCACCGCGACTCACGGGGCGCGACAACGCGGGATGCCCGAAGCGGCGCGGATCCTGCTGCCGCAGAGGGCGCGCGCAGCCCTTACCGGAGAGGAGGTCGACGAGGTGCGTCCCCTGATCGCCGTGACCACCACCCTGGGAGAGGGGTCCCACGGCCTGCCGGCGGTGAGGCTCAACGTGCAGTACGTCACCGCCGTGGAGGAGCCGGGCGCCACGGCGCTCCTCGTGTCCCCCGCGGCGGACCCGGCCTCCGTGGACCTGATCGTGGGGATGGCGCACGGCCTGCTCCTCACCGGCGGCGAGGACGTGGAGCCCTGGCGCTACGGACAGGACCCGCACCCGGCGCTGGGCAGCGTCAATCCGCCTCGCGACGCCACGGAGCTCGCCGCGCTCGCGGCCGCCATGCGGCGCGGGATTCCCGTCCTGGCCATCTGCCGGGGGATCCAGCTCCTGAACGTGGCGCTCGGCGGCACGCTGTACCAGGACCTTGCCGCGCAGCGTCCCGGCGGGCTGCTCCACGAGCAGGAGGCGCCCGTGCAGAAGCGCTGGCACCGCGCCAAGGTGCTGGACGGCAGCGGGCTGCACGACATCTTCGGCGTGGAGGACCTCTGCATCAACTCCTTCCACCACCAGGCCATCGACCGCCTGGCGCCCGGGCTGGCCGCTACCGTGATCGCTGAGGACGGGGTGGTGGAGGGGGTGGAGGGCACCGAGCACCCCTGGCTCTACGGCGTGCAGTGGCACCCGGAGCGCGGCGAGGCGGAGATGGAGGGCGACGACCGCGATCCCGACCGCCGCCTGCTGTGGGCGCTGGTGGACGCGGCGCGGAAGTTCGCGGAGGGGTCGGCCGAGGCCGAGGAGGGCGTGGTGCCGATCGAGCGGCGCGCGGCGCGCTGAGGGACCGCGGATCGAGACCACGTCCCCCGTCCGGCGGGACGGAGAGGGGGCGCCTCCCACCGGGAAGGCGCCCCCTTCGTCGTCCGCGGCCGGCGGAGCGGCTAGCGGAGGATCTCCAGCTCCTCCACCTCGTCCAGGCGGAAGTCGATGACCTCGCCGGTGTTCGGGTGGGTGGCGGAGAGGACCTCGGTGCCGATGTCGGTGCGCAGCGAGGTGGGCATCACCACGTACTCCGTGCCCCGGCGGTAGACGCGGACGCGGGTGCCCTCGTTGATCGCGCGCTCCAGCCGGTCCATCTGCTCGGGCGTCCAGTTCACGGCGCCGCCTTCGCCGCGGTGTCGGCGCCCCGTCCGCGGGCGCCGCCGATGCCCTCCGGGCGCACCGAGACGTAGTAGCCCTTGATGAAGAGCGAGTCGACCCGCGCGAAGGTGCTGTCGGGCAGGTCGCCGAACTTCACGCCGGGCTTGGGCCGGGGAAGGTTCACGCCCAGCGAGTCCAGGATGGCGTCCAGCTCGGCGCGCGCGACCTTGGCCACGTAGCCGTCCAGCCGCACCGGGGCTCCCGCGTACAGGGAGCGCAGCGTGCCCGGGGGCGGCGCCGGCTCGAAGCGGACGAGGATGCGGCGCCCCCCGGTGGAGCGGATCCACACGGCCGAGCCGTACGTCTTCATGGTGCGCGCGGGGCTCTCCGCGAAGCCGGTGACGTGCACCATCCGCCCCAGCTCGCGGTCCTCCAGCGGGACGATGGCGTCGAAGCGCTCCGTGCGCAGGGGCAGCACCACGCCGCGCCCCTCGCCGAAGCCCGTCTCGGAGCCGCGCTGGAACCGCGGCTTCGCGGTCGCGTCGCCGAAGACGAAGGTGGAGCCCCAGGCCAGGAGCGCCGCCACGCAGAGGATGCCCGTCCAGAGCCAGAGGCGCTGGCCGCGGCCACGAACCAGCCGGATGTCTGCCATCGTGTTGGGAATCAGGGGGTTCGGGTCGTCTGGCCGGAGGGGAGCAAGACTCGTTCCCCGCCCGGGGGCGGCGCGCCGCCGTCCTTGCCGCGTTCCCCGGGGCTCCGTTAAGATGTGGCGTTCCGCGCAAGCGCGCCCGGGCGCGCTCCCGTCCCCACCGACGCACACGAACCGGAGGTATCCGTGCCGCCTGCCTCGCCGCCGCGCCGGCGCAACCCGCTCCTGCCGTTCTACGTGATCCTGGGCGTGGTCGCCGTGGTCGGGATCGGGCTGGTCCTGCGCCAGACCATGAAGCGCGGCGGGGGCTCCGCCACGGCCGCGCCCGTGCCCGTGAACATCCCCCCGGCCGAGCTGAACGCCACGCCGGGCATCTCCATGGGCCGCGCGGACGCGCCGGTGGTGATGTTCCAGTTCGCGGACTTCCAGTGCCCCCACTGCGGCGAGTGGGCCGCCTTCATCGAGCCGCTCATCAAGGAGCGCCTGGTGGAGACGGGGAAGGTGCGCTACGTCTTCTACGACTTCCCCCTGGGCGGCGCGTTCAAGCACGGCTTCCTTGCCTCGCGCGCCGGGCGCTGCGCCAACGACCAGGGCAGGTTCTGGGAGTACCACGACTGGCTCTTCGGGCGCCAGAGCGAGTGGAGCTACTCCAGCGACCCGGCGGAGAAGTTCGTGGAGTACGCCTCGGCCCCGGCGGTGGGGATGGACGCCGGCAAGTTCGAGGAGTGCCTGCGCTCCGACCGCTTCGCGAAGGAGGTCTCCCAGAGCCGGATGTTCGGCGAGAAGCTGGGGGTGGGCTCCACGCCCACGCTGTTCATGAACGGCAAGCGCGTCACCGACCTGCCCGCCAACTACCAGCAGCTCGAGGCGCTGGTGAACGCGGAGCTGGGCGCCGCGGCTCCGGCCGGCGGCGCGCCCGCCCCGGCGGCGGACTCCCCGGCGGCGGCGGACACCGCGGCCGCGGCCGGCACGCGGTGAGCACGGTGGCGGACGACGTGCACGGGGCCCCCGAGGAGGCCCCGCCCATCACGCGGATGGCCCTGGCCGTGGTCGCGCTGACGGGGCTGCTCCTCTCCGCCTACCTCACGCTCTACAAGCTGGGGTTCGTGGGGCCGCTGCAGTGCCAGGTGGGCTCGTGCGAGCGGGTGCAGCAGTCGCCCTGGGGGGTGTTCCTGGGGCTGCCGGTGGCAGCCTGGGGGGTCCTGGGCTACCTGGGCCTGTTCGCCGTCGCCCTGCTGGGGCTGCAGCCGCGCTGGGTGCGCGCCCGCTGGGTCGCCGTGGGCCTGGTGGCGATGTCGGCCCTGGGCGTGGCGTTCTCCGCCTACCTGACGTACCTGGAGGCGGTGGTGATCAAGGCCTGGTGCCAGTGGTGCGTGATCTCCGCCATCCTCATCACCCTCATCTTCCTCCTCTCCCTTCCCGGCCTGCGCCGGGCCGGGTGAGGGGGCCCATCGGAGGACCGATGTCCGGAAGCGACGGGAAGACGGTGGCCGTCCGCCTGGTCTTCGCCGACCAGGGGACCTTCCACGCCGAGACGGTTCACGTGCCCGCCGACCGCGTCGCCGAGCACGACCGGCTGATCGACCTGCTCCGCGAGGAGGAGAGCGTCACCCGGCAGATGTACGTGGACCTGGGCCGCCTGGTCTCCGCCTACGTGGTGGGCGAGGGCGACTAGCGCCGTCCACACGGTGGACGACGAAAGAGAGAGG
>JASLAX010000235.1 GCA_030146875.1 Longimicrobiaceae bacterium
CCGCTCCTCCGCCTCGCGAACGCCGTCCGGCAGGGCCGAGAAGGCGGCGCGGACGCGCTCCTCCGCGCGCCGCTGCAGCGCGGCCATGCGGGCGGCCACCTCCTCGCGCCCGTGGGCGCGGGCCAGGGCGCGCAGGGCCTCCGCCCCGCGGTGGTTGGCCGCCACGGCGGCGGCGAGGTCCGCCAGGTTGTCCTCCACCGCGCGGGAGGGCCAGGGGCCGCCCCCGAACACGGCGCGCGCCTCGTCCCAGCGCGCCTCGCCGCGGCGGACCAGGTGCATGGGGGCGATCACCACGCCCTCCTCCGCCAGCGTGGTCGCGGCCGGCGGCATGGAGCCGGGGCGCGAGCCGCCGATCTCCGCGTGGTGGGCGCGGGACGCCACGTAGCCAAGGAGGACGCCGTCCCCGTCGTGCACGGGGGTGACGACCGTCACGTCCGGCAGGTGCGACCCGCCGAACGCCGGGTGGTTGGTGACCACCACGTCGCCCGGCTCCATCGGCAGCGCCTCGCGCACGGTGCGCACGCAGAGGCCCAGCGCGCCCAGGTGCACGGGGATGTGCGGCGCGTTCGCCACCAGCTCCGCGCCGGTGTCCAGCAGCGCGCAGGAGAAGTCCAGCCGCTCCTTCACGTTGGTGGAGAGCGCCGTGCGCCGCAGCGCCTCGCCCATCTCCCCCACGATCGCGCGGAAGCGGGAGACGAAGAGCTCCTGCCGCACCAGGTCCGGCGCGGCGTCCTCCACCCCGGCGTGGGCCGACGACGGGGAGGGCGCGCGGAGGACCAGGGCGCCGTGCGCGTCCACCCGCGCGTCCCACCCCGGCGCCACCAGCGTGGCCCCGTGCGCCTCCGCCACCAGCGCGGGACCGGCGAGCCGCGCGCCGGGCGAGAGGGCGTCGCGGTCGAAGACGCCGACGTCGCGCCATCCCCCGCCGATCCACGTCCGCTGCGTACCCGACGGCGCCGCCTCGTGCTCCGCCGCCGGCGGGGGCGCGGGCTCCTCCTCCACCCGCGTGCAGGCGACGGCGCGCAGCGACTCCACCTCCACCCGCTTCCCCGCGGGGCGGTGGCCGTAGAGCGCCTGGTGGCGGGCCTCGAAGGCGGGGCCCAGCGCCGTCTCGCCGTCCCAGTCCAGGGAGAGGACGGCGTCCTGCCCCAGGTAGCGCACCCCCACGATGCGGCGGCGGACGTCGACGTCCGAGGCCGCGACGCCCTCCCGCGCCACGGCGGCGGCGGCCTCGGCCTCCAGCGCCGCCATCCACCCGCGCAGCTCCCCCTCCACCTCCTCCAGCGGCCGCAGCACCTGCCGCTCGGCGAAGCGCTCCAGCGGCGCGCGCCCGATCCCCAGCGCGCTGAGAAGCCCCGCGTCCGGCGGGACCACGACGGTCCGCGCCCCCAGCCGCGCCGCCACGCCGCACGCGTGCTGCCCCCCCGCGCCCCCGAACGCGACCAGCGCGTACTCCGCCGGGTCGTAGCCGCGGCGCAGGGAGATGCCGCGGATGGCGTCGGCCATCCGCTCGTCCGCGATCTCCAGCAGCCCCTCCAGCAGCCGCTCGCGCGTCACGTCCTCCCCCGTCGCCGTTCCCACCCGTTCGCGCAGGGCGTCCGCCGCCGCCTCGGCCGGGGCGGGGTCCACGGGGATGGGGAAGCGGCCGGGGACCAGGCGGCCGAGCAGGAGGTTGGCGTCCGTGACCGTGAGCGGACCCCCCGCCCCGTAGCACGCGGGGCCGGGGGATGCGCCCGCGCTCTCCGGCCCCACCGCGAGCCCGTCCGCGCCCAGGGCGCAGACCGAGCCGCCGCCGGCGGCCACGCTCTCGATCGCCAGCGCGGGCGCCAGGATGCGCCCGCCGGCCACCTCGTGCTCCCACACGTACTCGAAGTCGCCGTCGAACCGCGCCACGTCGGTGCTCGTCCCGCCCATGTCGAAGGCGATGGTGCGCCCGAACCCCGAGCGCCGCCCCGCGGCGGCGGCGCCCGCGACGCCGCCCGCGGGGCCGGAGAGCAGCGAGTCTCGCGCGCGGAAGTCCTCCGGCCGCACCAGCCCCCCGGCGCTGGTCATCACGTGCAGGCGCCCCCCGCCCAGCGCGCCCCGCACGCCTTCCAGGTACGCGTCCAGCACCGGGCCCAGGTACGCGTCCACCACCGCCGTCTCCGCCCGCGGGACGATGCGGATGGCGGGGGCGAGCTCGTGCGAGAGGGAGACGTGCGTGAAGCTGGCGGCGAGAAGGACGTCGCGGGCGGCGCGCTCGTGGGCGCCGTCGCGCCAGGCGTGCAGGAAGGCCACGGCGGCGGAGCGGATCCCCGCCCGCACCATCCGCTCCGCGTGGGGGCGCAGGGCGTCCGCGTCGAGCGGGAGGAGCACGCTCCCGTCCGCCGCGCGGCGCTCGTCCACCTCCACCGCCGCGCGGTAGAGCGGCTCGCGCTTGCGCACGTCCAGCGCGAACAGGTCCGGCCGCTGCTGGTCGCCGATCCGCAGCAGGTCGCCGAAGCCGCGCGTGACGAAGAGCGCCACGGGCGCCCCGCGGCGTTCCAGGAGGGCGTTCGTCCCGCGCGTGGTCGCCAGGCGCATGGCCACCGGGGGGAGCGGCCGGTCGGACGGCGTCTCCGTCACCAGCCGGGCGGCCAGCACGGGCGCCTCGCCGGGGAAGCGCACCTCCACGGCGGTCCCGGGCGCGACGGCGGGAAGCGGCGCGTCGAGTCGCAGGAGGCCGCGCGCGGGGTGGTGCTCGGCCACGCGGACGGGCGGGTGGCCGCGGCCCAGGAGGCGGACCTCCCATCCGTGGACCACGCCCGGCGCCGCGCCCCACGCCTCGCGCACGCGGAGCAGGGCGGGCTCGGGGTGCTCCTCCACGCTCCCGCGCAGCGCGGCGCTGCTGAGCACCTTGGCGCGCCGCGGGGTGCCGTCGGGCGCCAGGGCCAGGCAGTCCGTGAAGGTGCCGCCCGTGTCGGTCCAGATGCGCCAGAGGGGGGCGTCGCTCACGTGCGTCGGCGGCTGGGGAGGGGGAGGGGGACCGGCGGAATGTCGGCGGGGGGGAGGGGGGCCGCAAGGCCGGGGGCAAGCGGCCGGAACGCGAGCGGCTCCCCCGGCCGCGTGGGCCGGGGGAGCCGCCGTCGCGCTCCGTCGCCGGACGGCTACTTGCCGTCGTTGTCCGGCGCGGGCGTGACCTCGACCTGCGGGGTCACGACCTGCTGCGTGTCGGACGTGATCTCGACCTTGGCCGGATCCACGTCGTACTTCGGAAGCTGGCCGCCCTCCGCGTTCACGTCCACGTCGGGCATCTCGCCCTCCTGCGTCTTCTCCGCCGAGCATCCGGCGAGCATCGCCGCCGCCATCATCGCCACGGAAATGCGGTTCAGGACGCGCATGGTCCCCGTCTCCTTACCTCGGGTGATCGCAACACAACAAGAGGCCTACACCAGCCGGGTTCGCAACCGCCGTGCCGCACGCCTTGCTGCCCCGGCCGGCGTGTGGTTACCCTTCACCCGCTGGCCCGGCGTCCGCCGGCCGCGCGACCCCGCCCGCTCCGCCCCTCGATGTCCGACGCACGCCTGCCCGCCTCTCCCCTGCAGCCCCTCCGCGAGCGTACCATCGTGGAGCTGAGCCAGCACTTCGCCGTGGACCACATCTCCGCCGAGGAGCTGGAGTCGCGCCTGGACCGCGCCATCCGCGCGACCGCGCCCGAGGAGCTGCGGTCGCTGGTCGCGGACCTTCCCGCCGTGCGCCCCGCCGCCGGCCAGGCGCCCGTCGCCTCCTCCGCCGCGCCGGGCGTGGAGCTGGCGCGCCCGGAGGAGGTGGAGGAGAGCGGGGTGGTGGTGGCGGTGATGGGCGGGGGCATGCGGAAGGGCCACTGGACGCCGCCGCGCCAGCTCACGGTGATCGCGGTGATGGGCGGCGCGGAGCTCGACTTCCGCGAGGCGCGCATGGCGCCGGGGGTCACGGAGGTGAACGTGCTGGCGTTCATGGGCGGCGCCGAGATCGTGGTGCCCCCGGGCGTGCACGTGCAGGTGAACGGCGTGGCCATCATGGGCGGCTTCGACCACCGCGGCAACGTGGCCCCGCCGCCGGGGGCGAACGTGCCCGTGCTGCGCATCGGCGGCTTCGCGTTCATGGGCGGCGTGGAGGTCTCGGTCCGCAACGCGGGGGAGACGTCGGGCGACGCCCGCCGGCGGCTGCGCGCGGAGCGCAAGGAGCAGAAGCGGCTCTCCCGCGGCGGCTGAGAACGGTACGGCACTTGCCATGTCAACGTACAACGGCCCGCTCCGCGGGTCGTGGTAACTCCAGCAAGGAGAAAGACATGGCCGATGGAGACCTGACCGAGCGCGGAGCTCGCCACTCGCTCGACGGCAAGGGCGACGACCTGAAGGGCAAGATCAAGGACGGCGTGGGTGGCCTGACCGGCGACTCGTCGCTCCAGGGCGAGGGGAAGATGGACCAGCTCAAGGGCAAGGCGAAGGACACCCTGGGCAAGGTCGAGCGGAAGCTGGACGGCGACAAGGTGTAGACCGGCCGTCGGGCTGGACGCAGGGGCGGGGGAGACCACGTCTCCCCCGCCCCGATCTTCTTTCCCCGCGGCGTGGACGAAGGCGGTACGCGCGGCGCCCCGCCGTCCGCCTCCGTGGAGGCGACGTCCGTCGCCCTCCGGCGGGGAGTGTCACGCCCGGTGCGGTCTCGGTTTCGCCTTATCCGCCCCGGTGCGGAGAGGCGGTGCCGCACCCGCGTACGAAAGGGTTGCCCACCGCGGGACGCTGGACGCACCTTGGACGGCCCGGCTCCCCCGCGCGGCCCTCCAGCCGTTCGCTCCGGCACCTCCGACCGCAGCCGATGACCTCGTCCGACGCCGTACGCGGGATGATCGCCTTCATCGGGCTGCTCACGCAGCTCAGCGGGGCGTTCCTCCTGGCCACGCTCTTCTTCCTGCTGCGGGGTCACGCCCGCCGGCGCGCGTACTTCCGCGTGTGGGGGATGGCGTGGCTGGCGATGCTCGCGGCGCTCTGGGCCGTCACGCTGCTCTACACCGATCCGTCGCTGGCGGTGGGGAGCGGGCCCCGCGCGCGCCTGCTGCTCTTCGGCTACCAGGTCTCCAAGCTCGTCCACGTCATGCTGCTGGGCGCGGGGGCGCTGGCCTATGCCCGCGGCATCCGCGCGCGCCGCGTGGTCCCCTCCGGCATCATGGCCGCGGCGGTGTACGCCGCCCTCTCCGTCACGTTCTCCACCGACCTGAACGGCGTGGTCGCCTGGCAGGCGCCCGTGTCCGCCGTCGTCCTGGCGGGCAGCGCGTGGCTCCTGCTCGCCCTGCCGCCCCTGCGCGCGTCGCTGGGGAGCCGCGCGACGGGCGTGTTCTTCGGGATGCTGGCGTCGCTCTGGGTGGCGTACACGGTGGCGTTCGGCGCGTACGAGGCCGAGGGGCCCGTCGTCTGGCGCGCCTTCCTGCTGGTGATGCAGCACAACTCGTACATCGACCTGCTGCTGCAGATGCTGCTGGGGTACGGGATGGTGATGCTGCTGATGGAGGACCTGAAGCGCGAGACCGACGCGGCGCACGCCCAGCTCGCCGTGGCCCACGACGAGCTGAAGCGGCTGGCGCTGTACGACACGCTCACCGGGGCGCTGAACCGGCGGGCGTTCGCGGAGGGCGTGGGCATCCAGCAGGTGCGCGGCGCGTGGGGCGCGGCGGTGATGATGGACATGGACGGCTTCAAGGCCGTGAACGACACCTGGGGCCACGCCGCGGGCGACGAGGTGCTGCGCCGCCTGGCCGACACGCTCCGCGCCGCCATCCGCCCCACGGACCGCCTCTATCGCTGGGGCGGCGACGAGTTCCTGCTCCTGCTCCCCGGCGCCGCCGCCGATGAGGTGGTCCCCCGCCTGGAGGAGGTGCTCGCCCGCGCCAACGAGGGCCACCCGCCCGGCGACCCCCTGCGGCTGGAGGCCTCCCTGGGCGGCGCCGACCACGCCGGCGCCGAGGAGCTGGAGGACGCCATCCGCCGTGCCGACGCCGCCATGTACGCCCGCAAGGCCGCCCGCCGGCGGGTCGTGAGGGTTCCGGTGGAGCCTTCTCCCCGCTCCGCTCCTCCTTCCGCGTAGCGTCGCTTCGGCCGAGGGACTTCTCGCCCGGCAGGCGACGTGGTTTGAGAAGAGACGCGGAGGGGAACAGGGAGACGCGGAGAGCTTCGCGCCGTTCGGCTCAGCCCTGTTCCGTTCTCCCCTTCTTTTCTCCGCGTGGAAGACGTCGCTTCGGCGCGAGACGGGTGGCCGCTCGGCGACGCGGCCCCTCGGTCGCGCATCGTTGCGCTTGACAACATACCGCGTGCGCTGCATCTTCCGGTTGCGTCATGCAACCAGGCACCCGGAGGACCGATGCCCCGCACGCTCCCGATCGCCGCGACCCGCGCCACGTCGTCCTCCCCCTCGCCCACGGCGGCGGAGGCGGAGGACTTCCACCGGGCGCTCCGCGACCTGATCCGCCTGCACCAGATGCGCGACCGCGACCGCGTCTGCTGCTACGACGTGACGGTGTCGGGGGCGCACGCGCTGGAGGTGCTGGCCCGCCTGGGCGCCATTCCGCTCAACCGGCTGGCGACCGAGCTGTTCGTGGACAAGAGCACCGCGTCGCGCATCGTCGGCGGGCTGGAGGAGCGGGGATACGTGGCGCGCGTGCCCGACCCCGAGGACCGCCGCGCCCTTCGGCTGGAGCTGACCGAGAGCGGGATCGAGACCGAGCGGCGCCTTCGCGACGACAACGTGGAGTGCACCGGGGGCCTCCTCGCCGGCTTTCCGCCCGAGGTGCGGAAGGGGATGCTGACCTTCCTGCGGCAGTTCGTCCGCACCTCCGCCACGCAGGCCGGAGCGACGAACGCCTCGTGCTGCGACCCGGAGCCGGAGTCGTGAGCGCCGTCGCCTCCCTCCCGGTGCGTGCCGCGACCGAGGAGGACCTGCCGGACGCGCTCGCGCTCCTCGCCGCGGCGGGGCTGCCGTCGGCGGGGGTGGAGGGGCGCTTCCCGCGCGGCTTCCTGGTGGCCCGCGACCCCGCGGACGGGCGGCTGCTCGCCCTGGCGGGGGTGGAGGCGCACGGCGACGTGGGCCTGCTGCGCTCGGTGGCGGTGGACGCCTCCCGTCGGGGGACCGGGCTGGGGCGGACGATGGCGGAGGAGGCGGTGCGCCGCGCGCGGGACGAGGGACTGTCCGAGCTGTACCTGCTCACCACCACGGCGGAGGGATGGTTCCCCCGCCTGGGGTTCGCCCGCGTGGAGCGGGCGTCGCTCCCGGCCGCGCTCGGCGCGTCCGAGGAGCTGCGGGGCGCCTGCCCCGCGAGCGCCGTCGCCATGCGCCTGGCCCTCTGAGGCGAGGGTGTACGGAGACGGCGCTTCTTTCCGTCTCGTTGGTTGCAACTGACAACATAAGGAGGGCGCGATGAACGGACCCGACGGCGGATGGATCGAAAGGCTGGTGACGGAGACGGCGCGCGGAGACGCCGCGCGCTACCGGCCGGGCGCGAGCGCGCACGGCCCGCTGTTCCCCACGAACGGAGGGATGACGATGACGGACCGCGACTCGCAGGACCTGGTTCCCCGCCTGCAGGCCGTGCTGGCACGCGGCGCGGACGCCCCCGGCGTGCTCGGCTACCTGCGCCGCCTGGGCGGCGCGCGGGTCTCGCCGCTCCCGGTGCTTCCCGCGCAGGTGGCGGAGGTGGCGCCGGGCGCCTGCTGCGGATCGGAGTGCTGCGCCGCGGCGTGAGGGGCGGTGGGACGGAGGGTGGGGCGGGGCGCTCCCGGGGCCGCGTGCTCCCGGGCGCGCCCCGCCGCGGTACGGTCCCTGCCGATGGGTGCGGCCGCTCCGCCCTCTCCCCGCACCCGCTGAACGCATGCGCCGGCTGATCCTGTTCGACATCGACGGCACGCTGCTGAGCGCCGGCGGCGCCGGCCGCCGCGCCATCCGCGACGCCCTGGTCTCCGTCTACGGCGAGACGGGGCCCATCGACGGCTACGGCTTCGGCGGGCGCACCGACCCGGAGATCGCCCACGCCCTGCTCTCCGCCGCCGGGTGGAAGCCGGAGGCGATCGAGGCCGAGCTTCCGCGCTTCTGGGGCATCTACCTGGACGGCCTGCGCCGGGCGGTGGCCGAGGCTCCGGACTCCGTGCGCGCCCTTCCCGGCGTTCCCGCCCTCCTGGAGCGAGTCGAGACCGAGGGCGGCGGCGTGGTCCTGGGCCTGCTGACCGGGAACGTGAAGGACGGGGCGCGCATCAAGGTGGACGCGGCCGGGCTCGGCTTCGACCGCTTCGCCGTGGGCGCGTTCGGCTCCGACCACGCGCACCGCCCCGAGCTTCCCGCCATCGCCATCGAGCGCGCCCGCGCGCGCACCGGGGTGGAGTACGCGGGAAAGGAGGTGGTGATCGTGGGCGACACGCCCTTCGACGTGCGCTGCGGGGAGCACCTGGGCGTGCGCACCATCGCCACCCTCACCGGCACCCACCCGCGCGAGGAGCTGGAAGCCTGCGACCCCGACTACCTCTTCGACGACCTCACCGACCTGGACGCCGTCTGGAATGCGATCTCGGAGTAGGAGGCGCGTCGGCGGCAGGACCGGGCTGCGTCCGGGTTCCGGGGGCGTAAAGCCCCCGGCTGGCTACTACGATCGTCCCTGGCGGGACTCCACGGCGCGGCGCCTCGGGCGCCCGTCGCGTCGGACGAGCTCTCGGCACCACCGCGAGCCCGACAGCCCGCGAAGGCGGGCTTCGTGTAGTCGTTGCAGCGGTTTCAACCGCAGGTGAGGGGGCCGCCTCGCCGCACCGATCCTGGTCCCTCTCCCGCAAGGCGGGAGAGGGTGGCGGGCTCCAGCCCGAGTCGCGGAAGCGCACCCGAAGCCGCCCGGGCCCGCCGGGTGAGGGCCTCCCCGCGCTCGGCCCCTCCCACGCCGCCCCTCCGCGTCGTAACTTCCCCTTCCCGACCTCGCTCGTCATCCACCCTCTCGGGATGGAGGGCGGGAGGGTGGGCTGACGGCGGGCGTCCCCGTGGCGCCTCTCAACCGACGACGACACTCCGGAGGACGGATGCGGATCCTGGTCCTGGGCGGCACGCGTTTCGTGGGGCGGCACCTGGTGGAGGCGGCGCTGGCGAAGGGGCACGAGGTCACCCTCTTCAACCGCGGGAAGCGCGACCCCGAGGCGTTCCCGCAGGTCGAGCACCTGGTGGGCGACCGCGACGGCGACCTGTCGGCGCTGGAGGGGCGGAGCTGGGACGCGGTGGTGGACGTCGCGGCGTACTTCCCCTCGCAGGTCGTCTCCGCGGTCCAGGTGCTGCGGGGCTCGGTGGAGCAGTACGCGTTCGTCTCCACCATCTCCGTCTACCCCGACGAGGCGGGCGGCAACGACGAGGACGCGCCGGTCTATCCGCCCGACCGCGATTCCACCGAGAACAAGCCCGAGACCTACGGCGCCCGAAAGGTCGCCTGCGAGGAGGAGGTGCGCGCCGCCTTCCCCGACCGTCACCTGATCGCGCGGCCGGGGGTGATCGTGGGGCCCCACGACTACATCAACCGGTTCCCCTACTGGGTGAACCGCATCGCCGCCGGCGGCGAGGTGCTGGCGCCGGGCGACCCCGAGCAGCCGGTGCAGATCATCGACGCCCGCGACCTGGGCGAGTTCATCGTGCACGGGCTGGAGAACGGCGTCCGCGGGACCTGCAACGCCGTAGGGCCGGAGTACACGCTGCGGATGGGGGAGATGCTGGAGCGCATCCGCGCGGCGCTGGGGAGCGACGCGCGCTTCACCTGGGCCTCGGAGGAGCTTCTGCTGGCGCACGAGGTCGCGCCGTTCGAGGAGATGCCCCTCTGGGTCCCCGCGGAGTCGCAGGCCATGCTCACCCTCTCCAACCGCCGCGCCGTGGACGCCGGCATGACCTTCCGCTCGGTGGAGGAGACCGCCCGCGACTGCCGCGCCTACGAGCTCACCCGGCCCGCCGACGCCGAAGCCCGGCGCAGCGGCATGACCGCGGAGCGCGAGGCGGAGATCCTGGCCGCGGTGCACGGGGTGCCCGTCACGAGGTTGGAGGCGGCGGAGGTGGAGGACGCCGGCTGAGATGGCCCCTGGAGAGTGGCGGGCGGTGACGGGCCCGCCACCGCCTCACCCCAGCGCCTCCGCCAGCTCCGGCGTGGGTACGGTGGACGCGAACGGGTCCTCCCCGTCGCCCACGGCGATGCCCAGCGCGGGGGTGAGCGAGACGAAGCCGTGCGCCGTCCCCGGCGCGAAGCGGACCCGGTCGCCGGCGCGGACCTCCACGTCCACCGTCTCGGAGGACGAGGACGCGCGGGCGAGCATGCGCAGCTCGCCGCGGAAGACGTAGAACACCTCCTCGTGCGCGTCGTGGCGGTGGAATCCGCGGCGGATGCCCGCCTCCGCCCACTCCACGACGTGCATCCACGCGAACGCCTCCGCCGCCACCGGCCAGGCGACCTCGCCACGCGCGTCCTCCACCCGGAACAGTCGGCCCTCTCCCGGGCCGGGGAGCGTCCGCACCGTCACCGCCCCTCCCAGCCAGCTCCGCTCCTCCATCTCCACCCCCCGCGGTGCCCGTCATCGTCTCGTGCCGCCGGAAAGGTAGGTCGCACCCGCCGGCGTGCAACTCGGCCCGGCGCGCTCCCGGGGGCGCCGCGGCGGCATTAGATTGCCATCCGTCCACTTCCGCGCCCTCCCCTCCGGCGCAGAGTCCCTCCGCCCGACCCTCTCGCGGCCGATGTCCCCCGATCCCGACGCCGCCAGGCGATCCCCGCGTGCGTGCGCTTCGTCACCGCGTGCGGCGACACGTCCCCGCGCTCTTGCCGCCCCCCGGGCAACCCTTCGCGGGTATGCCGGCATCCGACTTTTCGGACCCGTGAACGGACCATGGAAGACCACGACCTGATCCGGAAGGCGCAGCAGGGTGACGGCGGAGCGGTGCGGGCGCTGTACCAGCGTCACGCCCGGCGCGTCTACGCCGTCGTGCGCCGGGTGGCGGGCGACGACGCCCTCGCGGAGGACTGGGCCCAGGAGGCGTGGGTCCGGGCACTGCGCGCCCTGCCCACCTTCCGCGGCGACTCGGCGTTCACCACCTGGCTGCACCGCATCGCGGTGAACAGCGCCCTGCACGGGCGGCGCACCCGGGAGCGCCGCGCGGGCAGGGAGACGGAGATCGACGACTCGTTCTCCGTGGGTCCCACCGGCGACCGCAGCCTCCTGCGGATGCGGCTGGAGGAAGCCATGGCGAAGCTCCCGGAAGGGATGCGGAAGGTCCTGGTCCTCCACGACGTGGAGGGCTACACCCACGAGGAGATCGGCGAGATGCTGGGGATCGCCTCGGGAACGTGCAAGAGCCAGCTCTTCAAGGCGCGGGCGAAGATGCGGCAGATCCTGTCGCCCGCGCCGGTGACGGAGGAAGTGGAGACATGCAGCACCTGACCCTGGAAGACGTCGCGCGCCTCGTCGACGAGCCGCCGGCCGAGCACGAGTCGCTCCACCTGCGCTCCTGCCTGCACTGCAGGCGCGAGCTGGAGGAGATGCGCTCGCAGACCGAGATGCTGGCCGACCTTCCCGACCCGGAGCCCACCCCGGGGGCCTGGCGGGCCCTGGAGGCCCGGCTGCTGGAGGAGGGGCTGGTACGGCAGGCGGCGCCCCCGCGCCGCATCGTGGCCTGGTGGGCAAGGCCGGGACTGCGCGCCGCGGCCGCGGCGGCGCTGTTCGTCCTGGGAGGCGCCGCCGGGGCCGCCCTGTGGTCCAGCCGGGTCCCGGGCGCCGAGCTGGCCTCGGTCCCCGGTGGCGGGGCCGGCGCCGCCGGCACGGCGAAGGAGACCGCGGAGCCCGCGTACGAGGGTGCCCCCGTGGTCGAGGACGTGGGCCCCACCGCCGCGCCGGGGGTGCGCTTCGCGTCGGGGAGCGAGCCGGCCGCGAGCGACTCGCCCCGCCCGTCCCCCCTTCCCGCCGACCCGCGGGTGCGGGCCGCCGAGCGGGAGCTGGCCGACGCGCAGTCGGCGTACGTGGCGGCGCTGCGCCGCTACGCCGCCATCGCCGACCCCTCGTCGGGCGCCGACCCGGAGACCCGCCTGGCCGCGCTGGACCGGCTGGTGGGAATGACGCGGCAGGCGCTGAACCGGGCTCCCGACGACCCGGTGATCAACGGATACCACACCGCCGCGGTCCAGGCGCGGGACTCCATGCTCCGCCAGATCGCGCAGACGGATACGAGCAACTGGTTCTGACCGCCTACCGGTTCCGAACGCACAACGGAGACACGCAGATGCTACGCAGAGTCGTGCTGAGCGCCGCGCTGGCCGCGGCGACCCTCCTGGGCACGGGGGCCGCCGCCCAGGAGCGGGGATGGATGGGGATCTCGTTCCGCTGGAGCGAAGGGCGCCCCGACCGGGCCGTCGTCACCTCGGTGCTCCCCGGCTCGCCGGCGGACCGCGCCGGGGTGGAGCGCGGCGACACCATCGTGCGCCTGGACGGCCGCGCGATGACGGAGGAGGCCGTGTCGGACCTGCGCACCCGCCTGCACGTGGGCGACGCCGTTCGGCTCACCGTCCGCGAGGACGGCCGCGAGCGGGAGCGGCGGGTGGTGGCCGGCCCGCGCACCCAGGGCAACGTGGTGATCGTGGGCCCCGAGGGCACGCGCGAGCTGAACGTGGAGCGCATCGGCGAGCGGATCGTGGTGCGCACCGACACGCTCCAGCGCCACCTGGACTCGCTGGCCATCCGCATGGACTCCCTGCGCCGCCACATGCGGCGCATGGAGACCACCTACCACCCGCGCATGCGGGTGGACACCGTGGAGCGCCGGGCGCTCCGCGAGATGGAGCGCACCGTGTACCGCTCCACGGAGCCGCTGCGGCGCATGGAGCGGCTGCACGTGCAGGGTGAGATGCCCTTCATCTTCGAGATGGGGCGCCGCACCGTGGCGGGCGCCGAGTTCACCGAGATGAACGAGGGGCTGGGCCGCTACTTCAAGGTGCGCGAGGGGCTGCTCGTGCTGCGGGTGAACCCCCGCACCCCCGCCGCCCGCGCCGGCCTGCAGGCCGGCGACGTGGTGGTGCGCGCCGGCACCACGGCGGTGAACGACGTGGAG
The DNA here is from genome assembly GCA_030146875.1 of Longimicrobiaceae bacterium. Lineage (GTDB taxonomy): Bacteria > Gemmatimonadota > Gemmatimonadetes > Longimicrobiales > Longimicrobiaceae > JASLAX01. Next base: position 13,084 of record JASLAX010000235.1, read on the forward strand.
GACCTGCGCCGCGCCCTCACCGCGTCGCGGGACGGACGGGTGGCGCTGCAGGTGGTCCGCGACGGCGCCCGCCGCACCCTGCAGGTGCAGTGGGACCGCGAGGAGGTCCGCGCCGCCGCCGAGCGCGCCGCCCGCCAGGAGGCGGTCCGCGCCCGCAGCCGCGAGGGCGAGGTGCGCACCCACGCCCGGTCGCGCGAGGCCGAGGCGCGGGCCCGCGCCCGGGCGCGG
>JASLAX010000063.1 GCA_030146875.1 Longimicrobiaceae bacterium
CAGCCTGCGGCGTCCCCGCCGCAGGCTGCGGCCGCGGCGAGCAGGGCGGCCAGGGCCGCGCGGCGGACGAGTCTATCGGGCATCGGTCCGGTCGGTCGGGGTGGCGGGGGCGCCGGGAAGCGGGATCGGCCGGCCGAGCGCGCGAGAGAGCTCCGCGGCGGCCAGGTACAGCTCGTGAGTGGCGCGCGCCTCGTTGACGCGCGCCGTCAGCAGCGCGAGCTGCGCGTCGGAGACCTCGAGCTGGGTCCCCAGCCCGCGCCCGAAGCGCAGGGTGGCCAGGCGGAACGCCTCGTCGGCCTCGGCCACGTTCTCGCGGCTGGCGGCGAAGAGCGCGCGGGCGCTCTCCAGCGCGGTCCGGGCGCGGCCGGCGGCGACGTGCGCCTCCTCCCACGCCTGCGAGGCCAGCGCGGTGGACACCTGCGCGTTGGCGCGGGCCACCTGCACGTCGGAGCGGGTGCGCAGCCCGTCGAAGAGGGGCCAGCTCACCGTGAGCCCCGCCGAGCGGTCCGAGAACCAGCCGCCGTTCTGCCGCGTGCAGCGGGTGGAGGAGCTGCCGGGGGGGCAGTCCACCGTCTCCAGCTCGCCGCGCCGGAAGGGGAGGCGCGCCTCCGGCGGGAACGCCTGCCACCCCGAGTTCACGTTGAGGGCGACGGTGGGCAGGTAGCCCGCCCGCGCCGCCCGCATGGTGGCGCGCCCCGCGGAGGCGCGCAGGCGCGCCGCGCGCACGGAGGGCAGCTCCTCGAGCGCCGCGGAGTCGGCGGCGGCCTGCCCCGCCAGGTCGTCGGCCAGGGCGCGGACCTGGGCCGTGTCCACCGCGGACGTCAGCCGAACGGGCCGGCCCTCGGGCACGTCGGTCAGGCGGCGCAGCTCCAGCAGGGCCAGGTCGCGCTCGCCGCGGGACTGGATCAGCGCCGGGCGCAGGTTGCTGCGCTCCACGCGGGCGCGCAGCACGTCGTAGCGCGACGAGCGCCCGCCGGCGGCGAACTGCTCCACCTGCCGCAGCCGCTCCTCCGCCAGCACCAGGTTGCGCTCCTGGATGGCGACCAGGCGGTCGGCCAGCAGGGCCCCCAGGTAGGCGCGCAGGGCCAGGAGCGACACCTCGGCGCGGGTGTCCTCCAGCTCCGCCGTGGCGGCCTCGCGGTGGCGCGACGCGGCGCGCGTGGCCTCCATCACCCGCCCCCCCTGGAAGAGAGGGACGGAGAGGCCGAAGGCGGCGTTGACCGTGTTGGGCTGGTTGAAGATCTGGCCCACCGCCTGGCCGCGCGCGTTCTCGTAGACGTGGTTGAACGTCCCGTTGAAGCGGAGCTGCGGCAGGCCGGCGGAGCGCGCCGATCCCACCAGGGCGGCGGCGGCGTCGCGGCGGCGGGCGGCCAGGGTCACCTCCTCGCCGGACTGGGCGCGGGCGACCGCGTCCGCCAGGGAGAGGGGGAGCGAGTCGGGGGCCTGGGCCGCCGCGGGGGCGGCGCAGGCGAGCAGCGCGGCCACCAGGGCCGCGCGGAAAGCGGTCGGACGAGCGGGCACGGGCGGCCTCGGGAGATCCTGCGTGAGCCGACCGGGGCGAGCGACGCCGCGGCGGTCGTCGGGACGCGGAGAATGGTAACTCCCGGCCCGGACGCCCTGCAACCCTCTATCGCGGCGGAAGTTCCGCCGCGCGCCCGCGGTGTTTCGACTCCCCGGTTTCGTTGCGGCCGACGCCGTCAGGCCGCCGTCGCGGCAGCCATGGAGGCGCGGAGGCTCTCCACCATCGCCTCCTCCCGCGCGCCGTCGCCGTCGCCTCCCGCGCGCGCCACGCGGCAGCGGTGGAAGGCCAGCTCGGTGGCGTGCAGGTGGAAGGCGCGGCACGCCTCCAGGCCGGCCTTCCCGCCGCGCCGCTCCGCCTCGCGCAGCGCCTTCCGCCGCGCCTTGGTGCAGGCGACCGTCTCCACGTCCTCGGTCCGCAGCACGCCGAAGGCCACGAACGGGGAGAGGTGCTCGCGCAGCAGCTCGGCCTCGCGGCGCCGGGAGCGCTTCGCCACGACCAGCACGGCGGCGAACGCGGGCACCATCACCAGGAAGTATACGCCGAAGAAGGCGCCCGCGCTGGCGGAGAGGTTCCAGAGCGAGTGCAGCAGCATGGCCCCCGACAGGCCGGCGAGGGGGGCCGCGTAGCGAAGCCAGGGCCGCCGCGTCTCCCGCGCGATCCCGAAGCCGATGCCGGTGAGCGCGGTGAAGAGCGGGTGCGAGAAGGGCGCGAACATGCCGCGCAGCACGAACACGGGGACGACGGACCCCTCGGCCAGGGCGCGGCCGTAGTACAGCACGTTCTCCACCGTGGAGAAGCCCAGCCCCACCATGCAGGCGTAGATCAGCCCGTCGGTGACGTTGTCGAACTCGTCTTTCTGCTGCCGGAAGAGCAGCAGGATCGCCAGGCCCTTGGTGGCCTCCTCCACGATCGGGGCGGAGATGACCGCCGCCGCCACCTCGGACCCGGTGACCACCCCGAAGACGGAGTTGACGACGAGCGAGAAGAAGACGGCGACGACGGCGCCCCACGCGAAGGCGCGGCGCAGCAGGCCGCGGGGCTCGGGCTCCAGCCGGTCCAGCCAGAGCGCCAGCCAGACGTAGACGGGCAGCGGCAGGAAGGCCACCACGAACGCGACCGAGAAGCCGGTCAGGCCCAGCTCGGCGGCGTTCGCCATGGTGATGAGCGCCACGAAGGTGCCGCCCAGGCGCATGGCGGTCTTGCGGGGGATGCCCCACAGGGTGGGCGAAGGCTGCGACATGGGTGGCGGGGGGCTGCGCGGTCGGCGGGACGCGGACGGGCGGGGAGCGCCGTCCGGGGCGGGACGGACGAATCTAGCGGCGGATCCGGCCCAAGGCCAGACCCCGCGCGCGGTTGCGGCTGACTGGGATGGGGCCTGCACGCGCGGCGCTACAGCCGGATGCCGAGCTCCAGCGCCGCGTCGGCGACCGCGGGATGGGGCAGGGCGAGGGCCTGCGGAGCGCCCCACGCCAGCCGGTGCGGGAGGACGCGGTCCAGGAAGAGGACCGTGGCGTGCCAGTCGCCCGACAGCGAGGACCACCAGCGGAAGCCGGGGTAGCCCGCCCCGTGAAGCGCGCGCGACACCGCCTGGGTGCGCTGCACGTCGCGGCTGGCCAGGGTGTCGGGGCGCAGGTGGTGGCGCCCCAGGACCGCCGGGTCGGTCAGGTCGGCCAGCCCCGCGGCCGCGTCGTCGGGCAGGGTGACGTCCACCACCGCCAGCGCGTGCCCGAAGCGCCGGAGGTGCGCCGCGTGGAGCCGCCGGCCCCGGAACGACTGCAGCACCTCGCCCACGGCATGGGCGGGGCTCTCGGCCAGGTAGAGCACCGGCACCGTCCCCAGGTCGAACCGCCCGCTCCCCTGCGCCGACGGGACGAATCCCGCGGAGAAGGGCTCCCTCGCGGGCGCGGGCGGGTCCCAGGGGAACACCCGCCATCCGACGGTGCCCGGCTCCCCGGCCATCAGGCGAACGCGCCGGACTTCTCGGCCTCGATGGCGCGGACGACCTCGGAGAGCCGGCCCTCGCGCACCACGTCGAGCGGGCGGCGGTTGCCCAGGTGGGCGTTGGTCCCGTGGAGCCAGTCGGGGACCACCTCCTCTTCGAGCCACCCGTCCAGCAGCGCCACCACGATCCCCAGGTCGCGCAGCAGGCGCGCGTTCTCCCGCTCGGGCAGGTGCCCCTGCTTCCAGCGGGCCACCCGGCTGGGGCTCACGGGAAAGACCTCGGCCAGCGCGGCGTCGGTGGCGAAGGCGCGCCGGGCGTACAGGTACGAGGCACGCCGCAGCGCTCCCCCCGCGTCCACGGCGGGCTCGCGCACCTGCGGGGCACGGCGCCGCGAGCCCCGGGGGTACTCGTGTGGCGCCGCTGGACCTCCGTCGGGCTCCGGCGCGTCGGGTTCCGGCGGTGGATCGCGTTCGGGCATTGCCTATCTCCTGTACGAGTGGCCTGCGCAATGAATTTGTTGCGCGGCCGGCGGACGGTCAAGGTTATCGAGCCTTGGGGAGCCACCGCCGGAATGCGGCCTTGCCTCCAGCGCACCTCGTTGCGCTTCTTCACCACGGACGAGGACGTTAGCCCAGGATCGTGCCCTCCACCGGGGGCGGGGCGAAGCTCCGCTGGTCGTGGCTCAGGTTGGCGGTGACGAACCAGAGCAGGCCCAGCACTCCGGTCAGGAAGATCAGCAGGCCCAGCGTGGTCTGCGGGGCACGGTCGCCGAACCAGCGCCGCAGCGGGTTGCGCGGATGGGGGAGGTACATGGCCGGATCCGTGGAGGCTGCCCGGGGACGATCCCCGGGCCACGGTGACAGGATAGGCTTTCGTACGGCGGCGGGGCGTAGGGCGCGACGCGCGAACGTGGCGGGGAGATGCACGCGCGCAGCGTCCGCCTGGCGCCGACGGCCGGATCCGGGCACCTTTCTCCCCATCGGCCGGCGACGACACGGACCACGGGAGGCGGGATGCCGGAGGAGGCGCTGCGGGGGAAGGTGCGGGAGGCCGCGGCCGGGCTGCGGTACGTGAGCGAGTCCGACCACCCGCTGGAGTGGGTCCGCTTCCCCGCGTCCGGCGAGGGGGCGATCGCGGTGGACGCCTTCCGCGAGGCGGCGGGGATCCCGGCCGAGACGCCGGTCCACCGGCTGACGGTGGAGGAGTTCTTTCGCTCCCAGATCGAGGACGTGGACCCGGCGGACGAGGCCGGCCGGCGCGCGGCGGAGGGCTTCAAGCGCCTGCGGGAGACGCTGCTCGCGGACCTCCGGTACGCAGCCGCCTTTCGCGTGGGGGAGGTGGAGATCCGCGCGTACGTCGTCGGGCGGGCGGAGGACGGCGCCCTGGCGGGCGTATCGACGGAGCTGCTGGAGACGTGAGGCGGCCCCTCCTTCTCGCCGCGACGGCGCTCGCCGTCGGCGGATGCACGGCGGTGGACGCGGCGCAGCCGGGGCGCGTGGTCATCAGCGAGGTGATGGCGGACCCGCGCGCCGTGCCGGACGGCGCGGGGGAGTGGATCGAGGTCCACAACCCCGGCGCCGCCGCGGTGGACCTGCGCGGCTGGACCCTGGCCTCCGCCCGCGACGCGCCGCACGTCGTCTCCCGCTCCGTGGTGGTTCCCGCGCGCGGGAGCGTGGTGCTGGCGCGGAGCGCGGACCGGGAGAGAAACGGCGGGGTGGCCGCGGCCCACGCGTGGGGCGGCTCGCCCTCGCTCGCGAACGCCGCCGACTGGGTGGCGCTGCGCGACCGTTCGGGCGTCACGGTGGACTCGGTGGCGTGGGGCCGCGGCCTTCCGCGCGGCCGTTCCCGCGCGCTCCGCGACCCCGCACGCCCGTCGGCGGACGTGGAGGGCGCCGCGTGGACCACGTCGACCGCCGTGTACGGGGCGGGGGACCGGGGGACGCCGGGCGCCGTGCGCGTCCCCGCCCCGGCGGGGGGCGGGCGTCCGCCGGCGGTGGAGAGCGGGAGCCGGACGCGTCCGGGGGGCGCCGTCTACCGGGACCACCTGGAGATGGGGGTGCCGACGGACGGCGACGCGTCGGACGACTTCGCCGTCCGGCGGCCGCAGTACGCGCTCTCCTACAACCCGCGCCACAACGTGGCGAACTGGGTGTCGTGGAACCTGAACGCCTCGCACTACGGCGCGGCGCCGCGACGGCCGGTCTTCTCCCCCGACCCGGCGCTCCCGCCCCGCTTCGCGCGGGTGGCGACGTCGGACTACACGGGCAGCGGGTACTCGCGAGGCCACATGGTGCGCAGCGAGGAGCGCACGGCCACGGCGCGGGACAACGCCGCCACCTTCCTGCTCACCAACGTGCTGCCGCAGACGCAGGAGCTGAACGGCGGGCCGTGGCTGCGGCTGGAGGAGCACCTGCAGCGCCTGGCGCAGGTGAAGGGGAAGGAGATGTTCGTGATGGCCGGGGGCACCTTCCCGCCGGGGCACGCCACGCTCAACGGGCGCGGCAAGGTGGCCGTGCCCGCGACCACGTGGAAGATCGTCGTGGTCCTTCCCGGCGGCCGCGGCGCGCGGGACGTGCGGACGGCGGCGGACGTGGAGGTGATCGCGGTGGAGATGCCGAACGCGCGGGCCTTCCCGTCGCCGCGCTGGCAGCGCTACCGCACCACGGTGGACGCGCTGGAGCGGAAGACCGGCTACGACTTCCTCGCCGCGCTGCCGGACCCCGTGGAGCGCGTGGTGGAGGCGCGCTGAGGCGGGCGGGCGGTCCGCTTCGCCTCGGCCGCCGGCCCGGGGGAGAGCGCGTGCCCGGCGGCTGTCCTCCGCGCGGGCGGGATCGGCCCGGCCGCGGGACGGTAGCGCTTCGCGGAGCGCGACGGCCTGTGAGGAGCGGGCTGGAACCGCGCCGGGACCCGGGGCGTACCACCCCTTCAACGCGCGTTTTCCGCGTCCTCACCTCCCGCTCCACCCCGCACCAGCCCCGTCCCATGCGCTTCGTCCGTCCCCTTCCGTTCCTGGCGCTGCTCCTGGCCTCCGCTCCGCTCTCGGCGCAGGACAACCACGTCCCCGGCTCGTCCGGGGTGGACCCGCGCAACGAGCGGCAGGTCTACCGGACCCGCATCCGCCACGAGCTGGACCAGCTCCTGCAGCGGTGGAAGGACGCCTGGGAGCAGGACAACGCCGGCGGCGTGGCGGAGCTGTTCACGCGCGACGGGGTGCTGGTGACGTCGAACGGCGAGACGGTGCGGGGGCAGCGCGCGATCCGCGACTCCCTGCAGGGCGACCTGCCGGCGCTGTTCGACTTCCAGCGCATGGCGAGCGACTTCGACTACAGCGGCGACTACGTGTTCGAGACGGGCGAGTTCACCATGCAGCAGGAGGTTCCCGGCGGGAGCCCGGTGCGCCGCAGCGGCACGTACGTCCTGATCGCCGAGCGCGAGAACGGCGGGGACTACCGCTTCCGCTCCCAGATCCTGACCTTCCGCCCCGCCTCCTGACGCGGCAGACGGCGCGAATCGAGAAGGCCCCGCGGATCGACTCCGCGGGGCCTTGCTGCGCCTTGCATCCGTGCGAGGCGCTCAACAGCGGTTGCACGCGGAGTGCGCGGAGGAAAAAGAAAGGCGCGGAGGGGTGCGTGTGGCTGCGTCTTCGCCTCGATCGTGCTCCGCCGAGAGGGCATCTCGTCATCCCGAAGGAGAGAGGATGCCCTTCCGACGAGGCCGAATCGAGGCGCGAATCCCGCCCCCCGCACCTGCGCGTTCTCCGCGCCTCCGCGTGAGCCCCCGCCGTTGCAGTTCTCCGCGTCCTCCGCGTCTCCGCGTGAAGACCGTCGCCTCCGCGCGAGACGGACGCCGGCTCAGAGCGCCTGCACCTCCCACGGGCGCCCGGTGCCGGACGCCCGCTCCTGTGCGTCCCGCATCAGCGCCTCCTGGACGTTCCGCTCCGGCTCCCCGCGCGCGGGCCGGCGCTGCACGTACGACCCGTCGGCCTGGAGGTCCCACGCCAGCCGGTTGTCCCCGAGCGACAGGTCCAGGATCCGGATCAGCCGCTCCTGCAGCCGGGGGTCGGTAACGGGGACCAGCGCCTCCACCCGCTCCGAGAGGTTGCGCTGCCGCCAGTCCGCGCTGCCGATGAACACGTCCGGCGCGCCCGCGTTGTGGAAGTAGTAGATGCGGTCGTGCTCCAGGAACCGCCCCACGATGGAGAGGATGCGGATGTTGTCGCTGTACCCCGGCAGCCCCGGCCGCAGCCGCGAGTGGCCGCGGACGATCAGGTCGATCCGCACCCCCGCCTGCGAGGCGCGGTACAGCTCCCTGATGATCGCCGGGTCGTCCAGCGCGTTCATCTTGGCGATGATGCGCCCGGTGCCGCCGTCCCTCTGGTGCTGCACCTCGCGCCGGATCAGCTCCTCGAACACCCGCCGCATGTCGCGCGGGGCCACCAGGAGACGGCGGTACGTCTGGTCGGGGGCGTAGCCGGTCAGGAAGTGGAAGAGGTTCACCAGGTCGCCGCCCACCTCGGGGTTGCAGGTCAGCAGGCCCAGGTCGGCGTAGAGCCGCGCCGTGCGCACGTGGTAGTTCCCCGTCCCGATGTGGCAGTACGTCCAGGGCCGCCCCCGCTCGTAGCGCACGATCAGCGTCACCTTGCTGTGCGTCTTCAGGCCCACCAGGCCGTAGGTGACGTGCACGCCCGCGTCCTCGAGCCGCTGCGCCCACTCGATGTTCTTGGCCTCGTCGAAGCGCGCGGTCACCTCCACCAGCACCGCCACCTGCTTCCCGCGCTCCGCCGCCCGCAGCAGCGCCGCCGCCACGGGAGAGGTGGTGTCGGTGCGGTAGAGCGTCTGCTTGATGGCCACCACGTCGGGGTCGTTGGACGCCTCCTCCACCAGCCGCACCACGCTGGCGCCGAACGACTCGTACGGGTGGTGCACCAGGATGTCGCCGCGGCGCAGGATGGAGAAGATGTCCTGCTCCTCCTCCGTCTCCCCCTCGTGCGAGAACGCGTCGGGCACCACCGGCTCCCACGGGTCGTAGCGGAGCGCCGGCGCGTCCAGGTCCGCCAGCTCGGCGCAGTCGGAGTGGGCGATCACGCCGCGGGTCACGTACACGTCCTCGGCGTGGATCTCCAGCTCGCGCATCAGGAGCTGCCGCACCTGCCCGGGCATCTGCGCGTCCACCTCCAGCCGCACCACCGGGGCGAAGCGGCGCTCGCGCAGCTCCTCGGAGATCATGGAGACCAGGTCCTCCACCCCCTCGTCGTCGCGCGTCACGTCGGCGCTGCGGGTCACGCGGAACGCGTCCACGCTCACGATCTCCATCCCCGGGAAGAGCGCGCTGACGTTGGCCTGGATCACCTGCTCCAGCGGCACGTAGTGGAAGCGCGCCGAGGGGCGGGGAACGGCGAGCCAGCGCCCCTGCCCGGTGGGCACCTTGAGGCGGGCGAAGTGCAGGGTGTTGCGGGCCGCGTGGCGCATCAGGATGGCCAGCGACAGGCTCAGGTTGGAGATGAACGGGAACGGGTGCCCGGGGTCCACCGCCAGCGGGGTCAGGACCGGATACACGTGGTCGCGGAAGTGGACGTTCAGCGCCTCCTGCTGCTCCGGCGACAGCTCGGAGTACGAGGAGAGGACCACGCCCTCGCGCCGCAGGAGCGGCGTCAGCTCGTTCTCCCACGTCTCGGTGAGGGCGCGGTGCATGACGCGCGCGCTCTCGCCGATCAGGCGGAGCTGGTCGGCCGGGGTGCGCCCGTCGCGGGAGAGCGAGACGATCCCCGCCGCCTCCTGCCGGCGCAGGCCGCCCACCCGCTTCTGGAAGAGCTCGTCCAGGTTGCCGGCGGTGATGGACAGGAACCGCACCCGCTCCAGCAGCGGCACGCGCGGGTCGCGGGCCTGGTGCAGCACGCGCCAGTTGAAGTCCAGCGACCCCAGCTCCACGTTGAAGTAGAGCCCCGGATGGTCCAGGTCGGCCCCGGGGGGAACGTCGCGCGGGGCGGTGGCCTGCGGGTGCGGCGGCGCCCCGGCCGAGGGGGCCGGGGGAGCCGCGGCGCGGGA
>JASLAX010000153.1 GCA_030146875.1 Longimicrobiaceae bacterium
GGCGCTGGCCAACCGGCTGGGGAAGGTGGTGATCCCCTCCTTCACCGTGAACCCCGACCTGCTGGGCGGGGTGGTGGTGCGGATCGGCGACGAGATCCTGGACGGCTCCGTGCGGAGCCGCGCGCAGGGACTCCGGCGCCGGCTGCTGGCGGCCGAGCTGCCGCCGGCGGGGAGCGGGGCGGCCGCCGCGGGGTGACGCCGGGCGAACCGGCGCGGTGCGCCGGGTTACAGGGGGCACGAACAGACTCATGACGGGGCGAGAGCCCACCTCCGGCGGGACTCGCCGGACCGGGACTTCAGGATAGAGGGCGACCATGGCGACGGACACGATGCTCCGCGCGAGCGAGATCAGGAACGTGCTCCTCGGCGAGATCGAGCGGTACGACGGGGGGATGCACTCCGAGCAGGTGGGCTCGGTGCTCGAGGTGAAGGACGGCATCGCGCGCGTCTACGGCCTGGGCGGCACCATGTCCAGCGAGATGCTGGAGTTCACGGCCGGCGATACGGGGCAGGTGGTCACCGGGCTGGCGCTGAACCTGGAAGAGGACAACATCGGCGCGGTGGTGCTGGGCGACTGGACCGTCCTCCACGAGGGCGACCAGGTGCGCCGCACCGGCCGCGTGCTGGACATCCCGGTGGGCCCCGCCTACCTGGGCCGCGTGGTGAACCCGCTGGGCGAGCCCATCGACGGCAAGGGCCCCATCGCGGGCGTGGCGCGCCGCCAGGTGGACATCGTGGCTCCCGGCATCGTGCTGCGGAAGCCGGTGGGCGAGCCCATGCAGACGGGGCTGAAGGCCATCGACTCGCTGATTCCCATCGGCCGCGGCCAGCGCGAGCTGATCATCGGCGACCGCGGGACGGGGAAGACGGCCATCGCCATCGACACCATCATCAACCAGAAGGGCCAGGGCGTCGTCTGCGTGTACGTCGCCATCGGCCAGAAGGCGTCGACGGTGGCCGGCGTGGTGCAGCGGCTGACCGACGCGGGCGCCATGGACTACACCATCGTGGTGGCGGCCACCGCCTCGGACCCGGCGCCCATGCAGTACATCGCCCCGTACGCGGGGACGGCGCTGGCCGAGTACTTCATGTACACCAAGGACGAGAACGGCAAGGGGAAGGCGACGCTCTGCGTCTACGACGACCTCTCCAAGCAGGCCGTGGCGTACCGGCAGATGTCGCTGGTGCTCCGCCGCCCGCCGGGGCGCGAGGCGTACCCGGGCGACGTGTTCTACCTGCACAGCCGCCTGCTGGAGCGCGCGGCCAAGCTCTCGGACGCCGAGGGCGGCGGATCGCTGACGGCGCTCCCCATCATCGAGACGCAGGCGGGCGACGTGTCGGCGTACATCCCGACCAACGTGATCTCCATCACCGACGGGCAGATCTTCCTGGAGTCGAACCTCTTCAACTCCGGCGTGCGCCCGGCCGTGAACGTGGGCATCTCGGTGTCGCGGGTGGGCGGCTCCGCGCAGATCAAGGCCATGAAGAAGGTGGCCGGCAAGCTGAAGGGCGAGCTGGCCCAGTACCGCGAGCTCGAGGCGTTCGCCGCCTTCGGCTCCGAGCTGGACGCGGTCACGCAGCGCCAGCTCGCGCGCGGCGCCCGCTCCGTCGAGGTGCTGAAGCAGGCCCAGTACTCCCCCATGCCGGTGGAGCACCAGGTCGCCATCATCTACGCCCTGACCAACGGCTACCTGGACGACGTGGACGTGGGCCAGATCCGCGCCTGGGAGCGCGACTTCCACGTGTACCTGCGCACGCAGCACGCCGGGGTCCTGGAGTCCGTCCGCGACACCCGCGAGCTGAACGCCGACGCCGAGAAGGCGCTGGTGGGGGCGATCAAGACGTACGGCGAGCTCTTCGCCGACCCGCGCTCGCCGGTGGGCACCGACTCCTTCGCCGACTCGCCGATCCTGCAGGAGACCGACGCCGACCGGCGCATGTCCGAGGAGCAGCTCCGCCTGGCCGGCCGTCCCGAGTCCAACGCGGCCTCGTCGCGGCAGAGCTTCTAAGAGACCCGCGACCGCCGCTTAGCGAGGCACCATGGCCAAGGCCAGAGAACTGAAGGGCCGGATCCACTCGGTCCAGAACACGCGCAAGATCACCCGGACGATGGAGATGGTCGCCACGTCCAAGCTCAAGCGCGCGCAGGACCGCGTCGCCGCCGCCCGGCCGTACGCCGAGCGGCTGGCCGACGTGATCCGCCGCCTGCTCTCCCCCGAGCTGGCCGGGCGCTACCCGCTCCTTCGCCAGCCGGAGAAGCCGCGCCGCGCGGCGGTGCTGCTGCTGACCGCCAACCGCGGCCTGGCGGGCGCGTTCAACGTGAACCTGATCCGCGAGGCGCGCACCCTGCTGCGCACCCTTCGCGACGCGGGCACCGAGGCCGAGCTGCACGTGGTGGGGAAGAAGGGGCTCGCGTTCTTCCGCTTCCTGGGCGAGCCCATCCGCACCTCGCACACCGACGTCACCGACCGCCCCACGGCGGCCGACGCCGAGCGGCTGCTGGGAACGCTGATGGACGAGTTCGCCCGCGGCGAGACGGACGCGGTGTACGTGGTGTACGCCTCCTTCCGCTCGGCGCTCTCCACGCCGCCCACGGTCATGCAGCTCCTGCCGGTGCAGACGCCGGCGGAGGACGCGGCCCGCAGGGGGGGCGACGCCGACTACCTGCTGGAGCCGTCGGCCGACGAGATCCTGGGGCAGATCCTGCCGCTGTACGTGCGCAACAGCGTGTACCGCGCGCTGGTGGAGACGTCCGCCGCCGAGCAGGGCGCGCGGCGCACCGCCATGAAGAACGCGACCGACAACGCCGGCGACATGCTGGAGACCCTGACGCGGACCTACAACCGGGTGCGGCAGGCGGCCATCACGCAGGAGATCGCCGAGATCGTCGGCGGCGCTGCGGCGCTGGAATAGAGACGGAACACCGAACAGGAGAAGATAGATGGCAGCCACTGCCCCCGATCAGGCCACCGTCCCGGTCCGCGCCCGCAACGTAGGCCGCGTGGTCCAGGTCATCGGCCCGGTCATCGACGCCGAGTTCGACCAGCTCCCCGAGATCTACAACGCCATCGTCCTGCGCCGCCCGGCGTCGGAGGGCGTGGCGGCGCTCGACGTGACGCTGGAGGTCCAGCAGCACATCGGCCGCAACCAGGTGCGCGCGGTCGCCATGTCCTCCACCGACGGCGTGGTCCGCGGGATGGACGTGATCGACACGGGCTCCTCCATCACGGTGCCGGTGGGGACCAACGCCCTGGGGCGCATCCTCAACGTGCTGGGCGAGCCGGTGGACGAGCGCGGCGACATCCCGGCCGCGGCCGAGCGCTGGCCCATCCACCGTCCGTCGCCCAAGTTCGTGGACCTGGAGGCCAAGACCGAGATCCTGGAGACGGGCATCAAGGTGCTGGACCTGCTCACCCCGTACGTGAAGGGCGGCAAGATCGGCCTGTTCGGCGGCGCCGGCGTGGGCAAGACGGTCGTGATCATGGAGCTCATCAACAACATCGCTAAGGGGCACGGCGGCCGCTCGGTGTTCGCCGGTGTGGGCGAGCGCACCCGCGAAGGCACCGACCTCTGGCTGGAGTTCAAGGAGAGCAACCTGATCAAGGACGAGAACCTGGCCGAGTCGGCCGTGGCGCTCGTCTACGGCCAGATGAACGAGCCGCCGGGCGCGCGCCTGCGCGTGGCGCTCACCGGGCTGACCGTGGCGGAGTACTTCCGCGACGTGGAGAAGCAGGACGTGCTGTTCTTCGTGGACAACATCTTCCGCTTCACCCAGGCGGGCTCCGAGGTGTCGGCGCTGCTGGGCCGCATGCCGTCGGCCGTGGGCTACCAGCCCACCCTGGCCACCGAGATGGGCCAGCTCCAGGAGCGCATCACCTCCACGCGCGAGGGCTCCATCACCTCGGTACAGGCGATCTACGTGCCGGCCGACGACCTCACGGACCCGGCGCCGGCCACCGCGTTCGCGCACCTGGACGCCACCACGGTGCTCTCGCGCGCCATCTCGGAGCTGGGCATCTACCCGGCCGTGGACCCGCTCGACTCGTCGTCGCGGATCCTGGACCCGCAGTACATCGGGCAGCGCCACTACAACGTGGCCACCGCGGTGCAGCGGATCCTGCAGCGCTACAAGGAGCTGCAGGACATCATCGCGATCCTGGGCATGGACGAGCTCACCGAGGAGGACAAGGTGATCGTCGGCCGGGCCCGCCGCATCCAGCGCTTCCTGTCGCAGCCCTTCCACGTGGCCGAGCAGTTCACGGGCACGCCGGGCGAGTACGTGAAGCTGGAGGACACCATCGCCTCGTTCGAGCGCGTGGTGGCCGGCGAGTTCGACAACCTGCCCGAGCAGGCCTTCTACATGGTCGGCGGCATCGAGGGCGCGATCGAGAAGGCCCGTAAGCTCGAGGCGGGCGGCTGATGGCGACCCCCGCCGGCGGCGGGACCGTGCGGGCGCTCCGCGTCTCCGTCATCTCGCCGGAGCAGACGCTCTACGACGGGGAGGCGACCCAGGTCGTCGCCCCGGCGGCCAACGGCTCGCTGGGCATCCTGCGCGGGCACGCCCCGCTCATGGCGCTGCTCGGCAAGGGCACGCTGCGCATCGAGGGCCCGCAGAACCTCGCGTTCGAGGTCTCCGGCGGGTTCCTGCAGGTGGCGGACGACGTGGTCACCGTGATCACCGAGACCGCCCGCCCGGTCTGACGCCCGGCCCTGCCCCGCGCGCCGCCCTTCCGGCGGCGCGCCTTCGCGGCCCCCGCCCGAACGGCGGGGGCCGCGCGCCGTTCCGGGGGGCGGCGGATGGCCCGGATCCTGCTCGGACGGCGCGCGCTTCGCCGCCCCGCGCCCCTTCCGGCGCGCGGCGGCACGATCCGCGCACCGTCACTTTTCGGGAAGGATGATGAGCAAGCTCCTGTTCGCGCGTGGCCTTGCGGCCGCGCTCCTGCTGGGCGCCTCGGCCTCCGCGGCCCACGCCCAGATCTTCACCCCCACGTTCATGGCGCCGCAGCGGCGCGCCGACGTGGGCGTCTACCTCTCGGACTTCGCAGGCGGCCTGGGCGCGGAGGGGATCTTCCGCTTCGGCGGCCGCTCGTTCGACCTGGGGCTGCGCGGCGGCTTCGTGGACGTGGGCGACGGAGCCCTCACGCTGGGCGCCGAGGTCCGCTCCCCGCTCGCGGTGCGCTCCGCCCCCCTCTCCCTGGCCCTCACGCTGGGCGCCCAGGGGATCTTCGGCGACGTGGACGCCGCCGGCTTCCAGGGCGGCCTGAGCGTGGGCCACTCGTTCGCCGCCGAGGGGATCGTCTTCACCCCGTACGTCCACCCGCGGGTGGGCGTGCTGAACCGCCTGGGCGCCGACGACGAGCTCGACGTGGAGCTGCTGGCCGACCTGGGCTTCGACCTGGACTTCCGTCCCAACCTGAGCGTGCGCTTCGGCGCCGAGCTGGAGGGGCCGGGAGCCGACTGGGGGCTGGGGATCTCCTGGCGGCGCTGAGCGCGCCCGGACCCTCCGCCCCGCCCGCCCGCCGCCGGCCTCCGCCGGCGGCGGGCCACCCGCTCCGACCGCATGCTGAGAACCGACCTTCACGTCCACACCCACGCCTCCGACGGGCAGCTCTCGCCCTCGGCCGTCGTCCTTGCCGCCGCCGCCGCCGGCCTGCACGTCATCTCCATCACCGACCACGACACCGTCGCCGGCGTGCGCGAGGCGACCGAGGCCGCGCGGGGCCTGCAGGTGCGGGTCCTTCCCGGGATCGAGCTGAGCACCCGCCACGAGGGCTCCGAGATCCACGTCCTGGGGTACCTGGTGGACCCCGAGTCGCCCCCGCTGCGCGCCTACGAGGCCGAGGCCATCGCACGGCGGCAGGAGCGGATGCGCCGGATGGTGGAGCGGCTGCAGGCCCTGGGCGTCCGCGTCGCCTACGAGGACGTGATCCGCGCCGCGGGGGTGGACGCCGCCACCGTCGGCCGGCCCCACCTGGCCCGCGCCCTCCTGGCCGGCGGCCACACCCGCTACTACGGCGAGGCGTTCGACCTGTACCTGCACGACGGCGGCAGCGCCTTCGTCCCCACCGAGTTCCCCGGCGTGCGCACGGCGATCGAGACCATCCACGCGGCGGGCGGCGTGGCGGTCTGGGCGCACCCCCCCGTCGCGCTCTTCGACCGCGAGGTGCGGACGTTCGTGGAGTGGGGGCTCGACGGGGTGGAGTGCTTCCGCCCCAACACCCCGCCGGCCGAGTCGCTCCTGCTGGAGACGGCCGCGCGCGAGCTGGGGATGTTCCCCACCGGCGGCTCGGACTGGCACGGCCCGCACCGCACCCGCCTGGGCGACTTCTGGGTGCGCGGCGACCACGTGCGCGAGCTTCTCCAGCTCGCCTCCGTCGCATGACCGCCGCCGGCGCGGCCCCGGACGGTCTCCGCGACCCCTGGGTCCGGCCGGCGCTCGCCCTGCTCCTCCTGCTCACGCTCGCCGTGGTGCTCCTCTACCGCGCCGCTCCCCGCAGCGGGGCGGACGCCGTCGCGCGCGTCGGCGCCACGGTGCGCCCCGACGCCTTCGGGCCCCGTCTGGCGCGGGCGAGGGAGCTGCGCTCGTCGGCCGCCTCCGCCCTGGCGGCGGGGGACACCGCGTCCGCGTCCGCGCGGCTGACCGAGGCGGCGGCGGAGGCGCAGGCGGCGCGGCGGAACGCGGCCGACCCGGAGCGCGTCGCCGTCGCGACGGCGGAATGGGCGGCGGCGACGCTGGACCGCGCCGCCATCCTGGTCGGCGCGGGGTCGACGGAGTGGTGGAAGGAGGACGACGTGCGGTCGCTCAACGAGGCGCTGGCGCTGGCGGAAGGCGTGCGCGGCGCGGGCGTGGACCCGCGCACGCGCGCGCGGGCGGAGTCGATCGCCACGGAAGCGCGGCGGAAGCTGCGGCGCGGCCCGCTGGAATGGCTTCCGGGCCGATGACCCCCGCGCAGCGCGCCGTGGCCGCGGCGCACGTCTTCCTGGCCTCCGCCGCCCTCGCCGGGCTGACGCTGCAGCCGCGCGCCGTGGAGTGGAGGACGGCGGGGATGGTCGCCTCCGTCCTGGCGCTCCTGCTCGCCTACCTGCTCGTGCGTCGGCGGGCGTGGCCTTCCCCGGCGGGCGTGCCCGGATGGGCGGCGGTGGCGTACGGAACGGCGGCGACGGCGCAGCTCCTCCACCTGCTGCTCCCCCCGCCCGGCCTCTTCCAGACGATGCTGGTCGCCGCGCTCGGGCTGGCCGCCTGGGGCGCGCTGGGGCGGGGGACGCGGCACCGGCTGGTGGTCTCGCTGGCCGCGCTGGCGGCGTTCCTGGCGGCCGTGCGCTTCTCGCTGCTCCCGGCGATGTGGACGGCCGTGGACCCCACCGGAGCCCCGTTGGGGATGGAGGGGCTGGCGGAGCGGGCCCGCGGCGCGGTGGCGGAGCCGCTGCTCCTGGCGCCGGGAGGCGAGCTGCCGGGGGTGGCCGCGCTGGCGCTCTGGGCGCTGGCGACGTGGCTGGTCTGGCCGGAAGCGGTGGTGGGGGAGCGAAAGAGGCCGGGGACGGCCCTCGCACGGGTCCCGGTGGAGGAGGCGCAAGAGGGTTGACCGGAACGACTTGCGGGTGTATGTTGAAGGCCCTTCGCGAGAGACCTCGTCGGACGCCGCCGCAGGGCGAACCGAACCGGGCGTTGACTTTCCGGTGGGAGGCTGATAAGATAGACGGCTCCGCGGCGGGCGTTGTGCCGCGAACAAGCTGATTGACAACACGGGTAGAGGGCAGGGTAAGAAGGTGGGTTCGTCGAGAGACGAAGAGCACCAGAAGTGTGCGTGTGTGTGGGAAGGAATTAGGCCGGTGGGCCGGGATTTAGGCGATTCCGGTCAAGCGAAACAAGGGCGC
>JASLAX010000046.1 GCA_030146875.1 Longimicrobiaceae bacterium
CGGCGCGCAGGGCGCCGGGGTCGCGCGCCGGGGCGCCCGCGGGCGAGGCGACGGCGCGGCGCAGGGCGCGCACCAGCGGCGCCGGGTCGTCGGCGAAGGAGAGCGCCTCCAGCTTCAGCTCGTCGTCGCAGCGGTCGCCGAAGCGGGCCAGGTACGCGCGCAGCGCCTCCGCCAGGCCGGCGGGTGCCTCCCCGCCCGTCAGGCGGCGCCACGCCGCCGCGTCGTCCCCCTCCGACGCCAGGAGGCCGCGCACGGCGTCGTCCTCTCGCGCGCGGACGCCCAGGTTCGCGAGCTCGCGCACGGGCTCGGTGGAAAGGAGCCCGCCGTCTCCGGCCAGCAGCTCGTTGACCAGCGTCTGCGAGCCACCGGGGATCCACCCTGCCACCAGCGAGGAGAGGACGGCCATCCAGTGCAGGAGCAGGTTGTCGTTGAGCGCCGGCCCGTCCCATCGCTGCAGGAGCCCCGCGTCGACGCGCTCGAAGGCGGCGCGCAGCGCGTCGGCGCCCCACCCGGAGAGGTCCGCGTCCGCCACCGGGTCCAGCACCTGGGCCACGCGGGCGCGGAAGGCCGCGATCTCTGCGTCCAGCCGAGCCGTCTCCGCCAGCAGCCGCTGCGGAAGGTGGAGGGCGCGCGCCGCGAGGACCAGCGGCTCCGGCGTCCCGGGAGGCGGCGGGACGACCGTGCCGGGAGGGTCCCGGGGGATGGGGCCGGGCACCATCTCGCCGCCCCTCTCCACCATCCCGGGAACGAGCGCGTAGACGCGCCGCCGCGCCCCCAGCTCGTAGTACAGCCGGCCGCGGATGCGGCCGATCAGCGTCCGCAGGTCCCCGCGCACGCCCTCCACCGCCTCCGCCGGCGCCCCCATCGCCTCGCACGTGCCGGCGAACACGCCCTCCACCATCCGCCGGGCCACGCTGAAGGTCAGCGGCAGCACCACGCCCGGGTACGACTCCACCAGATTCTCGTTGTCCCACACGCGCCGCTCGCCCGTCGGCGCCGGCCGCCCCACGGCGGTGACCGGACGCGTCTGCAGCAGGTGCAGCGTGCGCGGGCCGTCGTCGCCGGGGGCGAGCGCCCACTCCAGGTCCTGCGGGCCGCCGAACGCCTCCGCCAGCCGCCGCGCCGCCGCCGCGATCGCGCGCGCCTCGTCGTCCGCGAGCGTGGGCGAGCTGCGCAGGGCGGCGTCCAGCGCCACGGTCCAGACGCCGCCGGTCCCGTCGGGGACGATGGCGTGCTCCTTCGCGACCAGGGTCGCCTCGACCTCCGCCTCCCCCGCCGCGCGGAAGCGCACGCGGAAGGTGTCGGCGTCCATCGCGCCGCCCACCAGCCCGTCGCCCAGCCCCGGAACGGCGCTCACCACGGCGACGTCCGCCTCTCCCGTCACCGGGTCGACGGAGAAGGCGACGCCGGCGGCCTCCGGATCCAGCATCCGCTGCACCACCACCGCCATCCCCCCCGCCGCCTCCCCGCGCTCGCGGCGGTACTCCGCCACGTGCTCCGACTCCGTGGACGCCAGCACGCGCCGCACGGCGTCCAGCACGTCCTCCACGCGTGGCGCCACGCCCAGCACCGTCAGGAACTGGCCGGCGAACGAGGCACGCGCCCCGTCCTCCCCCGCCGCGGACGAGCGCACCGCCAGCGCGCCGCCCCCCAGCGAGGGCAGCGCCCTGCGCAGCGCCTCCTCCACCTCCGCCGAGATCCCACCGGCCAGCGCGGGGGCGCGAAGGACGAAGAACGGGGGCACCCGCTCGCCCATCGCGACCAGCCGCCCCAGGTGGTGGCCCTTCCCCCCCAGCTCGGCGGGCCCGGGCACGGGCTCCAGCCCCGCGGCGGGGGTCCAGACCGGACGCTCGGCGGCGGGAGGGAGGGTCATCGGGCGTGCGGAGCGGGGGAGAAGGGGGTGGAAGACGGCCGGGGATCGAAAGTATACTGAGTGGAGCGCCGTCGGGGCCACCCCGGGAGGCTGTGTCCGCCCAGGGGGAATCCGCGCCGGGTGGCGCGACAGTGGCAGGCGACCTCGGGCGGCCGCCCGACGGTGCCGCCCCGGGCGCCCGGCTCCCGCGCGCCGCCGCCGCCCTCACACTCTCTCCCCCCCACCGCGAGGCCACGATGCCGCACGGCCGCATCTACGACGACGTGACGCAGACCGCCGGGAACACCCCCCTGATCCGCCTGCGCCGGCTCTCCGCCGGGCTTCCGGGCGAGGTGGTGGTGAAGCACGAGGGGTTCAACCCGTACGGCTCGGTGAAGGACCGCATCGGCTGGGCGATGCTGAGCGACGCCGTGGAGCGCCGCGCGCTGCGGGAGGGGATGGTCGTGGTGGAGCCCACCAGCGGGAACACGGGGATCGGGCTGGCCTACGCCGCCGCGGCGCACGGCTTCCGCTGCGTGTTCGTGATGCCGGAGACCATGACGGTGGAGCGCCGCAACATGCTGCGCGCGCTGGGGTGCCGCGTGGTGCTGACGGAGGGCCCCAAGGGGATGAAGGGCGCCATCGCCCGCGCGGAGGGGATCCTGGAGCGGCTGGGGGAGCGGGCGTGGATGCCGCGGCAGTTCGACAACCCTGCCAACCCGCGCGTCCACTACGAGACCACGGGGCCGGAGATCTGGGACGACGCGGGCGGCAGGGTGGACGTCTTCGTCTCGGGCATCGGCACCGGGGGCACCATCACCGGCGCGGGCCGCTACCTGAAGGAGCGGAACCCGGAGATCCGCATCGTGGCGGTGGAGCCGGCGGAGTCGCCGGTGCTGTCGGGCGGGGCGCCCTCGCCGCACAAGCAGCAGGGGATCGGGGCGGGGTTCGTGCCAGGCAACCTGGACCGCGACGTCTACGACGAGGTGGTCACCGTCACCAACGACGACGCCATCGCCACCGCCCGCCGCCTGGCGCGCGAGGAGGCGATCCTGGCCGGCATCTCCAGCGGGTCCATCACCTGGGCCGCGCTGCGGGTGGCCGCGCGGCCGGAGAGCGCGGGAAAGCGCATCGTCTCCATCGTCTGCGACTTCGGCGAGCGGTACCTGTCCAACCCCGTCTACGCGGAGCTGGCGGACCCCGACTGGTCGGACCTGGAGGAGGCGCTGCGGGAGGAGTAGCATCTCGGGATGCGCCCGGAACGCGAACGACCGGTGCCGCCGCGATGGGGGGCCGGTCGTTCTCCGGTTCCGCTCGCCGTCAGCCGGCGCCGGGTGCGTTGGGCGGTGGGTCGAGGGACAGCCCCGGGCGCTCCGCGGCGAGCCACGCGTGCGCCGAGGCGAGGAGCCGTTCGGTGGTCTGGCGGAGAGCGTCCACGTCCTCCGCGGTGGTCGCTCCGTCCCAGTCGTACACCGCGCGGTGACGGCGCCGCCGGATGACGTTCAGGTCCCGGGCGGCTGCCTCCACCTCCGCGGAGCCGACGGCGGCCGCCGCGTCGAAGGTGTGCTGATGGTGTCCCTCGCCACGCACGCGGTACCCCGAGCACCGGACAACCGCGGTGGCAGCCTGGAGCGCGGCCTGGTAGGTGATGGTGAGGGCGGAATCCCGATTCAGGCCGGCGACCCCGGAGCTACGGAGCGTCCGCAGCGCCTTCGCCCACATCCCCGCCACCTCCGCATCGCTGGCGTCGGCTTCCTGGATGTGCCGGCTCGCGAGCATCGCCGTGATTCGCGCGTTCATGCGGCCGCCGCTTCGTCGGGGCGAGAAGGCTCGCCCACGAGCCAGAGCCGCGGCTCGCGCACCACCTGTTCGAGGAACCCGCTCCCCGCGCGGAGCCGCCGCCTCAGGTCGTCGCTCGTGTAGGCGATCACGTCCAGCGGCCTCTCGATCAGGATCGCCGCGTCGTTCAGCAGGTACTCAGCCCGCACGCAGGCGTCCTTCTCGCCGACCAGAAAGACGTCCAGATCGCTCCGCTCGTCCGCGTCTCCACGCGCCACGGATCCGAAGATGAAGGCGCTCTCCAGCCCGTGGGCGTCGACCAGCGCCTCGCGGAGCACGTCGGCGGGGGCCGCACAGCTCTTCAGCAGAAGCATCCACGGGAACCAGGCGGGATGTCCCTCCGCCATGGAGAGCCGGACGCGTCCGCCGTCCTCCTCCCGTCGCACTGCTCCCAGCTCCACCAGCCGGCGCAGCTCCGCCTGCAGCGACGCGCTGGAGAGCCGCGTGCGCCGCAGCAGCTCCCGCATGTGGAAGCGCTGGCGGGGATGGACGACGAAGAACACGACGAGCCGCGCCATGGCTGGCGAGGAGAAGAGCGCGTGGAGGGTGGGGCTTCTGCTCATGTCGGGTCACACGGAGACAGTTGTGTACTAAAACCTAGCACACCAACTCGTCCGCTGGAAGCCGTCGGTCGTCGTTCGCCTTTAGGGCCGCGGGCCGTGTGGTCGATCTGGCGGATGGCGCCCACGTGATACGCCAGGTGCGCGATGCTCCCGATCATCCCGTTCAGCTCCACGTCCACCACGTCCCGACGCGTCCCCACCGCGGCCAGCCAGCGGGCCTCGTCGGCGAAGGCGGGGGCTCTCGAAGCTCGTGCGGAAAGTCAGTAGTGCCTCCGCGCTTGGATCACGTCGATCCCGGTGGCGGTCACGCGGTAGACGAGGCGGTCCTCCTTCGTGATCCGCCGGCTCCAGACGTCGGCGCCGAGCGCCTTGAGGGGCTCGGGCTTGCCCTCGCCATGGAACGGATCCCGCCGCGCCGCTTCGATCAGCCGCAAGACCTTGAGCGCGATCTTGCGATCCGTCTTCACCCACCACGCCAGGTCGTCCAGCGCCTCGGGCTGCACCGCCAGCGTGCCAGCGTACTGGGGCGACCGCATCCCACCACCGGTACCACCCCTGTCCGCAGGCATCCCCGCAGCGTCAGGGCTCGTCGGGAACGAGGCCCACCCGCGCGGCCACGTCCTCCACGGACCCGAACTCCACGCCACCCTCGCCGCGCGAGCGCGCGAGCGCCGTCAGCAGCCGGGCAGCGTTCTTCGGAGAGCTGAGGAGACGCGCCGTCTCCCTCAGGCTCCGCAGCTCGCGCGCGGGGACGAGCGCAAGGTCCTCGTGGCCGCGGCGGGTGAGGATGACCTCCTCCTGCGCATCCTCGATCTGGTCCCAGATCTCCGCGAGGTGCTCGCGGGCGTAGCTGTACGTGGCCGACGTCATCACGCTCCTTCCTCTCCATTGTACAGAAACATTGTACAACTTCCGGAGCCTTCGGTCAACGGTGGCACGCCGCCGCGGGCGAGTCGGATCAGTCGTTCGCCTTGGGCCCGCGGGCGGTGCGGTCGATCTGGCGGATGGCGCCGACGTGATACGCCAGGTGCGCGATGCTCCCGATCATCCCGTTCAGCTCCACGTCCACCACGTCCCGAGGCGTCCCCACCGCGGCCAGCCAGCGACGGGCCTCGTCGGCGAAGGCGGCGCGGAGCTGCTTCCACTCCGCGTCCGAGACGGAGGTGGTGCGCCAGCTCGCGCTCCAGTCCGCGTCCTCGAACGGGTTCTCGCCCGCGGCCCAGCGGTTCATCAGCGACAGCCCGTAGCGCAGGTGCTCCACGTGCCCCGCGATGGTCCCCCCGCCGTCCGACGACGCGGAAGCCGCCTCCGCCGAGAGGCGGTCCAGCGAGCGGAGCAGGCCGGCGTCGCCGCGGTTGAGCACGTACGCGCCCGTCTGCGGCGCGCCGTCCACCAGCTCGGAGAGGAGCGTGGTCATCGTGCCGACGATCTCGCTCGTGTTCATCTGCCTTCCCCGTGGTGAGAGCGTGAACCCGGCCGCGCAGCCGGACGAAGAGCGGGCGCGCGAGGGCTTCCCCCCTGCGCGCCCGTGGATACCTCCCCGCGTGAACGTGCCGCGGCCCGCAGGGCGGCGCGGTCTGGACCGACGGCCCGCTCCGGCGCCTACCCTCCGCTCACGGAGGGCACGATGACGATGCTGGCGCCGTCGTTCACGGGCGTGCCCAGGCCGTCCAGGAAGCGGACGTTCTCGCCGTCCAAGAAGACGTTGACGTGCTGCCGCAGCGCGCCGGTCTCGTCCACCACCCGGTCCACGGCGCCGGGGTGGCGCTCGGAGAGGGCGGCGAGCGCGGCGGCGACGGTGCCCGGGCCCGCCTCCAGCGTGATCTCGGTGCTTCCCGCGGCGTACGTCCGCAGCGGCCTCGGGAGCGCGATCGTGATCCCCATCGTGGTCTCCTGGTGCGGGACCTTCAGCCGCCGGCGCCCAGCACCGCCGCCTTGACGCACAGCACCGGCGGCAGCGCGTCCGCGATCTCGCGCCACGAGTCGCCGGCGTCCGCCGAGCCGTATAGCTTGCCGGAGCGCGTGCCGAAGTAGATGCCGGCCGGGTCCAGCGAGTCGGCCGTCATCCCGTCGCGCAGCACGGTCTCGTACGCGCCCTCCTGCGGCAGCCCGTTCGAGAGCGGCTCCCACGACGCGCCCGCGTCCCGCGTGCGGTAGACGCGCAGCCTGGCCTCGGGCACGACGCGGAACCCGTCCGACTCCAGCGGCACGATGTAGGCCGTGTCGGGCTCGTGCGGGTTCACCTCCATGGCGAAGCCGAAGTCCGACGGAACGCCGTTGGCGATGTCGGTCCACGAGTCGCCCCAGTCGTCGCTGCGGTACAGCCCCCAGTGGTTCTGCAGGAAGAGGCGCTCCGGCCGGGAGGGGTGGTTCACCACCTTGTGCACGCACTGCCCGAACTCCGGGTGCTTGTCGGGCAGGAACTCGGCGCGCACGCCGTGGTTGCACGCCCGCCACGTCTCGCCGCCGTCTTCGGTCCGGTAGAACCCGCCGGTGGACACGGCGACGCCCATGCGCCGCGGGTCCGCGTGGTCCAGCACGATGGTGTGCAGGCACAGCCCCCCGCCGCCCGGGGTCCACCGCTTTCGGTCCTCCGTCTCCAGCAGCCCCTGCACGGGCGCCCAGGTGTCGCCTCCGTCCTCGGACCGGAAGAGCGCGGCCGGCTCCACGCCGGCGTAGAGCACGTCGGGCTCGCTCTCCCGCCCGGGGCGGATCTGCCAGATGTTCTCCAGCGCCTGGCCGGCGGACTCCGGGAAGCGGACGTTCTGGCGGTCGGGCGCGGTCCAGGTGGCGCCCAGGTCGTCGCTGGAGTGGATCACCGCGCCCCAGTGCCAAGACTTGGTGGCGGCCAGCGTGCGGTGCCGCCCGCCCCGGCCGTCGAAGGCCATGGCGTACACGGCCTCGCCCTTGAAGTATGGTCCCTCCACGCGCCACTCCTTCCGCGATGCGTCCGAGCGGAAGAGGAAGGCGCCCTTCATGGTGCCCACGAGCAGGACCACGTCGCCCCGGGACGGGGCGGATGGGGTGTCCAGGGACATGCGGGTCCTCCGGATCTACGGGGTGGGGACTGCGCGAGTGGAGCCATCCGAGACATACATAGCGCGGACCGCGCGGGCCAGCCATCCACGCGAAGGAGGGCGGCACCGCGCGGTCCGGGTTGTGGCGCCAGAGTCGCGAGAGGGGCGGGCCCCGGTGCGGCCCGCCCCTCAGCCTCTACGCGAGGAGCTCACCAGGACTCCCAGGAGTCTCCGGACCCTGTCGGCGGCCTAGCAGGGACGGTGCAGCCGGGCCTCGCCCTCGATGCCGCGGGTGGCGGCGGGGAGCAGCTCCGGAAAGAGCAGCTTCCCCTCGGACATGGACGCGCCGCGGAGGGTGATCGACAGCGCCTCGTCGATCGTGGCCACCGGGTGCACGCTGAGCTGCTCCAGCACCTCGGCCGGCAGGTCCTCCAGGTCCGCCTCGTTGTCCCGGGGGATGACGATCACCCGGATGCCGGCGCGGTGCGCGCCCAGGAGCTTCTCCTTCACCCCGCCGATGGGCAGCACGCGCCCGGTCAGCGTGACCTCGCCGGTCATGGCCACGTCGGAGCGGACCGGGGTGCCGCTCAGCACCGAGACCATCGCGGCCGTCATCGCCACACCCGCCGAGGGGCCGTCCTTGGGCGTGGCGCCCGCCGGCACGTGCACGTGGATCTCCGTGCCCCACGCCTTGCGCGGGTCGATCCCGTACCGCGACGAGTTGGCGCGGGCGTACGTCAGTGCGGCCCGCGCCGACTCCTTCATCACGTCGCCGAGCTGGCCGGTCAGCACCAGCGATCCGAAGCCCGGCTGCGCCTGGCCCGCGTCGGCCTCCGCTCCGCTGACCTGCGCGCGGTGGCTGGCGGAGACCTCGATGAACATGATGTCGCCGCCCATGGGCGTGTAGTACATCCCCGTGGCCATCCCCACCATGTCCTCGCGCCCGGCGCGCTCCGGGTGCACCCGCGTGCGGCCCAGGAAGGCGTGGATGTCGTCCTGCTCCACCGTCACCTGCGTCACGCTGCCCGCGGCGATCCGCCGCGCCGCCTTGCGGGTCAGCTTGCCCATCTCGCGCTCGAGCTGGCGGACGCCCGACTCGCGGGTGTACTCGCTGATCACGCGCGCCAGCGCCTCCTCGGACACCTCCAGCTCGGCCTGGTGCAGGCCGGCCTGCTCGATCTGGCGCGGGAGCAGGTAGCGCTTGGCGATGGCCTTCTTCTCCATCTCGGTGTAGCCGCGGAACTCCACCGCCTCCATGCGGTCGTAGAGCGGCGCCGGGATGTTCTGCGTGTAGTTGGCCGTGGCGATGAACAGCACCTCGCTCAGGTCGAACGGCACGCCCAGGTAGTGGTCGGTGAACTCGTGGTTCTGCGCCGGGTCCAGCACCTCCAGCAGCGCGCTGGAGGGGTCGCCCTGGTACGAGACGCCCAGCTTGTCGACCTCGTCCAGCAGGATGACCGGATTGCGGCTCTTGGCCTGCTTCAGCGCCTGCACGATGCGGCCCGGCATGGCGCCCACGTACGTGCGGCGGTGTCCGCGCACGTCGGCCTCGTCGCGCACGCCGCCCAGGGCGATGCGCACGTACTTGCGGCCCAGCGCGCGGGCGATGGACCTGGCGATGCTGGTCTTGCCCACGCCCGGAGGTCCCGCGAAGAGCAGGATCGGCCCCTTGGCCGTCGCCTTGGCCTTGGCCTCGGCGATCTCCTTCTCCAGCACCTCGGGCGCGATCTCGGCCTCGGTGTCTTCCAGCGCGTCGGCCTCGATGGCTGCGTCTTCCTTGACCTCGGCCTCGGCGCGGCGCGCGGCCAGCTGGCGCACGGCCAGGAACTCCAGCACGCGGTCCTTCACGTCCTCCAGCCCGTAGTGGTCCTCGTGCAGGATCTCCTCGGCGCTGGCCAGGTGCAGCGAATCTTCCGTGCGCACGTTCCACGGCAGGTCCGCCATCCACTCCAGGTAGGTGCGGATCACCTGGTACTCGGCGCTCTGCGGGTTGGTGCGCTCCAGGCGCCCCAGCTCGCGGTCCGCCTCCTCGCGCGCGGCCTCGGGAAGCTCCAGCGCGTCCAGCTTCTGGCGCAGCTCCTCCAGCTCGGCGCCCTCGTCCTCTTCGCCCAGCTCGCGCTGGATCGCCTTCATCTGCTCGCGCAGCAGCATCTCGCGCTGGCGCTCGCCCAGCTCCTCCTGCACCTGCTGCTGGATCTCCTCCTGCGCCTCCATCAGCGCCAGCTGGCGCTGCACGATCAGCAGCAGCGAGCGCAGCCGCTCCTCC
>JASLAX010000066.1 GCA_030146875.1 Longimicrobiaceae bacterium
GTAGCAGATCTCGTTGCGGCGATCACCGCCTACATTGATCGGCGCAACGAGAAGCCCAAGCCTTTCGTCTGGACCGCCTCCGTTCAGCACATCCTCGACAAGGTCCAGAAGGCTAAACGAACTTTGGACTCACTACACTAGGACGCGGCAGGTTCGGACGAACAAAGAGGCCGGGGCGGCTGCCCCGGCCTCTTCGCTTTCTCCGTCATCCGTCGGTCAGGTGAAGACGGCCTCGTACAGCATCCCGTGCTCGTCGGGACCCACGGGGGTCAGGAAGATCTCCATCCGCTCCAGGCCCTCCGCCTCCACCGGGTAGATCTGCTGCGGCAGGTGGCCGCCGGCGGGACCGCGGAAGACGAGGGTGAACGGGTCGCGCTTCCGCCGGTCGTCCCCGTCGTTCCTGAGCCCCTGGACGTCGACCAGGTACGCGGGCATGTAGCGGTCCTCGCCCACCAGGACGCGGAAGAGGGCTCCGACGTGCGGGCGGAAGGTCTCGGCGGTGAAGGTCTCTAGCATGGGAGGGCTCTCGGCGGTTTCTCGGAGGGATGCGGACGTCGGGCGTACGGGGAGCGGCGTCGACAAACGGGGAGGGGCGGACGGCGACCCCGCCTCCGCCGGCTCACCGCCCGGTGAACTCCGCAGGGCGCTTCTCCAGGAACGCGGCGACGCCCTCGCGTTTGTCGTCGCTGGCGAAGCAGGTGACGAACAGCTCGGTCTCGTGCGCCAGGCCGGCGGAGAGCGGCATCTCGGCGGCGGCGCGGACGGCGGACTTCGCCATCCGCAGCGCCACGGGAGACTTCGACGCCATCGTGCGCGCCATATCCAGCGTCCGCTCGCGCAGGTCGGCCGCGGGGTGGACCACGTCCACCAGGCCGATGCGGAGCGCCTCCGCGGCGTCCACGATCTCGCCGCTGAGGACCAGGCGCATGGCCTGCCCGGTGCCCACGACCCGCGGCAGGCGCTGCGTGCCGCCGCCGCCTGGGATGATCCCCAGGTTGATCTCGGGCTGGCCGAGCCTGGCGGTGTCCGCCGCCACCCGCACGTCGCAGGCGAGCGCCAGCTCGCACCCGCCGCCCAGGCAGAAGCCGTTGATCATGGCGATCACCGGCTTGGGATACGCGGCGACCTCGTCGAAGACGCGCCGGCCGGTCATGGCGGCGCGCTGCTCCAGCGGCGTCCGCTCCGCGAACTCGCCGATGTCCGCCCCCGCCACGAACGCCTTCTCCCCCGCGCCCGTGACGACCAGCACGCGGACGGAGTCGTCGTCGCGCAGGGCGTCGAGCGCGGCGACCAGCTCGGCGCGAACCTGGGCGGAGAGGGCGTTCCGCTTCTCGGGGCGGTCGATGGTGAGCACGGCGACGGCGCCGTCGCGCTCCACCCGCAGCGTGTCGTACGTCACTTCGCCTCCCAGTCGTAGAAGCCGCGGCCGGCCTTCCTGCCCAGCCGCCCCTCCTCCACCATCCGCCGGAGGATGTCGGGCGCGCGGTACTGGTCCTCGCCCAGCTCGGAGTGCAGGTACTCCGCGATCCCCAGGCGCACGTCCAGCCCCACCATGTCGGTGAGCTTCAGCGGCCCCACCGGGTGGTTGTAGCCCAGCTCCATCGCCCGGTCGATGTCCTCGGGCGAGGCGACGCCCTGCTCCACCATCCGCATGGCCTCCAGCCCCAGGACGATGCCCAGGCGCGACGAGGCGAAGCCGGGGGTGTCCGTCACCAGGATCGGCTCCTTCCCCAGCCGGCGCGCGAAGGCGAGCGACGCGTCCACCGTCTCCTGCGAGGTCTCCGGCCCGCGGACGACCTCCAGCAGCTTCATGATGTGGACGGGGTTGAAGAAGTGCAGCCCCACCACGCGCCCCGGCCGCCCGGTGGCCGCCGCGATCCGCGCCACGCTGAGCGACGACGTGTTGGTCGCCAGGATCGCATCCGCGGGCGTCAGGGCGTCCAGGCTCGCGAAGAGCTCCGTCTTCAGCTCCATCCGCTCCGGCACCGCCTCGATCACCAGCCCCGCGTCCGCCACCGCCTCCCGCAGGTCCGCCGCCGCCGTGAGACGCGCCCGCGCCGCCTCCGCGTCCGCCGCGGACACCTTTCCCCGCTCCACGCCCTTGCCCAGGTTCTGCGCGACGCTGGCAAGCGCCTTCTCCACGGCGCCCGGAAACGGGTCGTGCAGCGACACCCGGTACCCGGCCATCGCGCACACCTGCGCAATCCCGTGCCCCATCGTGCCGGCCCCGATCACCGCGACGCGCTGGTTCCGCTCTTCGCTCACGTTCGCTTCCGGTTCTGACGGTGGATCGCGGGATGGTGGTTCAGCCAATGGCTACGTGCGAGGGCTGCGCCTCCTCGGACACCCCTCCGGATCACGGGCCGATGAGGCGGGATCGGTGCGCGTCGCCCTCCCCCACCCCCGGCCCCTCCCCACGAGGGGAGAGGGGTGACGGTCGTCGGCGGAGTTCGGAGCTGCGTCCCCGTTCCGGGGGGCGTAAAGCCCCCGGCAAAGAACGGCAAGCGTCCCTGCGGGACGAAATCCGCAGACTCCCGACCATCCTGGTCCCCTCTCCCACTCGTGGGAGAGGGTGGCGGGCTGTCACGGACGCTGAAGAGACGCGCCCGCGTTCGCCCGAGCCCGCCGGGTGAGGGCTTCTCCCTGCGGATGCATACCGGCCCCGGCTACCGCCCCGTGAACACCGCCGGCCGCTTCTCCCGGAAGGCCGCGATGCCCTCGCGCACGTCCGCGCTGCGGAAGCAGGCGAGCTGGGCCTCGCACTCGGCGCGCAGCACCGTCTCCAGGTCGCTCTCCAGCGAGGCGGCGAGGGAGCGCTTGGCGGCGCGGATCGCCAGCGGCGCCCGGGTGGCGAGCGCGGCGGCGTACTCCGCGACCGCGCCCTCGAACTCCGCGTCCGGCACCACGCGCTCGAAGATCCCGAGCCGCTCCGCCTCCCACGACTCCACCATCCGCCCGCTGAACACCAGCTCCGCCGCGCGCCCGGGTCCGACGAGGCGGGGCAGGAAGTACGTCGCGCCCCAGTCGGGGTGCAGGCCGATGCGGTTGAAGGTGACGCCGATGGAGGCGCCCGCGGCGGCGATCCGCACGTCGCAGGCGAGGGCGAGGGACGCGCCGGCGCCGGCCGCGGCGCCGTTCACCGCCGCCACCGTGGGCTTGGAGAGCGAGTGCAGCCGGCGGACGGCGCGCATCCCCGCCTCCACCAGCCCGGCGAAGGTCTCGTCGTCCCCGCGCGCCAGCAGGTCGGACATCACGTCCACGTCCGCGCCGCTGCAGAACCCCGCGCCCGCGCCCGTGACCACGACCACGCGCGCGGCGGCGTCCTCCTCCGCCCGCGCGAGCGCGTCGTGCAGGTCGTCGCGCATCCGGCCCACGAAGGCGTTGCGCCGCTCCGGCCGGTTCAGCGTGATCCGCGCGACGCCGTCTGCGACGTCGTAGAGGACGTGCCGCGCCGCCTCGCCGGTCTCCGTCATCCCGCCGCCCCGGGGTTCTCGACCACCATCGCGATCCCCTGGCCCACGCCGATGCACATGGTCGCCAGGCCGTAGCGCACGCCGCGCCTGCGCATCTCGTGGACGAGGGTGGTCAGGATACGCGCGCCCGACGAGCCCAGCGGGTGCCCGATGGCGACCGCGCCCCCGGAGACGTTGACGATGGCGGGGTCCACCCCCAGCTCCCGCACGCACGCCACCGCCTGCGCCGCGAACGCCTCGTTGATCTCCAGCAGCCCGATCTCCCCGATCTCCAGCCCCGCCAGCGCGAGCGCCTTGCGCGAGGCGGGGACGGGGCCGATCCCCATGCGGTGCGGCTCCACCCCCGCGACCGCGCTGGAGACGATGCGCGCCAGCGGGGTCCACCCGTGCCGCTCGCACGCCGCGCCCGAGGCGACGAGGAGGGCGGAGGCGCCGTCGTTGAGCCCGGACGCGTTCCCCGCCGTCACCGAGCCGCCGTCGCGGCGGAAGGCGGGCTTCAGGCCCGCCAGCGACTCCCCGGTGGTGTCCGCCCGCGGGTGCTCGTCCGTGTCCACCACCTTCGGCGGCCCCTTCCGCTGCGGCACCTCCACGGGCACGATCTCCCCCGCGAAGTGGTTCGCGGCGGCCGCCTCCGCGCTGCGCCGCTGAGAGGCGAGGGCGAAGGCGTCCTGGTCGGCGCGCGAGACGCCGAACTCCTCCGCCACGATCTCCGCCGTCTCGCCCAGCGGGACGGTCCACTCCTTCGGCATCCTGGGGTTCACGAAGCGCCAGCCGAGCAGCGAGTCCGCCATCTCCGGCACCCCGCGGGCGAACGCCTCGGTGGGCTTCAGCATCACCCAGGGCGCCCGCGACATGCTCTCCACCCCGCCGGAGACGAAGATCTCGCCCTCACCCGCCCGGATCGCGTGGAACGCGCTGCGCACCGCCTCCATCCCCGACCCGCACAGGCGGTTCACCGTCTGCCCCGCGACCCAGACCGGAAGGCCGGCCAGGAGCCAGGCCATCCGCGCCACGTTTCGGTTGTCCTCGCCCGCCTGGTTCGCGCAGCCGAAGATCACGTCGTCCACCAGCGCGGGGTCCACGCCCGTGCGCTCCACCACCGCCTTCACCACGTGCGCCGCCAGGTCGTCCGGGCGCACGGAGGCCAGCCCGCCGCCGTAGCGGCCGACGGGCGTGCGGACCGCGTCCACCACGAAGGCGTCCGTCGCGTTCGCGCTCATCGCCTCACCCCAGCGCGACCCAGACGCTCTTCACCTGGGTGTAGAGGTCCAGTGCGTGGCGGCCCAGCTCGCGGCCGTAGCCGGACTGCTTGTAGCCGCCGAAGGGTGAGCCGGTGTCGAGGTTGTGGTAGGTGTTGACCCACACCGTGCCCGCGCGCATGGAGTGAGCGATGCGGTGCGCCTTCCCCACGTCGCGCGTCCACACGCCGGCCGCGAGCCCGTACTCGCTGGCGTTGGCGATGGAGATGGCCTCGTCCACGTCACCGAACGTCGTCACCGCCAGCACGGGCCCGAAGATCTCCTCGCGCGCGATCGTCATCCCGCCCGTCACGCGGTCGAAGATCGTGGGGTTCATGTAGTAGCCGGCCTTCCCCTCCACCACCCCGCGGTCGCCGCCCAGCACCACCTCCGCGCCCTCCGCCCGGCCCTTCTCCACGTACCCCAGCACGCGGTCGAGCTGCTCCTGCGAGACCAGGGGCCCCAGCCGCGTCTTGGGGTCCAGCGGGTCGCCGGGCACGTAGCCGGAGGCGCGCTTCACCAGCTTCTCCACGAACTCGTCGCGAACGCTCTCCTGCACCAGCAGGCGCGAGCCCGCGGTGCAGGCCTGGCCGGTGTTGTAGAAGATGGCCATGGTCGCGCCCTTCACCGCGGCGTCCAGGTCCGCGTCGGCCAGCACGATGTTGGGGCTCTTGCCGCCCAGCTCCAGCGAGATCCGCTTGAGCGTGCCCGCCGCCTCGCGCTGGATGATCTTGCCGACCTCGGTCGATCCCGTGAAGGCGATCTTGTCCACCTCGGGGTGCCGCACCAGCGCCGCGCCGGCCGTGTGCCCAAAGCCGGTGACGACGTTGAGGACGCCCGCGGGCAGGCCCGCGTCGTGGCAGATCCGGGCCAGCTCCAGGGCCGTCAGCGGCGTCTGCTCGGCGGGCTTCAGCACCACCGTGTTCCCGCAGCAGAGCGCCGGGGCGACCTTCCACGCCGCCATCTGCAGCGGGTAGTTCCACGGGATGATGGCGCCGCAGACCCCGATGGGCTCGCGCCGCGTGTAGTTGAGGTACGGCCCCGGGACCGGGATCACCTCGCCGTCGATCTTGTCGGCCCAGCCGGCGTAGTAGCGGAAGCACTCGATCGACTCCTTCACGTCGATCATGCGCGCTTCGCGCATGGGCTTGCCGTTGTCCATCGACTCGAGCCGGGCCAGCTCGTCCGCCCGCTCCTCCAGCAGGTCGGCGATGCGGTGCAGCACGCGCCCGCGCTTGCGGCCGTCCGTCTTCGTCCAGTCCGAGTCCTCGAACGCCTGGCGCGCGGCGCGCACCGCCGCGTCCACGTCGGCCTCGTCGCCCTCGGCCACGCGCGTCAGCGGCTCGCCCGTGGCGGGGTTGATGGACTCGAAGGTCCTGCCGGAGGCGGCGTCGCGCCACTCCCCGCCGATGTACAGGCGGCCCTCGCGGACCCCGGTGGACGTCTCGTTCGCCATGTGCCGCTCGTCCTGGTTGAATGACGCAAACGCGAGAGGGCGGGGAGGCGGTCGCGCCGCTCCCCGCCCCCCGCCGTGCTCGTGACTACTTGCCCGTGAACTGCGCCTGCCGCTTCTCCACGTACGCGGCCAGGCCCTCCTTGGCGTCCGCGGAGTTGAAGAGCAGCGCCTGCAGCTCCCGCTCCAGCGCCAGCCCCTGCTCCAGCGGCAGGTCGGCGCCCGTCTGGCACGAGCGCTTGATGTTGCCCACCGCGAAGGTGGCCTTGCCCGGGCGGGTGAACTGCCTGGCGTACGCCATCACCTGCTCCATGAAGGCGTCGCGCGAGTCGGCGTCCAGCACCTTGTTCACGATGCCCAGGCGCTCGGCCTCGTCGAAGTCGAAGTTGCCGCCCTCGGCCATGAGCTGGATGGCCTTGGAGGTGCCGATGAGGCGCGTGAGGCGCTGCGTGCCGCCCGTGCCCGGGAGCACGCCCAGCGCCACCTCGGGAAGCCCCACCTTGCCGGCGCCGCGGCGCGCGATGCGAAGGTCGGCCGCCATGGCGATCTCCAGCCCGCCGCCCACGGTGTGCCCGTTGAGCGCGGCGATCACCAGCTTGGGGGTGTGCTCCAGCCGCAGCAGCGTCTCGTTGGCGTGCAGGCAGAAGTAGTACTTCCAGGTGGGGTCGGCCTGCTGCAGCATGTTGATGTTGGCGCCGGCGCAGAAGAACTTCTCGCCCTGGCCCACGATGACGATGACGTCCACCGAGGTGTCGAACCGCGCCTGGAGGATGGCCGCGTCGAGCTGGCGCATCATCTCGTGCGTGTACGTGTTGGCGGGCGGGTCGTCCAGCGTGAGCTGCGCGATGCCGTCCTTGGCCTCGTAGTGCACCAGCGTCTTGTCGGACATCAGCTTCTCCAGAAGGTCGGGAGTGTGGTTCGGGCCCGGCGCGGGGTCACCCCTCGTCGCGCGCCGTGCGCCAGATGGTGGGGTTGTGGTCCCCCGCGCCGTCCATCGCCCCGTCGGCGACGTGGGTGCCGGCGGGAAGGAACCCCTCCAGGAAGATGCGCGACATCTGGTCCGCGAGCGCCTCCACCGACAGGTCGCGGTCCGGACGGTACCAGTTGTAGAGCCAGTTCATCATCCCGAACATGGCGAAGGTCGCCACGCGGGGGTCCAGGTCGCCCCCCGCGGGGCGGATGCGGCTCAGCGGCTCCAGCGCCAGCTCCGTCAGGCGGCGCTTCTTGGCGTTGACGCGCTTGCGGAAGTCTCCGGAGAGCGATTCGGCCTCGTGCGAGAGCACCTTCATCTCCGCCATGTTCCCCACGAAGAACCGCAGGTGGTTCTCGATGATGATGCGGATGCGCCGGTGCGGGTCGTCCACCCCCTCCAGCATCTGCTCCAGGTTGGCGAGCAGTGTGCCGAAGGCGTGGTCCTGGATCAGGAAGAGGAGCTCTTCCTTGCTGTCGAAGTAGTAGTACAGGCCCGAGAGGGAGACCCCCGTGGCGCGCGCGATGTCGCGGATGCTCGCCTGGTGGTACCCCTTCCGGGCGAAGATCGCGGAGGCGGTACGGAGTATGCTCTCCAGCTTCTCGTCGTACGCCGTGCGCTCGTCGGTCATTCCCGCTGGAGGTGTGGGTCCGGGTGCTCCTGTCGAACGTCCGAGTCAACCTACGCGGCGCGCGGAAGGGGTGTCAAGCAGGGCCCGGGCGGCGGTCGGCCGGCACTCCGCGCGCGGATGCGCGCCACGTCGGGGGCTCGTCCCCCACTTCCCCACAGTGAATCGCGGCACCGATGCATCGCACCCGGCGGGCGAGGCTCCTCGCCCTCCCCTGTGTCTTTCTGACCCTGCTCGCGTGTCCGCCTGCGACGCCGGCCCCACCGCCCCCACCTCGTTCGTGCACCGGGTGGACGGGGAGACGTGGGTGGCCGTGGCGGAGCCGGCGGGGCTCCCGGACGCCGCCACCTGGCTTCCCTACCTGCGAGCCGGCGACCCCCCTGCCATGCGGTTCCGCGAGCTCCGCCGCGAGGCCGGCCGCGCACGCGGCGCCGCCGACCCGGCCCGAGCCGCCGCGCTGGAGGCGGAGGCCGCCCGCGTGGCCGCCGAGGGGATCGCGGTGCCGCCCGACGCCGAGACGGTGCTGCGGGCCATCGCCGCGCTGGACGGCTGGCTGGCCCGCGCCGAGGGCCGGCTGGAGGGCGGGGGATTCCCCGCCCTGGACGGCGCCGTCGCCGGCGTCGCCGCCCTCCGCCGCGAGGCGGCCGCGGCCCTGGCGCGGAACGACGTGCCCGGCGCCGCCGTGCTGGTGACGCGCGCCGCCGCCGAAGTGCGCGAGTGGTCGCCGCGGGGGGTGGGGATGCGGCTGATCGCCCTGGCGGAGAGCCGGATCGCGTCCGACGCCACTCCCAGCCAGGACCTGCGCCGCGCGCGCCGGCTGCTCCGCACCGCCCGCGAGGCGCTCGCCACCGGCGACGACACCCGCGCGCTGAAGCGGGCGCTCTACGCGCTCCAGATCGCGGACGCGGAGCTGGGCCTGCTGGGCCGCACGCCGAAGACGCGGCCGGACTGAGGGCCTCGGCCGTCGACCTCGACGAGCGCCGCGGCCCCACCCGGGGGACGCGGCGCTCGCCGCTTCCGGCGCCCGCGCGGTGCCCGGGCGGCGTTCCCCACGAGGCCCGCCCCGTCCGCGCGGGCCGCTCCGCCCGCTCCCCCGACCCGCCATGAAGCGCATCCCGGGCCTCCGGGCCTTCCTCCTCGCGTCCTCCGTCGCCGCGAACGCCGCCTGCGCCGGCACGCTGCCCGCGCAGACGACGCCCGCGCCGTCCTCCCCACCATCCTCCCCGTCGTGCGCCCGCCTCGCGGTGGGCCAGGCGGTGAGCGCCTCCGGCCCCGCCGCCGCCTCGATCTGCGTCCAGGCCGCCGGGGCGGAGGAGTTCGTGCTGGTCCCGTTCAACGGCGCGGCGGAGGGGCAGCTCCGCGTCGACTTCGGCGGGACGGGCCTGGCCGCGATGGAGACGGCGCTCTCCGCCCCCTTCGGCGCGCGCCTCGCCTTCGCCTCCCGGCGGCCGGCGTCGTCGTACTCCTTCGCCTCACGCCCCCCGCCGTCCGCGGCGATGCCCCTCCTCCCCCCCGCCGCGCCCCGCTGGCGCGAGGGCCAGGCGGAGGCGGAGGCCGCGCTGCGGGAGAGGGAGCGGCGGGAGGTGCTCCCGCGCTTCCCGGCGGCGCGGGCGGACGCCGCCCTCCGCCCTCCGCGGACGGCGCCGGACCCGAAGGTGGGGGACACGCTGCGGATCAACGTGGGCGCGGCGGCGTGCGACTCGGCGGACCTGCGCCTGGGCCGGGTGGCGGCGGTGGGGACGCGCTCGGTGGTGGTGGCCGACGCGGCGAACCCGGCGGGCGGTCTGACGGCGGCGGACTACCGCGGCGTGGCGGCGACCTTCGACTCCCTGGTCCATCCCCTGGCGACGTCGGCCTTCGGCGAGCCGTCGGACATCGACGGCAACCGGCGCGTCCTCCTCTTCTTCACGCGCGCGGTGAACGAGCGCGCGCCCGAGGGCTCCAGCGCCTACACGGTGGCGTTCGTGATGGCGCGCGACCTGTTGCCCCGGCGCGCCGCATCGCCCGCCAACGCGGTGGCGGCGTGCCCGGCCAGCAACGCGGGAGAGGTCTTCTACCTCCTGGCCGCGGACCCGGACGGGCAGGTGAACGGAAACGTCTTTCCACGCGAGATGGTGCTGGAGCGCAGCGTGGGCGCGGTGATGCACGAGTTCCAGCACCTGATCAACGCCTCTCGCCGGCTCTACGTGCTGAAGGACGCGGTGCGGGAGGAGGAGCCCTGGCTGAACGAGGGCCTGTCGCACGTGGCCGAGGAGCTCCTCTTCTACCGGGCCGCGTCGCTCTCTCCCGGGCGGAACATCGACTCCGCCGCCGCCCACCGCACCCGCGACGCGTTCCAGAGCTACGCCTTCGGCAACTTCCAGCTCCTGAACGAGTTCTTCCGCGCGCCCAACGGCGCCGGACCGTACGGACCCCAGACCCCGCCCGCGGTGCGCGGCGCCGCGTGGAGCTTCCTTCGCTACGCCGCCGACCGGAAGGGCGGAGACCAGGCGAAGCTGTGGTACGCGCTGGTGAACTCCGGCAGGGCGGGGCAGGAGAACCTTCGCGCGGTCCTGGGCGCGGACCCGGCGGAGTGGATGGCCGACTGGGCCGTCTCCCTCTACGCGGACGACGCGGTGAAGGGGACGGACGCCCGCTTCCGCGAGCCGAGCTGGGACGCCCGCTCCATCCTCACCGACGAGTACCAGTTCTTCCCCCTGCGCGTGCGGACGATGTCCGACGCAGGCTCCATCCCGCTCCGCCTCTCCCCCGGCGCGACGAGCTTCCTGCGCTTCGCCGTCCACGCCGGCGGCACCGCGACGCTGCGGACGACCGTCCCCGGCGGCGCCGTTCCGCCCACCCTCCGCGTGACGGTGCTGCGGACGAGATAGGGCGGGCGGGGGAGGGCGGTCGTCGTTCCAGAACCGCGCGGATCAGGCGACGCGCCTCCACCGACGGAAGTCGGGGAAGGGCGGACGGCGCCTCGGTTGATCGACGGCGGGGAGAACGTTAGATTGCGCGCCACCGCCCGGATGGCGAAACTGGTATACGCAGCAGACTCAAAATCTGCCGCCCGCAAGGGCTTGTCGGTTCGATTCCGACTCCGGGCATGACGCACGCGGCCCGCTCTCCGACCATGGAGGGCGGGCCGCGCCGCTTTCGCCCGTAACCGCGCCTCCCGCGCGACGCCCTCCCGACGGAAACGTCCGCACGGGAGCGGGAGGATTGTCGGTCCGCGCGCCGGGCACATATTTCCGACCGTTCCGCTTCCACGGCCACGCGGCGTCTCCCGCCGCGACCCCTTCGGCCGCCGTACCCTCCCGATCCGTCCCATGCGCCGCATCCCCCTCGCCCGCGCCGTGCTCGCGCTGCTCGCCCTGGCCGCGTGCGACCGCGCCGGCAACCCCGTGCAGCCCTCGCCCGAGCGTCCGCCCGCTCCGCTGGCGTCGCTCTCGTGCCGCGCCGAGGTGCGCGCGGGGACGCTCCGCTGCGGCCCCGCCGACGGGCTCGCCCCCGGCGCGCGCGGCCTGGTGGTGGGCGGGCAGGGGCGGTACGTGCAGCTCGACGGCACCTCGGCCGCCTACGACGCGGGCACGGGCATCTACACCGTGGACGTGACGGTGGGGAACCTGATCCCGCAGGCGCTGGGGACGCTGGACGGCACCGCGGGGGACGGGAAGGGGGTGTACGTCTTCTTCCACGCCGGCCCCGACGCCACCTCGGGCGGCACCGTCTCGGTGGTGGCGGACACCGTCGGCACCTCCACCGCCACGGGGCAGCCGTACTACCGCTACGCGGCGGAGCTGGGCGGCGACGGCATGCTGTCGCAGAACGAGACCTCGGCCGCGCGGACCTGGACGTTCCAAGTGCCGGCCTCGGTGCCCAGCTTCACCTTCCAGGTCTTCGTGGCGGCCAACGTCGCCTTCCCCTCCGGCTACGTGGACGTCACGCCGCCGTCCGACACCATGGCGGCCGGGGGATCGCAGGCGCTCGCCGCCACCGTGCGAACGGCCGTGGGCGACGGGGTCGCGGGAGCCTCCGTCACCTGGACGACGAGCGACTCCGCCGTGGCCGTGGTGAGCGACTCCGGCGTGGTGTCCGGCGTCGGCCCCGGCACCGCGACGATCACCGCCACGAGCGGCGCCCGCACGGGCGCGGCGACGGTGAGCGTCTGCCCCAGCCTGGCGGTGGGCGCCTCCTTCGTGGCCGACTCGGGGAGCTTCTGCCTGGCCGGCGGCGCGTCGGGTGCCGAGTACACCGTCGTCCCGGTGGCCACGGGCACCTCGGACGTGGCGTTCTCCATCACCGGGTCGGGCATCGTCCCCGTCGCCGGGTCGCCTTCGCCCGACGTCCTCCCCGCGATGCGGGGGCCTGCCTCCTCGCGCGCTCCCGTCGCGGACGTCGCGCGGCACGTGCGGCGGATGGAGCGGGAGCGGCGGATGCTCGCTGGGCTGGCGCCGCGCCTGGTGGCGCCGTCCGCTCCGCGCCGGGCCATCTCCCCGGGCGTGCCGTCCGTGGGGATGCTGATGTCGATCAACGTCGCGGACGGCTGCTCTACGCCGTCGATCCGGACGGGGCGGGTGACGGCCGTGGAGTCGCACGTGGTGGTGATCGCGGACACCACCAACCCGAGCGGCGGCCTCACTTCGGCGGACTACGGCCGCATCGCGCTGCTCTACGACTCGCTCGTCCACCCCGCCGTGACCGGGGCGTTCGGCACGCCCACCGACATCGACGGCAACGGGCGCGTGGTGGCGTTCTTCACCGGCGCGATCAACGACCTCACGCCCCCGGGGGCCACCTCGGTCGTCGGCAGCGCCTTCCGCTCGCGCGACCTGGTCTCTACCTCCTCCTGCCCCACGAGCAACCAGGGCGAGGTGATCTATCTGCTGGCGGCGGATCCTTCCGGCGTCCGCGGCAACGTGCGCACGGCGGCTTTCGTGAAGGAGCGGGCGGAGCGGCTCCTGGCCCACGAGCTCCAGCACCTGGTCAACGCCTCGCGCCGCCTGTACGCCGCCGGCGGGCCGTTCCCGCTGGAGCAGACGTGGCTGGACGAGGGGCTCTCCGGGATCGCGGAGGAGCTGCTCTTCCACCAGGCCACGGGGCTGGCGCCCGGCCGGGACCTGGACGCCGCCGACGTGCTGGGGGCGGACGCGCAGGACGAGTTCCTGCGGCACGCGCACGAGAACCTGCGCCGCCTGCGCGAGTGGCTGCTGCGGCCCGACACCACCGGCCCCGTCCGCCCCTCCTCCTCCGACGCCGCGGCCGGCGCCGCGTGGAGCTTCCTGCGCTACGCCGCCGACCGCCGCGGAGGATCGCAGCCGGCCTTCTGGGCCGCCTTCGCCGCGTCGGCGGACACCGGCACCACCAACCTGCGGAACCGGATCGGCGCGGACCCCGGGCCCTGGGTCCGCGACTGGGCCGCGGGCCTGTACGCCGACGACGCCGGCCTGGCCTCCGTGGCCTCGCGGCACGCCCACCCGAGCTGGGACCTCCGCTCCGTCTTCGGCGCGCTGGACTTCGGCGCCGACGCCGGCTGCGACTGCGCGTACCCGCTCCGCGTGGAGCCCGCGGCCAACGGCGTGGCGCTGCCGCTCACGCTGGCGGCCGGCGGCGGGACGGCCTACGTGCGCGTCGGGGTTCCGGTCGGCGCCTTCGCGGGGATCTCCACCACCGCGCCGGGCGGCGGGCTGGCCGTCACGGTCCTCCGCCGGAGGTAGGCGTCTCCCCCGGCCCTCGCCGCGCGCTGCGGCGGGCGGCGGCACGGAGCTTGACGAGCCGGGCTGCGGGCGGGCCGCCGGGCCGCCGCGCACGGACCACGGAGAGAGCGATGCTGACGGAAGCCGAGCGGGCCACCATCGAGAAGCTGCTGCTGAGGGACCGCGAGAACGCGCTGGACGCCCTGGGCCACTTCGACGAGCGCGCCGAGGACCTGCGCGACCGGGCGGGGGAGATGAGCCTCTACCGCTTCCACATGGCCGACGTGGGGAGCGAGGCGCAGGAGCAGGAGAAGGAGTTCCTGCTGGCCTCGCAGGAGGGGCGCCGCCTGTACCAGATCGACGAGGCGCTGCGCCGGCTGTACCGCGAGCCCGAGAAGTTCGGCACCTGCGGGGACTGCGGCCAGCCCATCGGCTTCGCG
This sequence comes from Longimicrobiaceae bacterium, assembly GCA_030146875.1. Classification (GTDB taxonomy): domain Bacteria; phylum Gemmatimonadota; class Gemmatimonadetes; order Longimicrobiales; family Longimicrobiaceae; genus JASLAX01. The sequence goes on from JASLAX010000066.1 coordinate 13,881, forward strand.
CGGCTCGAGGTGGTCCCCGAGGCCGTCCGCTGCTCCGCCTGCCAGTCGGCGGTCGAAGCGGCCTGACCCCCGGCGGCGTGCGAGGACGGCGGATCGTTCCGGGTGGACCGGGAGGAGGCCGTCCGAGGGAGTGGCGAGGACGGAGGGCGTCGCGCGATGTAGGAAGTCGAGGACGCCGGTGGAGGGACGGAGGACGTCCGCCGGAGGGAGCGAGGGGCCCCGCGCACCGGCGCGGGGCCCCTCCGTCATTCGCGCAGGCCGCTCAGCCGCTCCTGCAGCACCTCGCGGGCCCGCATCACGCGCATCTTCAGCGCGCTCACGGAGGCGCCGAGCATCTCGGACATCTCCTCGTACGAGCGCCCCTCCACGTGCTTCAGCAGGAACGCCTCGCGCTGGGCGTGGGGCAGCGCGTCCAGCGCCAGGCGGACCTCGCGGTCCAGCTCGGAGCGCTCCAGCGCCTCGCCGGGGTCGTAGCCGGCAGGGGCCTGGGCGGTGCCCTCGTCCAGCTCCACGTGCTGGCGGCGCACGTCCTTGAGCCAGTCCATGCACCGGTTGCGGACGATGCGGAACACCCAGGCGCCGAAGCGCGCCGGCTCCTGGCACGAGGCCAGCGACGTGTACGCCTTCACGAACGCCTCCTGCACCAGGTCGGCGGCCGCGTCCGGATCGCCCACCATGCCGTGGGCGTGGCGGAAGAGGGGCTCCTGGTAGCGCTCCACCAGCAGCGCGTACCGCTCCCTCCTTCCCCCCAGGATCTCCTCGATCAGCACCGCGTCGTCGGGTCCGTCCACGCGCTCCCGGGCTTGCAATGGTGCACCTGCGGTGACCGCTTCGGCCGCGCCGTGGCGCGGGGTCCGGGGGGCTCCGAGGCTCCTTGCGGGTCCCCGGGGCCCTCGCTATACTCACGCACCCGGCGGGCCGGGCCGTCGTCAGGCGCCCGCGGACCCCCTTTTCGAAGGGGTGCCGGGACCCGAGAGAGACCGGAACGTACTCCTGAAATCGAGTCCGAGGAAGTCGCCATGTCCACGAGCGGGCTTGAAGGTGTGGTGGTCGGGCAGTCCCGCCTGAGCTGGATCAACGGGGCCGAGGGTGAGCTGATCTACGGCGGGTACGAGATCGACGACCTGGCCCGCAACGCGACCTTCGAGGAGGTTTGCTACCTCCTCTGGAACGGCGCGCTCCCCAACCGCGAGCAGCTGGAGGCGCTGAAGGCCCAGTTCGCCGCCAACCGCGCCCTGCGGCCCGAGATGGTGGAGATCCTTCGCGCCCTGCCGCGCGACTCCGATCCCATGGCCGCGCTGCGGACCGCGGTGTCGGCCGTGTCCATGTTCGACCCGGACGCGGACGACAACTCGCCCGAGCAGAACCGCCGCAAGGCGCTGTTCCTCACGGCGCAGATGCCGACGATGGTCGCGGCCTACGACCGCATCCGCCAGGGGCTGGACCCGGTGGAGCCAAAGGACGGCCTGGACACCGCCGCGAACTTCCTGTACATGCTGAACGGCCGCGAGGCCGACGAGATCCGCGTCCGCACCATGGACGTGGCGCTCGTTCTGCACGCCGAGCACGGCATGAACGCCTCCACCTTCGCGGCGCGCGTCACGGCCGGCACGCTCTCCGACCTGTACTCCGCGGTCGTCTCCGCCATCGGGACCCTGAAGGGCCCCTCGCACGGCGGCGCGAACGTGGAGGTGATGAACATGCTGCGCGCCATCGCCGACAGCGGCAGCGAGCCGGAGAAGTGGGTCGACGACGCGCTGGCCGGCGGCAAGCGGATCATGGGCTTCGGGCACCGCGTGTACAAGGCGCTCGACCCGCGCGCCGCCGTGCTGCGCGAGCTGGCCGACCAGATCATGCCCGAGGGCGACGAGCAGGGCGAGCGCGGCGGGCGGTACTGGCTGGACCTGTCGGACCGCATCCGCAGCCACATGACGGCGAAGATGGAGGCCGCCGGCAAGAAGATCTACCCGAACGTGGACTTCTTCTCGGCCTCGGTCTACACCACGCTGGGGATCGGCGAGGACCTGTTCACCGCCGTCTTCGCCATCGCCCGCGTGCCGGGATGGACCGCGCACCTCTTCGAGCAGTACGCCAACAACCGCCTGATCCGCCCCGAGGCCGAGTACGTGGGGCCGCGCGGGCTGAAGGTGGCACCGATCGAGCAGCGCTAGCGGGGACAGGCCCCGCGGCAGGCACGGCGTCGGGGGCGAACCGCCTTCCGGGGCGCGGCGGCACCCCCGCCGCGCCTCTCGTGTTTTCCGGTCGGGCGCGCGGGTCGCGCCCCGGACCCCTCACAAGCTGAGAGCAGAGATGGCGACTTCCTGGCAGCCCACCATCCCGGCGGACGGCGAGCGCGTCGAGATCCGCGAGGGCAGGCTCCACGTCCCGGACCAGCCGATCCTTCCCTTCATCGAGGGCGACGGCACCGGCCCCGACATCTGGGCGGCCTCGCAGCCGGTCTTCGACGCCGCCGTGGAGAAGGCCTACGCCGGGAAGCGCCGCATCCACTGGCTGGAGGTGCTGGCGGGCGAGAAGTCCTTCCACGCCACCGGCTCCTGGCTCCCGGACGAGACGCTGGCGGCCTTCCGCGAGTACCTGGTGGGGATCAAGGGCCCGCTCACCACCCCGGTCGGCGGCGGCATCCGCTCGCTCAACGTGGCGCTCCGCCAGATCCTGGACCTGTACGCCTGCGTGCGCCCCGTCCGGTGGTTCGAGGGCGTACCCTCCCCCGTGAAGCGCCCCGGCGACGTGGACATGGTGATCTTCCGCGAGAACACCGAGGACATCTACGCCGGCATCGAGTTCGAGGAGGGGACCGAGGACGCGCAGCGCTTCGCGTCGCTGCTGCGGGAGACCTTCCCCGACCGCTTCAAGAAGGTCCGCTTCCCGGAGACGTCCGGCTTCGGCATCAAGCCCGTCTCGCGCGAGGGCACGGAGCGGCTGGTGCGCGCGGCGCTGGAGCACGCCCTTCGCCACAAGCGCCGCTCGGTGACGCTGGTGCACAAGGGCAACATCATGAAGTTCACCGAGGGCGCCTTCAAGACGTGGGGCTACGAGCTCGCCGAGCGCGAGTTCGGCGACCGCGTCTTCACCTGGGCGCAGTACGACGTGATCCGGGACGCCGAGGGCGACGACGCCGCCAACCGCGCGCAGTCCGAGGCCGAGAAGGCCGGCAAGGTGATCGTCAAGGACGCCATCGCCGACGCCTTCCTGCAGCAGATCCTGACGCGCGGCAGGGACTACGACGTGATCGCCACCCTCAACCTGAACGGCGACTACGTCTCCGACGCGCTGGCGGCGCAGGTCGGCGGCATCGGCATCGCGCCGGGGGCGAACATCAACTACGTGTCGGGCCACGCCATCTTCGAGGCCACGCACGGCACCGCGCCCAAGTACGCGGGCAAGGACATGGTGAACCCCGGCTCGGTCATCCTCTCCGGCGAGATGATGTTGCGCTACCTGGGGTGGGACGAGGCGGCCGCCCTGATCGTGAAGGGGCTGGAGGGCGCCATCCGCAACAAGACGGTGACCTACGACTTCGAGCGGCTGATGGAGGGCGCCACCAAGGTCTCCTGCTCGGAGTTCGGCCGGAAGATCGTCGAGAGCATGTAAGCCGCGGGCGGGCCCGGCGCACCCGCGCCGGGCCCGCCACGCATCCATCCACCGCATCGCCGCCCGCTCATGAAGATCACGGTCGTCCACGCCGCCCCCGCCGACATCGAGGAGCCCCTCCTGGTGGTCCCCGTCTTCCAGGGCGACGCGCCCTCGGCGGGGCTGGATGCGCTCGACGGCTCGCTGGGGGGCCGCATCGCGGCGCTGCGGGCGCTGGGCGACCTGTCCGGCAAAGAGGGCGAGACCGCCCTGCTCTGGCCCGGCGGCGCGGTGAAGGCCGACCGCGTCCTGCTGGTGGGCGCCGGCAAGGCGGCGGACGCCACGGCGGAGCGCCTGCGCAAGCTGGGCGGCACCGCCGCGAAGCAGGCCGGGAAGGCCCGCGCCGCGCGCGTCGCCGTCGCCCTCCCCGCCGGCCTCCCCGTCCCCCCCCGCGAGGCGGGCCGCGCCCTGGCCGAGGGCCTGGTGCTGGGCGCCTACACGTTCACCGAGACCCGGTCGCCGCCGCAGGACGCCCCCGCCCCCGTGGCGCTGGCCGAGGCGCGGATCGTGGTGGAGGACGCCGCCTCCTCCGCACAGGCGGCCGAGGGCGCCACGGTGGGGGCGGTCGTCGCCCGGGGGGAGTGCACCGCGCGGACGCTGGGCAACCTTCCCGGCAACCGCGCCACGCCCACGTACCTGGCGGAGACGGCGGAGCGGATCGCCAAGGAGGGCGGGCTCAAGGTCACCATCCTGGGCCCCAAGGAGATGGCGAAGGAGGGGATGGGCGCCCTGCTGGGCGTCTCCGCCGGCTCGGTGCAGGAGCCCCGGCTGATCGTGCTGGAGCACCGCGGCGGGGCGGGCGGGGAGAAGCCGCTGGTCATCGTGGGCAAAGGGCTGACCTTCGACGCGGGCGGCATCTCCATCAAGCCCGCGGCCGGCATGGAGGACATGAAGTTCGACATGTGCGGCGGGGCGGCGGTCCTGGGCGCCATGCAGGCCATCGCCGAGCTGAAGGTGAAGGCGAACGTCGTCGGCATCGTCCCCTCCAGCGAGAACCTGCTGGGCGCGGCCGCCATGAAGCCGGGCGACGTCCTGGTCTCGCACCTGGGCAAGACGATCGAGGTGGTGAACACCGACGCCGAGGGACGGCTGATCCTGGCGGACGCTCTCTCCTACGCGCGCCGCTTCGAGCCGGCGGCGCTCCTGGACGCGGCCACCCTCACCGGCGCCTGCGTCATCGCCCTGGGCCACCAGGCCACGGCGATCATGGGGAACGACGAGGCGCTGCTGGAGGAGGTCCGCGCCGCGGGCGACCGTGCCGGAGAGCGCTGCTGGCCGCTGCCCATGTACGAGGAGTACCGCGAGCAGATCAAGTCCGACTACGCCGACGTCAAGAACTCGGGCGGGCGCCCGGCGGGCACCATCACGGCCGCGTGGTTCCTGCGCGAGTTCGTGGGCGACTTCCCCTGGGTCCACCTGGACGTGGCCGGCACGGCGTACGGGGACGGCAAGCTGTCGTACCAGAGCAAGGGCTCGACCGGGGTTCCCACCCGCCTCTTCGTGGAGTGGGTCCTCTCCCGGGCCGGGTGAGGCAGCCGCGGTGCCCATGAGCCGTACCCGCAGCCTCCTGGCCGCGGCGGCGGGGGCGCTGGCGCTCCTCTCCGCCGCCCCCGTCCGGGCGCAGGACCCGCCGAAGCGCGACACCGCGCGCGTCGTCATCCCGCCCGACGCCACCGACCGCGACACCCTTCCCGTCCTCCGCGACAGCGTTCCCGAGGACACCACGAAGGCCGCTCCCGTCCTTCCCCTCGCCCCCGCGGTGGAGCGCGGGGGGGCGTGGAACGGCACCTGGCGCTGGGAGCGCGCCGACCTGGCGTACTACCACTCCGTCTCGATCCTGGACCTGCTGGAGCGCGTCCCCGGGCTGGTGATCACCCGCGGGGGGAGCTTCGGCGCCCCCGCGGGGATCTCCGCGTTCGCCCTGGGGGGCGGGCGCACCCGCGTCTTCCTGGACGGGTGGGAGCTGCACCCGCTGGGGACCGGCACCTTCGACGTGCAGCGCCTGGCCCTGGCGGACCTGGAGGCGGTGACCGTCCGCCGCGGGTTGTCGGAGACGCGGATCGAGCTGCGCACCTTCCGCCTCCCCGACGCGCGGCCGTGGACGGGGATCGAGGCCGGGGACGGCGACTACAACACGCGCTTCCTGCGCTTCCTCTTCGCCCGCCCGGTGATGGGCGAGCGCAACCTGGTCGAGGCCCTCTTCGACCTGGTCGACACCGACGGCTACCTGGGGCGGCAGCCGTTCACGGCGACCACCTACGGCGCGCGCTGGACGCACCTGCTCTCCCCCGACCGGGGCTTTCGGGTGGAATACCGGAAGACGACGGCCGACCTGGAGACCACGACGCGCAACCCCGCGTCGCTGGCGGAGAGCACCGACCGCAGCGAGCTGCTGGTCCGCGGCCACGCCCGCATCCGCGGCCCCCTCTGGGCCGAGGTGATGGCCGGGCGCAGCTCGCGGACGCAGGCGGGGACGGACACCGTTTCGCTGGAGGGCGCGCTGCAGCAGTACGTGGGCCGCCTGCGCTATGTGCTCCCCGCCGGCTCGCTGGAGGGCACCGCGCGCCTGCTGCGCGGGAGCGACGAGGGGTTCGCCCCCGGCGGGAGCGAGCTCTCCGTGCGGGCGGAGGTCTCCCCCCGCGAGCGGCTGACGGTCTCGGGCGAGGCGCGGCGGCTGGACGCGGGGGGCGTGGGCGGGCTGGAGGCCGAGGCGTCCGCGCGGCTGGGCCTCGCGCGCGGCCTCGCCGTCTTCGGCACGGCGGCCACGGGGACCCGGGGGATCCGCGTGGCCCGGGACACCACCCTGCTGCGCCTTCCCATCGCCGGGGTGGGGCAGCCGGGGGAGCCCACGGTGGCGGTGCCGCTGCGCCTCTTCCGCGGCGAGGAGTCCGCCCTGCAGGGGCTCCGCGCGGGGGCCGAGTGGGCGGGGGGGGGCATCGTGGCCGGCGCGGCCTTCGTGCGCGACGACGTGGACCGCGTGGCCCCGTACGGGTTGGCGTTCGACGTGGGGACGGCATCCGCCGGGGGCGGGGCCGAGGACGGGGTGGAGGCGTGGGCCTCCGGCCCCCTCTACTTCCCGTGGGCCCGCTTCGACGGGTGGTACGCGCGGCGGATCGCCGAGACGGAGCGGCGCTTCCTGCCGCAGGACCAGGGGCGCCTGGCGGTGGAGCTGCACCGCGTCTTCAAGGGCGGCCAGCTCGAGCCCACGCTGCGGGGGGAGGCCGTGTACCACGGCTCGGCGCTCACCTTCGACCCCGCGCGCCCCGACGAGACGCTGGCCGCGGAGCCCTACGTGCTGTTCAACCTCTTCCTGCAGGTGCGCGTGCTGGACGTGCGCGCGTTCCTGGCGCTGGAGAACCTGGTGAACCGCCAGACGGCCGTGGACGTGGGCGGGCGACCCCTGGCGGGGAGCCGCACCACCTTCGGCGCGCGCTGGTTCCTGAGGAACTGAGGGCCGGCGCAAGCCTGCCTCTTCGGTTGACTTGCACCGCTTCCGCCGGTAGCTTTCCGGCGGCCCACGGAGGGGTATGATCCGGAGCATGACGGGGTTCGGGGAGGCCGAGCGGGCGGTGGCGGCGGGCACCCTGCTGGTGGAGGTGCGGACGGTCAACCACCGCCACTTCCACGCGACCTTCCGCCTTCCCTCGTCGCTGGCGCGCTGGGAGACGGAGGCGCGCGAGTGGCTTCGCGGCCACCTCTCCCGCGGCCACGCGAGCTGCTCCGTGCGCCTGGAGCGCCCCGCCGCCGAGGGCGGCCGCGGGCTGCGCCTGGACGAGGAGCGGGTGGAGGGGTACCTGGCGCTCTTCCGCCGGCTGGGCGAGCGCTTCGGCGTCTCCGGCGAGCCCACGCTCGACCTGCTCGCCCGCTACAACGACATCTTCGTGCGCGACGAGGGCGACGCGCCGGTGGAGGTGGCCGGCGAGGACCTGCGCGCCGCCATCGAGGAGGCCGCCCGCCGCAACGTCGCCATGCGCGAGGACGAGGGGAAGCGCCTCCACGACGACCTGGAGGGCCGCCTGGCCGCGATCTCGGCGTCGCTGGCCGAGGTGGAGCGGCTGGCCCCCGCCCGGCTGGTCTCCGAGCGCGACCGGCTGCGGGCCGCGATCCGCGAGCTGGCCGGCGACCTGGGGGTGAACGAGGACCGGGTGGCGCAGGAGGTGGCGTACCTGGCCGAGCGCTGGGACGTGAACGAGGAGCTGGTGCGCTTCCGCTCGCACGTGGAGCTCTTCCGCGAGCTGCTGGCGGCCGACTTGGCCGAGCCGGTGGGGAAGCGCCTCTCCTTCCTCGTCCAGGAGATGCACCGCGAGGCCAACACCATCGGCTCCAAGGCCAACGACGCGGCGATCGCCCATCGCGTGGTGGCCGTGAAGGAAGAGGTGGAGCGGCTCCGCGAGCAGGTGGAGAACGTCGAGTGACGGCCGGACGGCTGCGCACGCGCACCTTCCCGGTGATCCTCTCGGCGCCGAGCGGGGCGGGGAAGACGACCATCGCGCGGGCGCTGCGGGAGCGGCGCCCCGACGTGGTCTTCTCCGTCTCCGCCACCACCCGCCCTCCCCGGGGGTACGAGCGCGACGGGCGCGACTACCACTTCGTGCCCGAGGAGGAGTTCCTGCGCATGCTGGACGCGGGGGAGCTGGTGGAGCACGCGCGGGTGCACGGCAACTGGTACGGCACCCCGCTGCGGAACCTGGAGGAGGCCGTCGCCCGCGACGAGTTCCTGCTGCTCGACATCGACGTGCAGGGAGCCAGGCAGATCCGCTCCAAGTTCCCGGGGGCGGTCCACGTCTTCGTTCTTCCCCCGAGCGGCGTCGCCCTCGCGGAGCGCCTGCTGGGCCGGGGGAGCGAGAGCGTGGAGGCGCGCGCCCGCCGCATGGACGCCGCCCTGGAGGAGGTTCACCAGGCGGCCGAGTTCGACTACGTGGTCGTGAACGACGACCTGCAGGCCGCGGTCGCCGCCGTGGAGGGAATCCTGGCGGCCGAGTCGCGGAGAGTGTCGCGCATCGCGGACCTCCACGAGGAGATGGACCGCATCTGCGGAGAGATCCGAGCGCACCTGGCGGCCCGCGAGGGCGCCGAACCACCCACGGCAGGAGCCCCATGAGAGTCGTCACCCCCGGACAGGCCGCCCGTCACACCGGGAGCAAGTACCTCGGCGTGCTGGTCGCCGCCAAGTACGCGCGCAACCTGAACGAGCTGCGCCGCAACGAGCTGATGGAGGACCCCACCGTCACCGGCGGCGAGCCTCGCGAGAAGCTCACCACCATCTCGCTGGAAGAGGTCGCCGCCGGGCGCTCGGACTTCCGGCTGATCGAGCGCCTTCGCCCCGACCAGCTCTAGCGGCCCGGTGGCCGGCGCGCGCGGTCCGCGGCGCCCCTTCGCGGGGCGCCGCGTCGTCCTGGGCGTGACGGGCGGGATCGCCGCGTACAAGGCGATCCCCGTCGCGCGCGAGATGGCGCTCGCCGGGGCCCGGGTGGAGGTGGTCCTGACCGCGGGGGCGCTCGAGTTCGTGCGCCCCCTCTCCTTCGAGGCGCTCACCGGGCGGGCCGTGCACACCACGGCCTACACCTCGGCCGAGCCGCTGCTGCACATCCGCCTGGCGCGCGACGCCGACGTCGTCGTCGTCGCCCCCGCCACGGCGAACTTCCTGTCCCGCGCCGCCGCCGGCATGGCGGACGACCTCCTGGCCGCGGTCCTGCTGGCCACCGGGGCGCCCGTCGTCCTCTGCCCGGCCATGAACGACCGGATGTACGCCCACGCCCTCACCCAGGCCAACCTCCGCCGCCTGGCCGACGCCGGCTACCGGATCGCGGGCCCCGCCGTGGGTCCGCTCGCCTGGGGCGAGGGAGAGGGACCCGGCCGGCTGATCGAGCCGGAGGAGATCCTGGCGCACGCCGCCCGCGCCCTGGAGCCCGCCGGGCCCCTGGCCGGGAAGCGCGTCGTGGTCACCGCCGGCGGGACGCGCGAGGCCATCGACCCCGTACGCTTCATCGGCAACCGCTCGTCCGGGCGCATGGGCTACGAGATCGCGGCGGCGGCGTGGCGTCGGGCCGCGGACGTCCTCCTCGTCACCGGCCCCACCTCCCTCCCCGCGCCGGACGGCGTGCGGGTGGAGCGGATCGAGACGGCGGAGGAGATGCGCTCCGCGGTCGCCGCGTCCCTCCCCTCCGCCGACGTCCTCGTCATGGCGGCCGCGGTGGCGGACTTCCGTCCGGCCTCGCCCGCGGCGGAGAAGATCAAGAAGGAGACGGGCGGCGTCCCGGAGATCCGCCTGGAGCCCACGGCGGACGTCCTCCGCTCGACGCGGGAGGCCCGTCCCGCGCGGTGCGTCGTCGTCGGCTTCGCGCTGGAGACGCACGACGCCCTGGCGAACGGGCGGCGGAAGCTGGAGGGGAAGGGGCTCGACCTCCTCGTCCTGAACGACGCGACGGAGCCGGGCGCGGGGTTCGAGGTGGAGACCAACCGCGTGGTCCTCCTCCAGCCCGGCCGCGGCGACGAGGCGCTGCCGCTGCTGCACAAGGCGGAGGTCGCCGACCGCATCCTGGACCGCGTGGAGGATCTCCTCTCCGCCCCCCGGCCGTGAGCGATCCCCGGGAGCTGCTGGCGCGCTACCTGGGCCAGCGCGCCGAGCTGGGCGACGCCGAGCTGGTGCTGGAGGGGTGGACGGACGCCGAGCTGCGCGCCCTGCTCTCCGCCCGCCGCGGGCCCTCCGGGGACGTCCCCGCCTCCGCCGCGGCGTCTTCCGCGCCCGCCGCCCGGACCGGCGCGACTCCCCGGCCGACGCCGCCGACGACGACCTCCGGCCGTACGACGGCGCCTTCCCGTCCCCCGGCGCCCTTCCGTCCCGCGGCGCCGCCGGCAGAGGGGCCGATGCGCCCCGGGCCGGACGCGCCCGCGCCCTACGCCCCCGCGGCCGAGATCGTCTCGCTGCCGACGCTGGACGCGCTGCGCGACGTGGCCCTGGGCTGCCCCCGCTGCCGCCTGGCGCAGACGCGGACCCGGGTGGTCTTCGGCGAGGGGGATCCCGACGCCGAGGTGATGGTGGTGGGCGAGGCGCCGGGGGAGCAGGAGGACCGCACCGGGCGCCCCTTCGTGGGGAAGGCGGGGAAGCTGCTGGACCTGCTGCTGGCCTCCGTGGGCATGCCGCGGGAGAGCGTCTACGTCTGCAACGTGCTGAAGTGCCGGCCGCCGCAGAACCGGAACCCGCAGCCGGACGAGGTGGAGGCTTGCTCGCCCTACCTGCTCCGACAGGTGGAGCTGGTGCGTCCGCGGGCGATCATGGCCTTCGGCACCTTCGCGGCGCAGACGCTGCTGGGCACTCCGACAGCCATCTCTCGGCTGCGGGGGAAGACCCACGCCTACCACGGTGTGCCGCTCGTCGCCACGTACCACCCGGCCTATCTGCTGCGCAACCAGGCCTGGGTACGGGCCACGTGGGAGGACCTCCAGCGCCTCCGCGACGTCCTGGCCTCGTCCTGAGAGGGGCGGCCACCCGCCGCCCCCGTTCGTCATAGCCGTACCGCAGCACCGGAGCGCCTGTCATGCAGACCATCCCCGCCATCCCGCGCATCGCGGCCTCCGAGGGGCTTCCGGGCGCTTTCACGGACCGGTCCCCCCCGTACTCCGCCGAGGCGGAGATCGCCGTGCTGGGCGGGATGCTGATCGACGTCGACGCGCTGACCAAGGCGATCGAGGTCGTGGACGACACCATGTTCTACCCGGAGCGCCACCGGCGGCTCTTCCGGTCCATGGTGCGCGTGTGGGAGCGGGGCGCGGCGCTGGACCCCGTGACGCTGGCCGAGGAGCTGAAGAACGCGGACGAGCTGGAGTCGGTGGGCGGGGTGCAGTACCTGGCGACGCTGCTGGACGCCGTGCCCACGGCGGCGAACATCGAGTACCACGCCAAGATCGTCCGCGAGAAGGCCGTGCTGCGCCGCCTGATCGAGGCGGCCACCACCATCATCCAGGACACCTACGGCAACCAGGGCGAGGTGGACCGCCTGCTGGACACGGCGGAGCAGCGCATCTTCCAGATCGCCCAGACGCACGAGCGGAAGGGTTTCGTCTGGATCAAGGAGCTGCTCTGGCCGGCGATGGAACAGATCGAGACGATGGCGGCGAACTCGTCGTCCATCACCGGCGTGCCCACCGGCTTCCACGATCTGGACGAGAAGACGGCGGGCTTCCAGAAGGGCGACCTGGTCATCGTGGCCGCCCGGCCGTCCATGGGGAAGACCGCGTTCGTCCTGAACATCGCCCAGCACGCGGCGATCGCGGCGAAGCACCCGGTCGCCTTCTTCTCGCTGGAGATGAGCAAGGAGTCGCTGGTGCAGCGGCTCCTGACCTCCGAGGCGCGCGTGGAGGCGCACCGCGTCCGCACGGGCCGGCTGCGCGACGACGACTACCCGCGCCTGGCGCAGGCCGCGGGGCTGCTGAACACCGCCCCCATCTACATCGACGACACCGCCGGCATCTCGATCCTGGAGATGCGAGCCAAGGCGCGCCGGCTCAAGGCCGACCGCCCGGACCTGTCGATGATCATCGTCGACTACCTGCAGCTCATGGTCTCCAACGGCAAGTCGGAGAACCGCCAGCAGGAGGTGTCGGAGATCTCGCGCGGGCTGAAGGCGCTGGCCAAGGAGCTGGAGCTCCCGGTGGTCGCGCTCTCCCAGCTCTCGCGAGCGGTGGAGCAGCGCCCCGACAAGCGCCCCATGATGTCGGACCTGAGAGAATCGGGCGCGATCGAGCAGGACGCAGACGTCATCATGTTCCTCTACCGCCCGGAGTACTACTACGGCCCGGTGGACAAGGAGGGGAACTCGCTGGAGGGCCTGGCCGAGGTCGTCATCGGGAAGCAGCGGAACGGCGCCACCGGCACCGTGCGGCTGATGTTCCACAAGGAGTTCACCCGCTTCGAGAGCTTCTCCGGCCGCGCCGAGGAAGGTCCTGGCGGAGGCGGCTTCTAGCCCGTTCCATAGGACCGTTCGGAGGCTGGTCGGAGGACGTCGCGGAGGGCCGCTCCGGGGCCCCGGCGATACCGCCGCCGGGTCTCCTCCGCGGGGCCGGCGAGCCTCCTCGGGCGGGGTGGGGCGCTTGCACGACAGGGCCGCATTCCCCGCCGCCCTCCGGGGTCTCCCCGGCCACGGACCGAACCCCACGATACCCCCGTGGGTTTCGGTCCGTACTCGTTTCGGGGGAACGGCCAGCGGGGTCGGCGGCCATCGGCCTTCGTCCGCGATCCGGGGGCGTAAAGCCCCCGGCTGAGAACGGCAATCGTCCCTGCGGGACTCCACTGCGGCGTCACCGCACCTGACGCGGGACCTTGGATGCACGTCTCGTGGACGGACCTGCGGACGCACCGGGAGCAGGCCAGTCCGCGCAGGCGGCTTCGTATAGTCGTTGCAGCGGTTTCAACCGCCGGCAACAGCGGTTGCCTCGACCTCCGCCGTCGCGCGATCCGTTCATCTCCCCCTGCTCTCCGTCTGGCGCTTCGCCCGCCCCGCGTTACCTTGCTCGTCGGCCGGGAATCGCCGGACCGCCCCGCGGTCCGCCGCACCGCGCCGTTCCCGCGGGGGCCCATCCTCCGGACCCGCGCACCGGAGAGCACGACGATCGATGGCGAAGACGAAGACCCTCTTCTTCTGCCGCGAGTGCGGCAACGAGACGCCCCGGTGGGCGGGGCAGTGCCCCGCCTGCAAGGAGTGGAACTCGCTCGTCGAGGAGCCCGTGACCCGCGCTCCCAGGGGGCGCGTGGGCGCGTCCGGCGGCGGCGGCGCGGCGTTGCGCGCGGCGCCCTCCGTCGCGCCCATCCGCCTGCGCGACGTGGAGGGGAGCGAGGGCCGGCGCTGGACGACGGGGCTGGAGGAGCTGGACTTCGTGCTGGGCGGCGGGATCGTCCCGGGCTCCGTGGTGCTGGTCGGCGGCGAGCCCGGGATCGGCAAGTCGACGATCCTGCTCCAGGTCGCGAGCCGGCTGGAGGCCGAGGGGCGCCGCACGCTCTACGTCTCGGGCGAGGAGTCGGCCCTGCAGGTGAAGCTCCGCGCCGAGCGCCTGGAGGGCTCCGCGGGCGAGGTCACCCTGCTCGCCGAGACCGAGCTGGAGACCATCCTGCTGGCGGCGGCAGAGCGCGCGCCGGACGTGCTGCTCGTGGACTCCATCCAGACCGTCCACACCCCGGAGCTGGAGGGCGCGCCCGGCAACGTGGGCCAGGTCCGCGAGTGCGCCGCCCGCCTGCAGCGGTTCGCCAAGCAGACCGGCACCGCCGTCTTCCTCGTGGGCCACGTCACCAAGGGCGGCGGGATCGCGGGGCCCAAGACGCTGGAGCACATCGTCGACACCGTGCTGTACTTCGAGGGCGAGGGCGGGCTGGACCACCGCGTCCTGCGCGCCACCAAGAACCGCTTCGGCGGCGTGGACGAGATCGGCGTCTTCCGCATGACAGCGGCGGGGTTGGTGCCCGTCGCCAACCCCTCGGAGCTCTTCCTGGGCGAGCGCACCGGCGGCGCGTCCGGCTCCGCCGTCGTCGCCACGCTGGAGGGTACGCGCCCTCTCCTCGTCGAGGTGCAGGCACTCGCCGCCAAGGCCGCCTACGGCGCCCCTCAGCGGGTGGCGACGGGGTTCGACCACAAGCGCCTGGCGCTCCTCCTGGCCGTGCTGGAGAAGCGGGCGGGGCTCGCGTTCGGCGCGCTGGACGTCTTCCTGAACGTGGTGGGCGGGCTGCGGCTGGGGGAGACGGCGGGGGACGCGGCGGTGGCGGTGGCGCTGGCGTCCAGCGTCTTCGACCGGCCGATCCCGCCGGACGCGGTCTTCGTGGGCGAGCTGGGGCTGGGGGGCGAGCTTCGCCCCGTCGGCCAGGTGGAGCGGCGGCTCACCGAGGCGGCGCGGATGGGGTTCCGCACCGCGTACCTCCCGCCGCGCGCGCGCCCCGCGACGCTCCCGGCGGGGATCGCGGTGGTCGAGGTGCCGGACGTCCGTGCGCTCATCCAGGCCGTCCTTGGCTGAGCCGAGCGGCCGCGCGGCGGCCGTGGTCGTCGCCGGCGGGGCGGGGCGGCGCATGGGCGGCTCCGTCCGCAAGCAGTACCTGGTGCTGGACGGCGAGCCCGTCCTGCTGCGCGCCGTCCGTCCGTTCCTCGATCATCCGGAGATCGCGACGGTCGTCGTCGTCCTTCCGGGGGCGGACGCGGCCGATCCGCCCGCCTGGCTCGCCAGCCTGCCCGTCGGGATCGTCGCCGGCGGGGCCGAGCGGGGGGACTCGGTGCGCGCGGGTCTTGCCGCGGTGCCGGCGGACGCGGAGCGCGTGCTGGTGCACGACGGCGCGCGGCCGCTGCTGACGCGCGGAGTCGTGGACCGCGTGCTCGCGGCTTGTGGAGAGGACGGCGCGATCGCGGCCGTGCGCGTGACGGACACCATCAAGGAGGTGGGGGAGGACGGCGTCGTCGCCGCGACGCCGGACCGCGCGCGGCTCTGGCAGGCGCAGACGCCGCAGGGCTTCCCCTTCCGGCCGCTGCTTGAGGCGTACGCCCGCGCCGCGGCGGAGGGCGTGGCCGCGACGGACGACGCGGCGGTGTTCGAGCGCGGGGGTGGACGCGTCCGCGTGGTGGACGGCGATCCCACCAACCTGAAGGTCACCCGTCCGGGCGACCTGCCGGTCGTGGAGGCCCTGCTGCGCGCCTCTGCGGCCGAGCCTTGACGGGCCGTCCCCTCCGGCCCACTTTCTCCCGCCCTCGCCACCCCGCGCCCATGCGACCGTCCGCGCTGCTCGCCGCCCTGCTCCTGTCGCTCTCCGCCGCGCCGCTGGCCGCGCAGGCGGCGGACGGCGCGCTGCGGCCGGGGACGCGGGTGCGGCTGGTGGCGCCGGCCATCGCGGAGCGGCCGCTGCGCGGGCGCATCAACCGGGCGACGCGGGACACGCTCTACCTGGGCGGGCCGGAGCGCATCACCCTGGCCATCCCCCGCTCCGCGGTGATCGAGCTGCGGGTGAGCGCGGGGGGACGAGCGCGCGGAGCCATGCTGGGCGCGGGCGCCGGGGCCGTCGCGCTCGGTGTGCCCACGGCGCTCTTCGCCCCCGGCGCCGAGGAGACGCGGGCGCGGCGGGCCTTCGCGGTGGCGAGCTTCGCCGCCGGCGGCGCGGCGTTCGGGGCGCTGCTCGGCTCCGCCCTGGGCGAGCGGTGGGAGGCGGTCTCCCCCCGCGGGGCGTCCGCCGGCGGCGGGTTGGCGCTCGGTCTCACCCTGCCGGTGGGGCGGCGGAAGGCGGCGGGCGAGCAGGGAACTTGCAGCAACCGGAGCGGCTGTCCCCCACCCGGAACCGTGCACCCATGCGACGGAACGAGAACACCGTGCGACCGGACGAGCCCGCATCCTCCCCGGCTCCGGAGGAGATGAGCGAGGGCGGGACCCCTCGGACCACGACCTTCAACATCCTCTTCGTCTGCACCGGCAACACCTGCCGCTCCCCCCTCGCCGAGGCCATCGCCCGCGAGGAGCTGCGGCGGCGGGGGTGGGCGAACGTGCGGGTGGCCTCCGCCGGCCTCTCCGCGCGCCGGGGCGACCGCGCGTCTCGCGAGGCGCTGGCCGTGGCCGCGCGGCACGGCCTGCACGTGGACGCCCACCAGTCCCGGCCCGCCACGCGCGAGGTGCTCGGCTGGGCGGACCTGGTGCTGGGGATGAGCCCGTCGCACGTGGCCGGGCTCTCCCGCCTGGGCGCGGGGGAGAAGGCCGCCCTCCTCCCCGACTTCGCGTCGGGCGTGCACGGGGGCGCCGGCGTCGCCGACCCCTTCGGCGGCCCGGCGGAAGTCTACGAGCAGACCTTCCGCGAGCTCACCGAGCTCGTCACCGCCGCCCTCGACCGACTGTCGCCGATCCTGGATCCGTGAGCCCCGCCCCCACCGCCGCGACCCGGGTGCTGGCCATCCTGGGCGATCCCGTCTCGCACTCCCTCTCCCCCGTCTTCCAGAACGCCGCGATCGCCGCGGCCGGGCTGGACGGCGTATACGTCGCCCTCCGCTGCCCTGCCGGAGAGGCCGGCCCGCTCCTGCGCGCCCTCGCCCGGGCGGGCGGGGGCGGGAACGTGACCGTGCCGCACAAAGAGGAGGCCGCGCGCGCCGTCGACCGGCGGACGGAGTCGGTCGAGGCCACCGGAGCCTGCAACACCTTCTGGGCGCAGGACGGCGAGGTGTGGGGCGACAACACCGACGTGGAGGGCGTCCGCGGCGCGGTGGAGGCCCTCCTGGGCCGCTCGCCCGCCGGGCTCTCCTGCGTCGTCGTCGGCGCCGGGGGATCGGCCCGCGCCGCGGTGCACGCGCTGCTGACGGAGGGGGCGCGCCGCGTCGTGGTCCTCAACCGCACGCGGGAGCGGGCGGAGGCGCTGGCGGACGCGCTCTCCGCCGGCGGCTCGGTGGAGGTCGCGTCGGACGCCCGCGAGCTGGCGGGCGAGGAATTCGGCCTGGCCCTGAACGCCACGTCGCTGGGGCTGAAGGACGGGGACGCGCTCCCGCTGTCGATGGACGGAGGGGCGCGCTGCGCCGCGGCGCTGGACCTGGTCTACGCGCGCGGCGGGACGCCGTGGGTGCGGGCGCTGCGCGAGGCCGGCGTCCCCGCGGCGGATGGGCGGGAGGTGCTGCTGCTCCAGGGCGCCGCCGCCTTCCGCCGCTGGTGGCGGCGCGAGCCGCCGCTGGAGGCCATGCGGGCGGCGCTCGCCGCGCCGGGGGTGGAGTGACGGCGCCGACGATGGCCCGCGCGCTCGCCTCGCGCCTGGTGGAGGGAGCCCTGGACCTGGTCTTCGCCCCGATCTGCGCCGGCTGCTCCCGCCCGGTACCCACGTCGGCGACGGAGCGGCTGGTGTGCGGCGTCTGCTGGGCGCGCTGCCGCCCGATCCCGGCGCCGCGCTGCCCGCGGTGCTGGGCGCCCGTCCTGCCGGGGTCTACGCCGCGCCCCGTCTGCCGCTCGTGCGAGGGGTGGCCGGCGGCCGTGCGCGCCGTCCGCTCCGCCTTCCTGATGGGCGAGCAGGTGCGCGCGCTGGTGCACGCGCTGAAGTATCGGGGGTGGTCCGCCGTCGCCGGTCCGCTCTCCGCGCGCATGGCGGCGATGGACTTCCCGTGGGACGTCGTCGACGAGGCGCGGCTCGTGGTTCCCGTCCCCACGTCGAGGGCCCGCGTGCGGGAGAGGGGCTACAACCAGGCCGCCATGCTGGCCCTCGGCTTCGCCGAGCGGACGGGCAGGACGGCGGACGAGGGCATCCTGCTGCGGACGCGCGCCGCTGCTACCCAGACGGCCTTGCATCCCGACGAGCGCCGGGCTAACGTAGCCGGCGCCTTCGCCGTCCCCCGCGAGCGGGCCGGCGATCTGCTCGGGCGGCACGTCGTGCTGGTGGACGACGTGTGGACCACGGGGGCGACCGCGCTGGAGTGCGCGGACGCCCTGCTGCGCGCAGGCGCGCGCGCGGTGAGCGTCGCGACGTTCGCGCGCGTCCTTCCCGAGCTCGACCGCTAGCCCCGCCCGGGACCTTCCCGGCGGGGCCGGCCTTCATCGTACCGCAACGCCGCTCAGGGAGAGACATGGCCATCCGCGTCGCCATCAACGGCTTCGGCCGCATCGGGCGGAACGTTCTCCGCGCCGCCAAGCAGTCCGGCGCCACCGGGATCGACTTCGTCGCCGTCAACGACCTCACCGACACCAGGACCCTCGCCCACCTGCTGCGCCACGACTCCGTGCACGGGCACTACCCCGGCACGGTGGAGACGCGCGAGTCGTCGCTGGTGGTGGACGGCGACGAGGTGAAGGTGTTCGCCGAGAAGGACCCCGCCGCGCTCCCCTGGGGCGACCGGGGCGTGGACGTGGTGATCGAGTGCACCGGCCGCTTCACCAAGCGCGCCGACGCCGCCAAGCACCTGGAGGGCGGCGCCAAGAAGGTGATTATCTCCGCCCCGGCCAAGGACGAGGACATCACCATCGTCCTGGGCGTGAACGAGGACGGCTACGACCCGGCCAGCCACCACGTCATCTCCAACGCGAGCTGCACCACCAACTGCCTGGCCCCGGTGGTGAAGGTGCTGCTGGACGAGTTCGGCTTCCGCCGCGGGGTCATGACCACGGTGCACGCCTACACCAACGACCAGCAGATCCTCGACCTGCCCCACAAGGACCTGCGCCGCGCCCGCGCCGCCGCCATGTCCATGATCCCCACGACCACGGGCGCCGCCAAGGCGACGGGTCTCGTCATCCCCCAGGTGAAGGGCAGGATCGACGGGATGGCGATCCGCGTCCCCACGCCCGACGTCTCGGTGGTCGACCTGACCTGCGAGCTGGAGCGCGAGGCCACCGCCGCGCAGGTGAACGACGCGCTCCGCGCCGCCGCCGAGGGGCGGATGAAGGGCATCCTTGCGTACGAGGAGGAGGAGCTGGTCTCGGTCGACTACGTCGGCAACCCGCACTCCTCCATCGTCGACGCCCCCTCCACCAGCGTCACCGCCGGCTTGGTGAAGGTGGTCGCCTGGTACGACAACGAGTGGGGCTACTCCAACCGCTGCGTGGACCTGGCCCGCTTCCTGGGCGAGCGCCTCTAACCCGGCGGAGACACCGGACGGAGCGGCCCCCGCGGCCGCTCCGTCCTCCTTTATCGGGCACCCGCGAGATCCCCCGCACCCGCGCCGCGTTGATGAGAAAGCTGACGCTGGACGACCTCTCCGAGCAGGACCTGCGCGGCAAGCGCGTGCTGCTGCGCGTCGACTACAACGTCCCGCTCGACGAGTCGGGGGCCGTGGCCGACGACACCCGCATCCGCGCCACGCTGCCGACGCTGGAGCGCCTCCGCTCCGCCGGAGCGCGCGTCGTCGCGCTCGCCCACTTCGGCCGCCCGAAGGGGAAGCCCGTCCCGGAGATGTCGCTGCGGCCGGCCGCGGAGAAGCTCGGCGAGATCCTCGGCGCCCCGGTGCGCTTCGTCGCGTCCACCGTGGGCGACGAGGCGGAGGCAGCCACCCGCGCGCTGGCGGACGGCGAGGTACTGGTCCTGGAGAACACCCGCTTCCTTCCCGGCGAGGAGAAGGACGACGCCGAGCTGGCGGAGCGGATGGCGCGGCTGGGCGACGTGTACGTCAACGACGCGTTCGGCGCCGCGCACCGCGCGCACGCCTCCACCGCCGGCGTGGCGGTGGTGATGCGCCGCGACGGGCGCCCCGCCGTGGCCGGGCTGCTGATGCAGCGCGAGCTGGAGTACCTGGGCGGCGTGCTGGAGAACCCCGGCCGGCCCTTCGTGGCCATCATCGGCGGGGCCAAGATCTCGGGGAAGATCGACGTCGTGCGCTCCCTCCTCCCCAAGGTGGACCGCCTGCTGATCGGCGGCGCAATGGCGAACACCTTCTTCCGCGCCATGGGGTTGGAGACGGGCTCCTCGCTGGTGGAGGAGGACCGCGTGGACCTGGCCCGCGAGCTGATCGGCGAGGCGGGCGCGAAGCTCCTCCTTCCCGTGGACTGCGTGGTGGCGGAGAAGATGGAGGCCGGCGGGGCGACGGAGACCGTCCCCCGCGAGGCGATCCCCGCCGGGCGGATGGTGCTGGACGTCGGGCCCGACACCGTGCGCCTCTACGGAGAGGTCCTCTCGACGGCGAAGACGGTGCTCTGGAACGGGCCCATGGGGGTGTTCGAGGTGGCCGACTTCGCCGCCGGGACGCGCGGCGTGGCCCAGGCGGTCGCGGAGGCGACGGACCGCGGCGCGACGACCGTCGTGGGCGGCGGCGACTCCGCCGCGGCGGTGGCGGACATGGCGCTGGAGGAGCGCATCTCCCACGTCTCCACCGGCGGCGGCGCCTCGCTGGAGTTCCTGGAGGGCCGCGTCCTTCCCGGGGTGGCGGCGCTGGCGGAGCGGGAGGGCGCGTGACCGGGCTCCGCAAGCCGGTGATGGCCGGCAACTGGAAGATGCACAAGGGGCCGGCGGAGGCCGCGGCGTTCTTCGCGGACTTCCTGGCGGCCTGGACGGCGCGCGGCGACCGCACCGTGGCCTTCTTCCCTCCCGCGGTCTCGCTCGCCGCCGCGCGCCAGGCGATCGGGGGAAGGACGGACGTGCTGCTGGGCGTGCAGAACGTCCACTGGGAGAAGACGGGCGCCTTCACGGGCGAGACCTCCGCGGCGATGGCGTCGGACGCGGGGGCTGCCCTGGTCCTGGTGGGCCACAGCGAGCGCCGCCACGTCTTCGGCGAGACCAGCCAGGAGACCGCGCGGAAGGTGCGGGCGGTGCTGGACGCGGGAATGGTCCCCGTCCTCTGCGTGGGCGAGACCATCGAGGAGCGGCGGGGGGGGCGAGCGGAGGAGGTGGTGCGGGAGCAGCTCGGCGCCGTGCTTGGCACCCTGTCGGACGAGGATGCCGCGCGGCTCCTCGTGGCGTACGAGCCCGTCTGGGCCATCGGCACCGGGGAGACCGCGTCGCCGGCGGACGCGGCGGCGATGCACCGCGTGGTGCGGGAGACGGTGGCGGCCGCGTTCGGGACGGAGCGGGCGGCGGAGATCGCCGTCCTCTACGGTGGGAGCGTGAAGCCGGACAACGCGGCGGAGCTGCTGGCGGAGGAAGGGGTGGACGGCGTGCTGGTGGGCGGGGCGTCGCTCGACCCGCGCGGATTCGCGGCGATCTGCGGCGCCGGCGCTTGACAGGAGCCGCCCGCTCCGTAACTTACACTGCTTCCATTCCGTCCGAACCCCGACCTCCGCGACCGTGCTCTACTACGTCCTTCTCGCCCTGCTGATCCTGGACGCGCTCCTGCTGATCCCCATCGTGCTCCTGCAGGCGGGGAAGGGCGGCGGCCTGGCGGCCATGGGCGGCGGGGGCGGTAGCGACACGCTGTTCGGGACCCGGCAGGCCACCACGCTGCTGACCAAGGCCACTTGGTGGGCCGGCGCCGCGTTCCTGCTCCTCTCCTTCGCGCTCTCGATCCTGTCGTCGCGTCCCACGACCGCCGACTCGCTCCTGCGCGAGGAGTTCCAGGGTGGGCGGGCCCCGGCCGCCACGCAGCCCACCGGCCGCCTTCCGGGCGCCGCCCCGGTGACGCCGGCCCCCGGCGCGACAACGCCGGCAGCGGGGACGGCTCCGGCGACGGGCACCGCTCCTGCGCCCGCGACGGGTACGGCTCCGACCACGGGGCTGGCTCCGGCCACGGGCACGGCGCCCGCCGGGCAAGGGACCGCTCCGGCGCAGCCCTAGCCGGGTCCCGGGCGGGAGACGAGAGGGGCGGGCCGACGCGCAGTCGGCCCGCCCCTCTTCGCGTCCGGGGTGGAGACGCCGCCGGAATGGAACTTGCGCTTTCCCGGCGCCGGTGGCGGGCGGCGCATGGCCGGGCCGCCCGTCGGCCCACGTCACGCACCACACCCAGGGGAGGGATCGCAAGTGGCCCTGACTCGGAACCCGTCGCGGGGGATGCAGCGGCAGATCGACCTCACCACCGCGGTTTGCCAGGAGCGCCTGCTGGCCACCCACGTACGGCACGTCCTGGCCCTCGTGGACCTGGTCCAGGAGCAGCTTCCGTTCGACGAAGCGCTCGACATCTACTCCCGCGTCCTGCGCCTCACCCCGGAGCAGGCCCGCAACGTGGGGAGCCGCGCCTTCGCCATCATCGGGCGCCGAACAGGCGTGCCCGAGGACGGCCCGGTGCCCATCCTTCCCGACGACGACTCGGGGGAGCCGGAGGAGCCGCGCGCGGAGCCCGCCCCCGACGGCTCGGGGCGCTTCGACGTCATCTTCAGCCGCGTCCGCCGCCGCATCCGCGGCCGCGTGCACGGCGACCTGCGCTCGCGGATCAACCTGGCCGCGGCCCGGGCCGAGGACGCGCTCTTCGAGACGCACGTGGACAACTCCCTGACCTTCGCCCGCGCCATGGGCGAGGAGATGCCGCTGCACGAGGCCGTGGAGCTGTACCTGGAGATCATGATGATCCCCGAGGGCGTGAACGACGTGGTCTTCAACCGCGCGCTGCGGCTGGTGGCCGACCGCGAGCTGCCGCCCGTGCGCGAGGCGCAGCTCCCCAAGCGCGAGGGCGACCCGCGGACGATGGACGACGCGGACGCCCCCGCCCCCGAAGCGGTGGCGTGAGCCGGGCCGCCGCGCCGGGGGCGCCCCACTCCGGGACCGCCCCCCGGCCGACCGCCCGCCGCCGCTAGACGACCATGGGGACATCCTTCGCGATGGTGGTGTGGGCCGGGTTCGTGGCCAGCGTCATGGCCGCCGCCGTGTTCTGGGTCTTCCGCTCCTTCGAGTGGACCCGCTTCTCTCCCGGCACCCAGATCGGGTGCCTCCTCTTCGACGAGCCCGGCCGTCCCTTGACGGAGACGGTGGGATTCGCTCTTTTCATGATTGCCTGCTCCACGGTGGTGGCCGCCCTGTACGCCTGGATCATGGCGCGGACGGGCGGGCCGGGGTGGGGCGGCGGGGCCCTCCTGGGGGCCCTGCACGGCGCCGCCGTCACGGCGGCGCTGCCCCTGCTGGGCAGGGTGAACCGCTGCGTGAAGGCGGGGAGGATGCTTCCACCGGGACGGCTCGGCCTCGCATGGGGCCGTGCGACCCCGGTCGCGCTGGTGGTGGGGCACGCGGTGTACGGGGGAATCCTGGGAGCGATCCTGGCCGCAGCCTAGAACGGCGCGGCCCCCCCGACGGAGGTCGGACCCGAGCCGGAGGACGGATGAGAGGACGGATGGCGCTGCCCTGGCTGGGGGCCGCCCTGCTGGCGCTTCCCGCGGGCGCCGCGGGGCAGTCCGCTCCCCGGGAGACCGGGGTGCGCGCCGACCTCTCCGTCTACGCCGGAGGCACGCACTCCACCTCCTGGTTCGCCGTCCCGGTGGGCGGGGAGCAGCAGGGCCACCGGATCGGCTACGCGCCCGTCTTCGGCGCCGCGGCCACCTGGTGGCTCGAGCCGCGCCTGGGAGTCCGGCTGCACGGGGCGTACGTCCCGTCGGACCTCCCGGACCCGCCCCGGGTCACGCGCGACAACGGCCGCTACCCCGTCAACACGTACCTGGCGGACCTGGACGTCGTGCTCCGGCCGTGGGCCCTCCGGTCCGACGTGCGGAGCTGGCTGTCGTCCACGTACGTCTTCGTCGGCGCGGGAGGCGTGGTCTCCTCGGTGGCGGGGGACGGCGTGGCGGTGGGCGGGGCGTTCCCGTGCCGCGACGACCCGGCGTACCTGGCGGGGGGCGTCTGCCTTCCCGCCGAGCCGGACTTCGGCGCGGTGGGCGCCCTGACGGTGGGATCCGGCACGGAGGTCTTCCCGCTCACGCGCCGGATCCGCCTCTTCGGCGAGGTGGCGGCCCACGGCTACGACTCGCCGGCGCACGTGGTGCAGGGGGGCGGGGGAGAGGACCGCTACGCCGTGACCTGGCGCGTGGTGTCGGGAGTGCGCGTCGCGCTGGGCACGGGGGGAGAGGCCCCGCCGCCGCTGCCGCGCATCGCCCCACCCCTGCGCCTGCCGCCGCAGGAGCCCGCCGCGCGACCCGTCGTGCCCCCGACGGACGGCGTCGCCCCTCCGGGCGACCGGACGGTGCGGGTCTGCCTGCTGCGGAACGGCGAGCTGACGCGGGTGGAGGCGCGCGTGGACGCCGCCACCGGCGACACCACAGTGGACGGGCGCCCCTTCGCGGACGCCGCGCAGACCGGGGGCGGCTACGCCGCCGGTGAGCCCTGGTTCGTGAGGGACGAGCCGGTTACCGTTGGCGGCCGCCGGTACCTGCGGTTCGGGCTGCCGCGGATCGTGGAGCCCGAAGGCCTGCGCGCCGTGGGGACCTTCCGGCGGGTGCCGGTGCTCGTTTCCGCCGAGGACGCCGCGGCCGAGGTGGTGTACCTGCCCCTGCGGGGCGGGTGCGTGGTGCAGCCGTACGCGGTGAGGAGCCGCGTGCTGCGCGTCCGCGGGTAGGCGGTGGCCGGGCGCGGAGGTGGTGGTCGGCGGCGCTGCGGCCCCGAGTTTGCAGGGTACTCAGCGGGTCCGCAGGGATGAGCCCTGCGTGCACGCGCGAGAAGCGTGGCGTCTCCCCGCACCCACCCGTGGGAGCGCCATTCTGACGCAGGCCGCCGCCGTCGGCGCGGGGAGGCTGCCTGTGAGGTCCGGACCGCGCCGATGGGGTTGGGAGGGGTGGTTCCGGCGGGCGGCGAAGGCTGCCGCGCCGCGGGATCGGCAGAACCCTCCGCAGCGGGGAAATCGCGTCGTAGTTGGCACTCCTCTTGCGAGGGGCGCCGCGCGAAGGACCGCCCTCGGACAGTTGGGGGCTGGACGCCTTTATCACCTGGTGAGGAGAGGACTCGATGAAACGATTGCTGACGTCCGCCCTGGCAGCTGTAGTGGTGGCCGCGGGGACGGGGGAGGCGCAGGCGCAGGACATGATGGGGCGTCGTGCGAGTCTGTTCGACCTGGGGGTCTACGCCGGTGGGGCGTACACCACGGGTTGGTTCTCGAACCGTGTGGGGAATGACGACGAGACCTACAAGGTTGGCCTTTCGCCCATCTTCGGTCTCACGGCGACGTACTGGGCGTCCCCGAGCTTCGGCGTCCGGCTGCACGGCGCGTTCATGCCGTCCAACCTGCCCGAGGCCGACAACGACATCGCTGGGAACGACAACTGGGTCCAGAACAACTACCTGTACGACCTGGACCTGGTCTACCGTCCGTTCTTCTGGAGCAACAACGGCTGGCTCGGCTCGACGTACCTGTTCCTGGGCGGCGGTGGCTTCACGATGAACGTCGCGGGCGAGGGCCCGGTTCCTCCGGGCGGGGTGTACCCGTGCCTTCTGGGGTATCCGGCCGGCGTCTGCCACACGACGGACATGGAGTACGGCACCACCGGTATGGCCGTGGTGGGCGTGGGCACGGACCTCTTCCCGATCAGCAACGGCCTGGGGATCTTCGGTGAGCTCGCCCTTCACGGGTACGACTCGCCGACGCACGTGTTCGAGCAGGCCGGCAACGCCGAGGACAAGTTCGGGTTCACCCCGCGCGCCGTCATCGGCCTGAAGTTCATGTTCGGCGACATCCTTCCGCCGCCGCCGGTGGTGGTCGCTCCGCCGACGCCGCCCGAGCCGCCGCAGCCGCCGGTCGTGGTCGACGAGAGCCGCGACATCCGCGTCTGCGTGGTCGAGAACGGCATGCTGACGGAGATCACCGGCCGCTACAACCCGGCGACGGGTGACACGATGGTGGCGGGCCAGCGGTTCTCCGAGCGTTACCCGGCTACGACGGGCTACGCCGCGGGCACCACGTGGTACATCAACAACGAGACGATCACCTTCGGCGACCGCCGCTACGCGAAGTTCGGCCTGCCGCGCGTGGTCGGTGTCACCGAGGTCAACCGCCTCGGCGACTTCCAGGGTGTGACGGTCTTCGCCGAGCCGGGCGCGACCGGAACGCCGGACGTGATCTACGTCCCGGTCCGTCCTGGGTGCGAGTTCCAGGCGTACCAGCTGGAGCAGAAGATCCGCACGGTCCGCGGCGACTGAGCCACGCGATCGGACGGGTAGGAAAGGAGGGGCGCCCCACGGGGCGCCCCTCCCCTTTTTGCGTCCGGAGGATAGATTGCCGCCGCGGCCCCGCGCGCGGCGGGGCCGCACGGACCCCGGCGGAGGGACGGACGTGCAGACGAGCGGGACGGAGGGGCTCAAGCGGGCCGCGGCCGAGCGGGCGGCGGAGTGGATCCGCGGCGGGATGACGGTGGGGCTGGGCACCGGCTCCACGGTGCGCCACCTCCTGGACGTGATCGCGGAGCGGCGCGCGGCGGGAGAGTGGCTGGACGTGGTGGGCGTCCCCACCTCCCACCACACGGCTGCCCGCTGCGGGGCGCTGGGGATCCCCCTGGCCACCCTGGAGGAGCGGCCGCGGATGGACCTGACCATCGACGGCGCCGACGAGGTGGACCCCGCCCTGGACCTGATCAAGGGACTGGGCGGCGCCCTGCTGCGCGAGAAGATCGTGGCCGCCGTCTCGGCCCGGCTGGTGATCGTGGCCGACGACTCCAAGGTCGTGGAGCGGCTGGGGACGCGCTCTCCCCTCCCGGTGGAGGTGGATCCCTTCGGCACCGCGGTGCAGGTGCCCTTCCTGCGCGCGCTGGGCTGCGAGCCCGTCCTCCGCCGCGGGGCGGGGGGAGCGCCGCTGGTGACGGACGGAGGGCACCACGTCCTGGACTGCCGGTTCCCGGACGGGATCGCGGACGCGGCGGCGCTGGACGCGGCGCTCGCCGGGCGGCCGGGGATCGTGGACTCCGGGCTGTTCCTGGGGATGGCGACGGCGGTGGTGATCGCCTCGGCGGCGGGGATCGAGGTGCGCGAGCGGGAGGCGGCGCGATGAGCGGCGTCAAGATTGCCCCGTCCATCCTCTCGGCCGACTTCACCCGCCTGGGCGAGCAGATCAGACAGGCGGAGGAGGGTGGCGCCGACTGGATCCACGTGGACGTGATGGACGGGCACTTCGTCCCCAACATCACCATCGGGCCGCTGATCGCGGCGGCGGCGCGGCGCGCCACGGCGCTGCCGGTCGACGTGCACCTGATGATCGAGCGGCCGGAGCGGTACGTGGACGCGTTCGCGGACGCGGGGGCGGACTACCTGACGGTGCACGTGGAGGCCACGCCGCACCTGCACCGCACCGTCGAGCAGATCCGCGCGCGCGGCGTGCGCCCCGGCGTGACCCTCAACCCCGGCACGCCCGTCTCGTCGCTGGACGAGATCCTTCCTTACGTGGACCTGGTGCTGGTGATGTCGGTGAACCCGGGCTTCGGGGGCCAGTCGTACATCCCCACCAGCACCGCGAAGATCGCCGCGATCCGGCGGATGCTGGACGAGCGCGGCCTGTCGAGCGTGGAGCTGCAGGTGGACGGCGGGGTGGCCCCCGACACGGCGGCGGAGGTCGCGGGCGCCGGTCCTTCGGTCGTGGTCGCCGGGTCCGCCGTGTACAACGCGCGGGCGAGCGTCGCCGAGAACATCCGCTCCCTCCGCGCCGCGCTGGACTCCGGCCGCCGGTGAGGCCGGCTGGCCCGGTGCCGGTGGGGCCATTATCTTCCGGTGGAGAGGTCGCCCGGGTGGTGGAACGGTAGACACAGGGGTCTTAAAAACCCCGGGCGCGAGCCGTGCGGGTTCGAATCCCGCCCCGGGCACTCCGGGCAGGACGAAAGGGAAGGAGGCGGACCAAGGCGGTCCGCCTCCCCTTTCGGCGTCCAGTGCTCTCCGCAGCCGTCTCCGAGGATCCTCCTCCGCCGTCGGCGCCGGCGCGAGGACGTCAGCCCTCGCCCAGGCTCCGCTCCATCGCTTCCAGCTCCTCCTCCACCTTCCGGAGGTCGGCGCGGGCCTTCCGGATGGAGGCGGCGTCGCGGAGCAGCTCCGGGGGAAGGGTGAGCTTGACCTGGAAGGCGCCCGTCTTCGTCCGGCCGGACGTGAAGCGGCGCCTCGCGGGGGCGTCCGGGCTTCCGCTTCGCGGCCAGGTCGCGCAGCGCGACGCGCACCATCCGCTCGGCCGGCCGCTCCGAGGCGAAGCGCTGGAGCGCCGCCTGGCGCGCCTCGCTGCCCGGGGCGGCTCCGTTCTCCTGCAGCCACTGCACCAGGGCGTAGAGGGGCCGCAGCGGCGCCTCCGGCCAGTTCCGGCGGAGGTCGTCGCGCTCCGCGTCGGTGAGACCCCCGACCACGAAGACGTGGCGCTGGACGACGCGCTCCTCGGTCCCGGTGAGCTCCGCCAGGCGCTTGGCGGCCATGGGCTCGTCGCGGCCGGCCCGGCCGATCATCCAGAACTGCTCGGCGGTCTCCATGGGGAGCAGCGGCTCGCGCGAGTTGTTCTCCACCACCTGCGCGATCCGCAGCCGCCGGTCGCCGTCGTCGGTGCGCTCCGGCGGCGCGCCCACCAGCACCGGGACCTGCCGGAACGCCTCGTGCCCCTCCCGCACCAGCTCGGTAAGCGCGCGGTAGCGCCGCTCCCCGTGCTTGATCGTGAAGCCCGCGCCGTCCTTCCAGTAGATCTGGACGGGGTTCTCCAGCCCGCCCAGGACCAGGATCGCGAGCTTCAGCTCGTCCAGGCGGGCACGGTCGAAGACCTTGCGCGGCTGGTCGGGGTCGGGGTGGATCTCGTCCAGCGGCAGGGTGGCGTTGCCGGTGCGGGCGCCGCTCAGGAGCTGCTCCGTCTCCCTCTTGGCGGCCAGGGCGGGCGCGGCGCTGCGCGCCAGGTTCTGGCGCGCCTTCTCGCGCAGGGCGGCGGCGTCGAAGCGGGCCATCAGCCCACCACCGCGTCGGCGGTGGCGGACGACCACTCGTCCAGCAGGGCCGAGAAGTCGCGCAGCGCCTCGCGGTCGCCCATCTGCGCCACGCTCACCCGGAACGACGAGGCGCGCTGGATCGCCTTGCGGGTGCGGATGCGCGCGTCGAACACGCGGTAGGGAAGGACCTCGCCCAGTGACTCGGCGGCCACCTGCGCGTCCACGTCGCCCTTGGGCCCGGCGGTGGAGATGACGATGCCGTCCACGCGGAGCGCCGGGTTGGCGCCGCGGCGGATCTCCTCCACCATCTCGAAGAAGTCCATCGTGCTCTCGATGGAGTTCCCGCCGGGCTGCACCGGCACCAGCACGCCGCGGCTCGCCACCAGCGCGGAGCGGGCCAGCCGCCCCGTGCGCGAGCCGGGGAGGTCCAGGAAGACGTGGTCGTAGTCCTCCGCCAGCAGCGCCAGGTTCTCCTTCAGGTCGAACTCCTTCCCGCGGATCGCGTCCGCCGCCTCCAGCGCGTCGGAGTGGGCGGGTACGATGTCCACCGGCTCGTTCTCCGCCCGGAACACGGCCGCGCGCAGCCGCTCGCGGTACGCCGGCAGGTCGCCGTTGCGCGGCGGCGACTGGAAGAGCGCGGCGCTGCTGCGCTCGGCCGAGGGCGCGTCCACGCCCAGCCAGCGCGAGGCCGTGCGCAGCGGCTCCAGGTCCACGAACAGGACCCGCCGCGGTGCCCGCCCGCCGGCGCCGTGCGCGAGCAGGCAGGCTAGGTTCACCGCGCTCGTGGTCTTCCCCGAGCCGCCCTTCAGGTTGCCCACGGTGGTCGTGCGTGCGGCGGGAGTGGCGTTGCTCTGCATGCGGTGTGGACGTGTGCGGAGTGGATCTGGAGGAGGGCACCATTCTACCGGACCCGCCCCGCCGACGGAAGGTCTCGCGCCCGCATCCACTCGCCGTCCGCCGGACGACGTCGGCCGCGCCACGTGCCGACCGTCGGTCGCCGCTCGCGCAGCGCATTGTCGGAAGGCGCTTTGCGGTGTGTCGCAATTCGGCGCGCGCCCAACCGCATCCACCCGAGCCCATTCCCGCCCAGGGGCAGGCACCCGTCTCGTGGACCGGGCCGCGGCCGACCGAGAGCAGGCCGTCCGCGAAGGGGGACTGCGGCGCAGCCGTCGCGGCGATCTCGTTCGCAGGCGACGGGCGGTGCCTCCGATCTCGGCTGAAGCGATCGACAGCCGACGGACGACGGCGCCATCCGCCTCCTCCTCGCACCCGTGAGGAGGCCCCCGGCCTCGCGTGGGCAGGGGCCGGATCCTATCTTGGTGCGGTACGTGCCATGGAACGCGGCGCCCCCGCCGGGGTCGGACACCCCGGCGGTCGTCGGGCATCCGCGGCGGAGCAGGACGGACGAGAGCGGGAGCGAGCGTGAGCGGCAGCGACGAGACGGAAGCGACCCCGGGGATCGTGGACGAGACGGCGGAGGAGACCATCGCCGGGATCGTCCAGGAGGCCTCGGAGCTGGGCGGCGAGGACCGCTGGGCCGAGGCCCGCGACCTGGTCCTGGGCGCCATCGAGGACCACGGGGAGGACGCCGGCCTGCTCTGCTGGCTCGGCATCGCCGCGCAGCGCCTGGCGGAGGACGGCGAGGCGTACGAGGCCTTCCGCCGCTGCCTGGCGCTGGAGCCGCAGGACCCGTTCGTCCTGGCCGCCGCCGGGAGCGGCGCCGCGGCGTTCGACGACCCGCAGGCCGAGAGCGCCCTGCGCCTGGCCGCGCTGACGGCTCCCACCTTCGCGTTCGCGCGCGCGGCGTACGGGGCGTACCTGTCGCGCGAGGGGCTGCTGGTGGACGCCGTCCGCGAGCTGGAGGCGGCGCGCGACCTCACGCCGGACGACCCCGCCGTGCGCGTGGACCTGGGCGTGGCGCTGCTGCTGGGCGGTCGCAACGCCGACGGGATCGGCGAGCTGGAGGAGGCCCTGTCGCTGCGCCACGAGGACTCGTGGGTGCGCGGCCTGCTGGGGCTGGCGCTGGTGGAGGCGGGGCGCGACAGCGAGGGCGCCGAGGCGCTGCACCAGGCCTCGCAGGAGCGCCCCGAGGACGTGGAGGTGCAGCTCCTGGCCGCGCTGGCGTGCGCCGCCGAGGGGTGGGAGGACGAGGCGTGGGCCGCGCTCGCCCGCGGCGAGGAGGTGGTCGAGGCGCCCGACGCCGGGCTGGTGCAGGAGGTGGAGGAGGCGGTGGGGGGCGGCCCCGAGGCCGCGGCCGACTACCTGCGCGACGAGCTGGGCCCGGTCGTGCTGCGCGAGCGCCTGCTGCAGCGCGGATGAACGGCCCCGACGACCGCACCCTGGCGTTCGGGGCGGCGGACCCCGTGCCCCCCGCCGCGGATCCGCCGGTGCGCCGCCGCTCGGTGGCGAGGCGGGCGCTCCGCGCGCTCGTGAACCTGCTGCTCTTCATCGCCGCCGGGTGGACGCTCACCGTAGCCGCCGTGCACCTGTGGGGGCGCCGCGACGAGTCGCGGAAGGTCGACGCCATCGTGGTGCTGGGCGCCGCGCAGTACGACGGCCGGCCGTCGCCCGTGCTGCGCGCGCGGCTGGACCACGCCGTCGCCCTGTACCACGATGGCGTGGCGCCCAGGATCATCTTCACGGGCGGAACCGCGCCCGGCGACACCGTGAGCGAGGCCGTGGTGGGCCGTCGCTACGCCGCGCGCAAGGGCGTGCCCAGCGACGCCCTGCTCACCGAGGACGGCGGGATGACGTCGCTGGAGTCCATGCGCGAGGTGAAGCGGATCATGATGCGCGGCGGGATGAAGTCGGCGGTGCTGGTGAGCGACCCCTTCCACATGCTGCGGCTGAAGCTGCTCTCGCTGCGGCTGGGGATGGACGGCTACACGTCGCCCACGCGCACCTCCCCCATCTCCCGCTCGCCCGGCCAGGAGCGAAAGCACGTGATCCGCGAGTCGCTGAGCCTGCCCTTCGTGCTGCTCGGGCAGGCGTAGGCGCGCCGCTCGCGGCGCCCCGCGGCAACGAAACCGATCCAGGAGCCCGATGCAGATCCCCATCGAACGATACACACTGCCCAACGGGATGCGTGTCATCCTCTCCGAGGACCACACGCTGCCCGTGGTCGCGCTCAACATCTGGTACGACGTCGGGAGCCGGAACGAGGTCCCCGGCCGCACCGGGCTCGCCCACCTGTTCGAGCACATGATGTTCGAGGGCTCGCGGAACGTGGCGGCGAACCAGCACATCGGCCACGTGGAGCGCGTCGGCGGATCGGGGAACGCCAGCACCTGGCTGGACCGCACCAACTACTACGAGACGGTCCCCTCGTCGTTCCTGGAGCTGATCCTGTGGCTGGAGGCCGACCGGCTGGACGGCTTCGTGGACGCGCTCACGCAGGAGAAGCTGGACAACCAGCGCGACGTGGTGAAGAACGAGCGGCGCCAGCGCATCGACAACGCGCCGTACGGCGACTGGGACGAGCGGGTGCAGCGGATGATGTACCCCGCCGACCACCCGTACCACCACCCGGTGATCGGGAGCATGGAGGACCTGGACGCGGCGAGCGTGCAGGACGTGGCGGACTTCTTCCGCACCTACTACGCGCCCAACAACGGCGTGCTGACGCTGGCGGGCGACTTCGACCCGGCCGAGGCGAAGCGCCTGATCCACAAGTACTTCGCCCCCATCGCGCGCGGACCCGAGATCCCGCCCCTGCCGGGAACGCCGGACCCCGGCCCGCGCCTGGGCGGCGAGCTGCGCGAGCGGGTGGAGAGCGACGTGCTGGCGCCGCTGCCGCGCGTCTACGTGGCGTACCGCATCCCCATCTACGGGACGGACGACTTCTACGCGCTGGACGTGGCCTCCGAGCTGCTGGCCGGCGGCAAGTCGTCGCGGCTCTACACCGACCTGGTGCGCGAGAGCCGCATCGCGCAGTCGGTGGCGGCGTTCACCTTCCCGGTGGTGACGGGCGCGGCGATGATGGTCGCCCGCGCCGGGGCGCACCCGGGCGGCGACCCGGACGCGCTGGAGCGGGCGCTGCTGGCGGGGGTGGAGTCGCTCGCCACGCGCGCCCCCGACGCGGGCGAGGTGGAGCGCGCCATCACCGCGATCGAGGCGCGGCAGGTGATCGCGCTGCAGAAGCTGAGCGAGCGGGCCGACCAGATCTCGCAGCTCACCCAGTACTTCGACCAGCCGGAGCTGGTGAACACCGAGCTGGACCGCTACCGCAGGGTGACGCCGGAGGACGTCCGCCGGGTGGCCGCGGAGTGGCTCACCGCGGACAACCGCGGCGTGCTGACGTACGTGCCGGCCACCGCCGCGCGCCAGGAGGCCGCGTGAGCGCGCCCGCGCAGGGCGGGGCCGCGCCGCCGCCGCCGGGGCCGCTGCGCCCCTTCCACTTCCCGGACGTGGTCCGCCGCAGGCTCCCCAACGGCCTGGAGCTGGTCGTCTGCGAGGTCCGCTCCTTCCCCGTGGTCACCTGCGAGCTGGTGCTCTCCGCCGGGTCGCTCACCGAGCCGGCGGAGCGCGGCGGCGTGGCATCGCTGACCTCGGCGCTGCTGGAGTCGGGCGCCGGTGGCCGGAGCGCGGCCGAGATCGCGGAGCGGGTGGACGCCCTGGGGCTCTCGCTCGACTCCGGGATCAACTGGGACGTCACGCAGGTGGGCTTCACCGCGCTCCGCGCCCGCACGGGCGACGGGCTGGCGCTGCTGGCGGACCTGGTCCGCAGCCCGGAATTCCCGCAGCCGGAGGTCGAGCGCATCCGCGCCCAGCGCCTCACCGCGCTGGTGCAGAACCGCGCGGACCCCGAGAGCCTGGCCGTGGAGGTGGCGAACCGGTACGTCTTCGCGCCGGGCTCGCCGTTCACGCGGCCCATGGGCGGCCTGGCGGGCACCGTCTCCCGCATCGGGCGCGACGACGTGGCGGCGTTCCACGCCGAGCGGTACCGGCCGGGCGGCTCGGCGCTGGTCGTGGCGGGCGACCTCTCCGCCTCCGAGGCGGTGGAGCTGGCCGAGCGGGCGCTGGGCGACTGGCAGGGCGCGGTGGCTCCCCCGCCCCGGCCGGAGGTGCGGCCCGCGTCCGATTCGCTCCGCTTCGTGGTGGCCCACCGCGCGGGATCGGTGCAGAGCGCGCTGCGCGTACAGCACCTGGGGCTGGAGCGCGCCAGCGACGACTACTTCGCCGTGGTGGTGATGAACGCCATCCTGGGCGGCCTGTTCACGTCGCGCATCAACCTGAACCTGCGCGAGCGGCTGGGCTACACCTACGGCGCGTCCTCCTCCTTCACCATGCGCCGCGTTCCGGGGATCTTCGCCGTGGCCACGGCGGTGCAGAGCGAGACCACCGCCCACGCGGCGTCCGAGATCCTGCGCGACATGCGCCGGATGCGCGAGGAGCCCGTCTCCGCCGCCGAGCTGGACGACGCGCGCAACTACCTGGCGCTCACCTTCCCGCTCGGGCTGCAGACGACGGACGGGGTGGCGGGAAAGCTGGTCACCTCCGCCACCTTCGGGCTCCCGGACGACTACTGGGACCGCTACCGCGACCGCATCATGGCCGTCGCGGCCGAGGACGTGCTGCAGGCCGCGCAGAAGTACCTGCGCCCCGACTCCGCCACCGTGGTCGTCGCGGGAGACGCGGACGTGGTGCGCCCGGCGCTGGAGGCGCTCGGCGAGGGCGAGGTGCTGGTGATCGACCCGGCGGCGGAGCTGGGGTAGCAGGTCGTCGTCGTCGCAGGACGGCGGAGACCGGAGCGCCCATGTCCTCGCTCCGACATCACGGGCCGGGGCTCGCAACTTTGCGAGCCCCGGCCCGTAGTGCTTCCCCAGACGAGCACACGAATCCCGGTCGCGAGCGCCCATGCGGAATCAGGCGGATTTCGCGCAGCCGTTCGGCGATCTCGATCGCCGGTGAGGGGGCGGAAGACGGCCTCCATCGGTCGGTTAAGCTTCAATTAGACTGTCTCACAAGGGGTTACGGCGTGCGCAACGTCTGTCCATCTTTCGAGCGAGGAATCAGATGACCGGTGATCCGAAGGCGAGCGGGGACGGCGTGCAACCGGGGAGGCTCGCCTCGCGTCATATTCACGAGGGCAGGATCGTTCATCTGAGCGTGGACACGGTCCGGTTCCCCGACGGATCGGTTGGGGAGCTGGAGATGATCCGGCACTCGGGCGCCTCGGCGGTGCTCCCGGTGCTGAGCGACCCGGCGGGGGACGATCCGCAGGTCGTGCTGGTGCGGCAGTACCGCTACGCCGCGGACGGCTACCTGCTGGAGGTGCCGGCGGGGCGGCCGCAGAAGGCGGGGGAGCCGTGGGAGGACGTGGCCCGGCGCGAGCTGGAGGAGGAGACGGGCCTTCGCGCCGGGACGCTGCGGAAGCTGGGCTCCATCTTCACGGCCCCGGGCTTCACCGACGAGCGCATCCACCTCTTCCTGGCGACCGACCTGACGGAGGGCACGTCCAGCCTGGACGTGGACGAGTTCATGGAGCCGGAGCGGCTCCCCCTCTCCCGCGCGCTGGAGATGGTGCGGGACGGCGAGATCGTGGACGCCAAGAGCATCTGCACCCTTCTCTACGCCGCCGGGTTCGTGCTGGGACGCTAGGCGGGCACCGTACCCTTCCCGCCGCGGGACCGAACGAGTGTCCCCTCGAATCGGCAGCCGTCCCACCCGGAGGACGCACGCAGGCCGGGCCGCGCGGGGCACGGAGCGCGGAAAGCCTTGACCAAGCTGGATTTTCGGAGCGACACGGCGGCCGCCGCGGGCGGCACGGCCCCTGCCCTCTGGAGGGGAGCACGCCAGGTCCCGCCTCGGCCCTCACGGGTGCCGGCGCTCCCACCACCTATCGCGGCCCACCAGGGGGTTCCCATGATCGACCTTTCCGTTCGGCGCCGGAAGAGCGAAGAGACCGCTCCCGCCCCGTCGGGACCGGCCCTCAAGGAGCTGGAGGACAACGCCGTGGTGGCGTCGTTCCTCGCGGGGGAGCAGCGCGCCTTCGCGGAGCTCGTGGAGCGCTACCAGACCCGGCTGCTCAACTTCGTCTACCGCACCACCGGCGACCGCGAGCGCGCCGAGGACCTGGTGCAGGAGACCTTCATCCGCGTGTACCGGCACCTGCACCGCTTCGACCAGACCAAGAAGTTCTCGACGTGGATCTACACCATCGCGTCGAACCTGGCGAAGAACGAGCTGCGCAACCGCTCGCGCAACCCGCTGGTGCTGTTCCAGACCATCAAGAAGAACTGGGACGCCGACCAACGGCCGCTGGAGTGGGAGGACAACACCTACCGTCCCGACGACCTGTACCGGAAGCGCCACCTGCGCCGCATGGTCGAGACGGCCGTCGACCAGCTCCCGGGGCACCACCGCACCGTCTTCGTCCTCCGTGAGATGGAGGGGAAGACCTACGAGGAGATCGCCGAGATCACCGGGTGCAACCTGGGCACGGTGAAGAGCCGCCTGAACCGCGCTCGCAACAACTTCGCCCAGCTCGTGGCGCCGCTGCTGGACTGAGCCGCCCCGCGCGAGCCGAATGAAGGGAAGGGGACCCGCCGCCGAAGAAGCGGCGGGTCCCCTTCCGCGCGTCCGGGGGGAACACCGGGGGGACTGCCGCGTAGAAGGATGCGCTGCGACGGACGGCGACGGGTGCCGTCCGTGCCGGACATCCCGAACCGCGACGTGCCATGGTGGACTGCGAAACCTTTCTCGCCGAGCACTCGGCCCTCCGGGACGGCGTCGTCTCCCGCGAGACGCGCCAGGCCCTCGAGGCACACAAGGCCGTCTGCCCCTCGTGCGCCCGCTACGACCGCGTGGTCGCCGGCGGCGCGGCGCTGCTCCGCGACCTGCCCGAGGTGCGCCCCTCCGACGACTTCATGCAGCGCCTGCAGGCCCGCATCCGCGAGGAGGACCAGGCGGTGGCCAGCGCGCGCCGCGCCTACGGCTCCGTGGGCACCGGCCTGGCCGCCGCCGCGGTGGTGGCCGCCGCCGCGTGGGTCCCGCTCCTGAAGCGGGACGGCGCCGCGGCGGCCTCGTCCGGCGCGAGCGACGCGGCCGCGCCGCTGCTGCCGGCCATGAGCGCCCAGCCCGCGGCGGAGCCCGGCCTGGCCGACCAGCTCGCCGACCTGGGCGTGGAGGTGTGGCACACGCCCTACGCCGACCTGCTCCGCCGTGACCTGCCGGTGGCCCCGGTCGCCACGCTGGCCGCCTTCGACGCCTCGTCGGGCGCGTCCCTCCTCAAGTAAGCCCCGGCACCGTGCCCCAGGCCACCTACGACGCTCTCCTCCGCGCGCTCAAGAGCCGCGCGCAGGGGAGCGTCTTCTTCTTCCACGGCGACGAGGAGTACCTGCGCGAGCAGGCCGTCTCCCGCGTGGTGGAGACGTACCTGGACGAGTCCACGCGCGACTTCAACCTGGACGCCGTTCGCGGGGCGGAGGTGGCGCCGGAGAGCCTGGCCTCCATCCTGGCCACCCCGCCCATGATGGCGGAGTGGCGCGTGGTCGTGGTCCGCGACGCGCAGGGGCTCTCGCAGAAGGGCCGGGAGGCCGTGGAGGCCATCGTCGCGAACCCCCCGGCGGGACTGGCCCTGGCCGTGACCGCCGCGATCCCGCAGGCCACCAGGGCCAAGTTCTACGACGAGCTGAAGCGGCTGGCCCTCTCCGTCGAGTTCTCGTCCCCCGACGCGGTGGACGCGCCGGGGTGGCTGATCGAGCACGCGAAGGACCACCACGCGCTGGAGATCGACCCCGACGCCGCGCGGGCGCTGGTGGCGGGGATGGGCACCGACCTGGGCGCCCTCTCGTCCGAGACGGCCAAGCTGGCCGCGTACGTGGGCGAGGGGAGGAAGGCCACGCTGGAGGACGTGCGCGCCGTGAGCGGCACGCTCCCCAGGCAGGACCGCTGGGCGTGGTTCGACATGATCGGCGAGCGCCGGTTCCGCGAGGCCGTCGCCACCCTGCCCGTCCTCCTGGAGCAGGGCGAGTCGGGCGTCGGACTGGTCATCGGCATGGGCGCGCAGCTCCTCCGCATCGCCCTGGTGTGCGCGGGGGGGCAGGGGGCGCTGGAGCGCGAGCTGAAGCCGTACCAGAAGTGGATGGCGCGCCGGGTGCCGCCGCAGGCGCGCCTGTGGACGCTGCCGGAGGTGGACGCCGCCCTGACCGAGCTGCTCCGCGCCGACCGCCTGCTCAAGTCGGCTTCGCTGAACGACCGCCAGGCCATCGAGGAGCTCCTGCTGCGCCTGTGGGCGATCGGCGCGGCGCGCGAGAGCGCCGCGTAGACCTGCGCGGGTTGCCGCGCCCTCCCGCCACGACTAGCTTTCCGGCGCTCACCGGCCCACTTCGGCGGCGGGGCTCACGCCCGGCCGCCCGTTCCCGCTCCCCCTCGCCCCCGCCCGCATGGCGTCCGAGGACACCCCGCTGATGCAGCAGTGGCGCGAGGTCAAGGCGCGCCACCCGGACGCGCTGGTGTTCTTCCGCGTGGGCGACTTCTTCGAGCTGTTCAACGAGGACGCCGTGGAGGGCTCGCGGCTCCTGGACCTGACGCTCACCTCGCGCAACAACGGCGCGTCGCGCGCGCCGCTGGCGGGGATCCCGGCCCATTCGCTGGAGGGCTACCTGCGCCGGCTGGTGGCGCAGGGGCGCCGCGTGGCGATCTGCGACCAGGTGGAGGACCCCGCGCTGGCGAAGGGGCTGGTCCGGCGCGAGGTGACGGAGATGGTCACCCCCGGCGCCGTGTTCTCCGACGCGCTGCTCGACTCCCGCCGCAACAACTTCCTGGTCGCCCTGGCCGGCGACGCCGCGGGAGAGGGTCCGCTGGGGATGGCGTCGGCCGACCTGACCACGGGCGAGGTGATCCTGCAGCACGTCCCCTGGGACTCGCTCGGGGACGCGCTCGGGCGCCGCGAGCCCTCCGAGCTCCTCCTCCCCCGCTCCTGGGAGATCCTGCCCGTCCCGGGCGCGGACGGCGTCACCCGCACGCACCGCGGCGACTGGCTCTTCGAGCCCGCCGCCGCCGCCGAGGCGCTGCGCCGCCACTTCCGCGTCGCCAACCTGGTGGGCTTCGGGCTGGGGACGGCGGACGAGGAACTGGTCGCCGCCTGCGGCGCGCTGCTCGCCTACCTGGGCGAGATCGCCCCCGCCGGCTTCGCGGGGCTCCGGCCGCCGCGCGTGGAGCGCGCGGGCGACGCCATGGCGCTGGACGAGATGACCCGGCGTAACCTGGAGCTGGTGGACACGCTCCGCGGCACCGGGCGGGAGGGCACCCTGCTGGCCGTGCTGGACGAGGCGCTGACCCCCATGGGCGGCCGCCTCCTGCGCCGCTGGCTCCTCTCGCCGCTGCTGGAGCGCGAGCGCATCGACGCGCGCCTGGACGCCGTCGCCGCGCTGGTGGAGGACGAGGGGATGCGGCGCGAGGTGCGCGAGGCGCTGGCGAAGGTGGGGGACCTCGAGCGGCTGGCGGTGAAGGTGGGGACGGGGCGCGTCTCGCCGCGCGAGATGCTGGCCCTCTCCGCCTCGCTGGGCCGCGTCCCCGCCCTCCGCGACGCGCTGGGCGCGGCGGACGCGGCGCTGCTGGGCGCGCACCGCGAGGCGCTGGACCCGATGGACGAGGTGCGCGACCTGGTCGAGCGGGCCGTGGACCCGGACGCGCCCGCCCTGCTGGCCGACGGCGGGGTGATCCGCGCGGGGTTCGACGCGGCGCTGGACGAGCTGAGGGGGATCCGCGACGGGGCCGTGGACTGGATCGCCCGCCTGCAGGTGAGCGAGCGCGAGCGGACGGGGATCCCGTCGCTGAAGGTGGGCTTCAACCGCGTCTTCGGATACTACCTGGAGATCACGCGCACGCACGCCGAGCGCGTCCCCGCCGACTACCACCGCAAGCAGACGCTGGCCAACGCCGAGCGCTACTACACGCCCGAGCTGAAGGAGTGGGAGGAGAAGGTCCTGGGCGCCGAGGAGCGGATGGGCGCGCTGGAGCAGCGCCTCTTCGGCGAGCTGCGGACTCGGGTGGCGGCGGAGGTGCCCCGGCTCCAGCGCCTGGCGGAGGCCATCGCGGGGCTGGACGTCCTGGCGGGACTGGCCGAGGCGGCGGTGCGGCGCGACTTCGTGCGGCCCCGGGTGGACACCGGCTTCGCGCTGGAGGTGCGCGGGGGACGGCACCCGGTCGTGGAGACGATGATGCCGCGCGAGGACTTCATCCCCAACGACGTGCGGCTGGACCACGCCGCCCGCGTGATGGTGCTGACGGGCCCGAACATGGCCGGCAAGAGCACGGTGCTCCGCCAGGTGGGGCTGATCGTGCTGATGGCGCAGGTGGGGTCGTTCGTCCCCGCCCGCGAGGCGCGCGTGGGCATCGTGGACCGCATCTTCACCCGCGTGGGGGCGTCGGACAACCTGGTGCGCGGGCAGTCCACCTTCATGGTGGAGATGAACGAGACCGCCGCCATCCTGCACGGCGCCACCCAGCGCTCCCTCGTCCTCCTGGACGAGATCGGCCGGGGGACGTCTACGTGGGACGGGCTGAGCGTGGCGACGGCCACGACCGAGCACCTGCACGACGCGATCGGCGCCAAGACGATCTTCGCCACGCACTACCACGAGCTGACGCGGCTTTCCGGGCGGCTGCCCGGGGTGGTAAACTTCTCCGTCGCGGTGCGCGAGGTGGGGGACGACATCGTCTTCCTGCGCCGGCTGGTGCCGGGTGGCGCGGACCGCTCGTACGGGGTGGAGGTGGCGCGCCTGGCCGGCCTGCCCGCGAGCGTGGTGGAGCGGGCGCGCGAGATCCTGCGCGAGCTGGAGTCCGGGGCGGGAATGGGGCCGGCGGTCGACGCGTTCCCCGCGCCGCCGCCGAAGCCGGTGGTGATCGAGGTGCAGACCTCGCTCTTCGGCCCGGAGACGCATCCCGCCGTGGATCGCCTCCGCGCCGTCGACGCGTCCCGGATGACCCCCGTGGAGGCCATCGTCCTCCTCTCCGAGCTCGCCGAGCTCGCGAAGGCGTAGCGGTGGCAGCGTCGGGGGAGGCGACGCCGGCCCGAGCGGAGCCCCCTCGCCTGTGACGTACGTACGTGAACCGGAAGGAACGATGGGACGTCGCCGACTCCTCCTTCTGCTGGGCTGCGCCGCCGCCGCCGGCGCGTGCGAGCGTCCTCCGCTCAAGGAGACGCCGCCGCGGCTCGTGAGCGAGGCGAAGTTCGCCTATCCCGAGGACCTGTGGGACGCGCGGGTGGAGGGACAGACCACGCTGCGCATCTTCGTCGCCGCCGACGGGACGGTCGACACCGTGCGGGTGGAGCAGTCGAGCGGGTATCCCGCGTTCGACTCCTCCGCCGTCGCCGGGAGCCGCAAGCTCCGCTTCGAGCCGGCACGCCGCGGCGAGGAGGCGGTGGGGGACTGGTTCCGCGTCCCCGTCCGCTTCGACCTCGTCCCCGCCGACTCCACACCCAGGAACGCCACGCAATGAGCATCGCCGATCCCGCGACCCGCGCACGCCACGAGACCCCGTACGCCGACGTCCTGGGGACGATCGGGTGGACGCCGCTGATCCGCCTGAACCGCGTGGCGCAGGGCATCCGCACCCCGGTCTACGCCAAGGCGGAGTTCATGAACCCCGGCGGGAGCGTGAAGGACCGGATCGGGCCGGCGATCATCGAGGCCGCCGAGCGCGAGGGGCGGCTGCGCCCGGGCGGCACCGTGGTGGAGGGGACGAGCGGCAACACCGGGGTGGGGCTGGCGCTGGCGGCGGCGATCAAGGGCTACCGCTGCGTCTTCACCATCCCGGACAAGATGAGCCAGGAGAAGGTGCGGCTGCTGCGGGCGTTCGGGGCGGACGTGATCGTCACCCCCACCGCCGTGGCGCCGGACCACCCGGACAACTACGTGATGATGGCCAAGCGCATCGCCGAGGAGACCCCCAACGCGATCCTGGCCAACCAGTTCTACAACCAGGCCAACCCCGAGGCGCACTACCGCACCACCGGCCCGGAGATCTGGGAGCAGACGGGCGGGCGGGTCACGCACTTCGTATCCGCGGCGGGGACGGGCGGCACGGTGACCGGCGTGGGGCGCTACCTGAAGGAGCGGAACCCGGCCGTGCGCATCCTGGCCGGCGACCCGCAGGGCTCCATCCTGGCGGGCTACGCCGCCACCGGGGTGAAGGGAGAGGGCGCCCCGTACAAGGTGGAGGGGATCGGGCAGGACAAGGTGCCGGGAACGCTGGACATGTCGATGGTGGACGAGTGGCGCACGGTGGACGACCGCACCGCGCTGAACCTGGCGCGGCGCCTGACCCGCGAGGAGGGCCTGTTCGTGGGCGGCTCCAGCGGGCTGATCGCCCAGGTGGCGCTGGAGGTGGCGCGCGAGGTGGACGACCCCGAGGCCTGCGTCGTCTTCATCCTCTGCGACACGGGGGAGCGCTACCTCTCCAAGGTCTATAGCGACGAGTGGATGCGGGAGAACCGCATGCTGGACTCCACCCGCGTCTCGGCCGCCGACATGGTGCGCCAGAAGGAGAACGGCGCCCCCCGCGAGCTGATCGCGGTGGCCCCCGAGACGCCGGCGCGGCGCGCGCTGTCGTTCATCACGGAGCACAACGTCTCGCAGCTCCCCGTGGTGTCGGAGGGCGACTGCGTGGGGCACGTCTCCGAGGCCACGCTGATGGCGCGCGTGCTGGAGGACACCGCCCTGCTGGACCTGCCGGTGCAGCGGCTGATGGACGCGCCCCTCCCGGTGGTGGACGAGCACGTGGACCTGGCCTCCATCACGGGGCTGCTGACCCGGCAGAACCCGGCCGTGCTGGTGCGCCAGGACGGCCGGCTCGCGGGGATCGTCACGAGGTACGACGTGCTGCGCTACGTGACGGACGCGCGCTGACGGGGACGTGACGTACGGTCTTCGCTCCCCGGCGCCGCGGCGGTGCCGGGGAGCGAACGTTTATCTTTGCGGTTCGGGACGAACACGTTACATTCCTCGGCACTGCAAGCGACCGCCGGGTGCTAACCTTCCTCTTCGCTCCGACGGGTCGTCCGGAGTCTGCCCAATCCTAATCCATCAGAGGGAAATGTGATGAGACGAGGTTCGCGAACAGCAGCGAAGCTGCTGTGGGCCGTGCTGCTGGCCTTCGCCACGGTCGGCGGCGCACACGCCCAGGGGGTCACCACGGCGGCCGTCGGCGGCACGGTCACCGGCACGGCCGGCGCACCCCTCCCCAACGCGCAGGTGACGGTGCGGAACTCCGCGACCGGCTCCTCCCGCACCGTGGTCACCGACAACTCGGGACGCTACTTCGTCTCGAACCTGCTTCCCGGTGGGCCGTACACCATCTCGGCCACCCGCATCGGCAGCTCGCCGGTCACGCGCAGCGGCGTCCAGCTGGTGCTGAACCAGACGACGCGCGTGGACCTGACGCTCGCCGACCAGGCCGTGGCGCTCGAGGGCCTGACCGTCACCGCCGAGAACAACCCCGCGATCTCCAACTCGCGCACCGGCGCTTCGACCGTCATCCGCGCCGAGACGATCGAGAACCTGCCCAACCTCTCGCGCAACTTCGCGGAGCTGGCGGTGGTCTCGCCCTACGTCACGGTGACCGGCGGCTCGACCAGCGTGGGCGGCGCGAACAACCGCTTCAACAACATCCAGATCGACGGCGCCGTCAACAACGACGTGTTCGGTCTGGCGTCCAGCGGAATCCCCGGCGGCCAGGCGAACGGCAAGGCCATCTCGCTCGAGGCGATCGACCAGTTCCAGGTGCTGGTCGCGCCGTTCGACGTGCGGCAGACCGGCTTCACCGGCGGCCTGATCAACGCCGTGACCAAGAGCGGGACCAACCAGTTCCACGGCTCGGTCTTCGGCTACTTTCGGAACCAGGACTTCATCCGGGACCGGCTCGTCACGAGCGCCGACACGTTTGGCGCGATCGAGGAGTTCTCGAACCGCCAGTTCGGCTTCTCGCTGGGCGGGCCGGTGGTGCGCGACCGCATCCACTTCTTCGCCAACGCGGAGATCGAGCAGCGTACCACGCCGACCACGTTCGGCATCGAGAGCCCCGAGGGC
Source organism: Longimicrobiaceae bacterium (assembly GCA_030146875.1). Taxonomy (GTDB): domain Bacteria; phylum Gemmatimonadota; class Gemmatimonadetes; order Longimicrobiales; family Longimicrobiaceae; genus JASLAX01. The sequence goes on from JASLAX010000066.1 coordinate 57,755, forward strand.
AGCCTGCGCGTGCAGCACGCGCGGATCCGCCAGGTCCAGGAGATCGCGCGCGGCTACGGGCTGGAGCCCGGGAACGCGGAGATCTACACGCGCAAGAACCCGCTGACGAACCTGTTCGGGCGCATGGACTTCCGCCTGAACGACGCCAATCGGCTGGTCCTGCGCCACAACTTCACCAAGAACTCGGACGACACCAACCCGAGCCGCGGCGGGTCGCGCTTCGACCTGTCGTCGAACGCCTACCAGTTCCGCAACACCACCCACTCCAGCGTTCTGCAGCTCTTCTCGCAGCTCGGCGCCGACGCGTCCAACGAGCTGCTGCTGAACGTGCAGTTCATCCGGGACCGCCGTACGCCGAACTCGCGCTTCGCGCAGATCGAGGTCACGACCCGCGACTCGATCGGCGGACAGTCCGTGAGCGGCGCGGTCCGTTTCGGCGCCGAGGCCTTCTCTCAGGCCAACGAGCTGGACCAGGACATCGTCGAGTTCACGGACAACTACTCCCGCACCCTCGGAAACCACCGGGTGACGCTGGGCGCGACCGCGCAGTACCTGCACTTCCGCAACCTCTTCTTCCCGAACTCGCTGGGCGTGTGGCGCTTCGGCAGCCCCGCGGACTTCCAGTCGGGGCTGGCGAACAGCTACACCCTCGCCGTTCCGTACAGCGCCGACACCGACCCGTCCGCGCGCTTCGAGGTGTTCCAGGCGGGCGGATACGTGCAGGACGAGTTCACGGTGGGCGACAACCTGACGTTCACGGCGGGCGCGCGGGTGGACGTGCCCTACGTCCTGGACACGCCCCGCGAGAACGCGGCCTTCCGCTCGCGTTTCTCCGAGAACGGCTCGCCGCTCACCACGGGGGATGTCCCGTCGGGGAACCTGCTCTTCTCCCCGCGCGTGGGCTTCAACTGGCAGTCCTCGGGTGACAACGTCACCCAGGTCCGCGGCGGAGTGGGCATCTTCACCGGCCGCATCCCGTACGTGTGGCTCTCGAACGCGTTCGGCAACACCGGCCGCGAGTCGCTGACCCTGACCTGCTCGGGCACGGCGAACACGCCGACGTTCAACCCGCTGAACCCGCCCACCACGTGCCGCAACGGCAGCGGCGCGCAGGACTCGGGCGGCGCGACGGTGAACCTCTTCGACTCGGACTTCAAGTTCCCCCAGGACCTGAAGGCCTCGCTCGGGATCGACCAGGAGCTCCCGTTCGGCTTCACGGGCACCCTGGAGGGCGTCTACACCAAGGCGCGCAACCAGATCCTGGTGGAGGAGCTCAACCTGGTCGGCGCCCAGGAGGTGCCGGCGAGCTCGATGCAGGGGATCGGCGACCGGATCATCTACGGAACGCCGCAGGCGAGCCGGGACTTCGCCTTCAACCCGGTGCGCGTGGCGAACAACTTCCGGAACGTGGTGCGGATGCGCAACACCTCCGAGGGGTACTCCTACGCCCTGAGCGCCGAGCTGGCCCGCTCCTTCCGGAACGACCAGCTCTCGCTGCGCACCGCGTACACGTACGCCCGCTCGTACGACGTGCAGAGCCTGACCTCGAGCCAGGCGACGTCGAACATCGGCTTCGCCCCCATCGGGCGCGCCCTGGACGAGCGCGTGCTGGCGCCCTCCGCCTTCGACCGTCCGCACAAGGTGCTGGTGCAGGGCACGGCCCGCCTGCTCCCGCGCTTCGGCGGCACCGACGTGTCGGTGCTGTACGTGGGCCAGTCGGGGAGCACGTACTCGTACACGTACGACGGCGACATCAACGGCGACGGCTTCCAGAACGCCGGCATCTTCGGGCGCAACAACGACCTGTTCTACGTTCCGAACAACGTCAACGAGCTCGCGATGGACGCCGACGACGCCCGTCTGCTGGAGGAGCTCATCGAGCTGGAGCCCTGCCTGCGCGATTCGCGCGGGAAGATCATGGAGCGCAACTCCTGCCGGAGCCCGTGGAGCAACTCCGTGGACCTGCGCGTGGTGCAGGGGATCCGCGGCGGGCCGGGGAACCTGAAGCTGGAGCTCAACATCTTCAACTTCTCGAACCTGCTCAACTCCGACTGGGGCCTGCAGCAGGCCGCTCCGAACAACACCGTCACCATCCTGGACCTGGACGGGCGGGTCAACAACGACCGGAACGCGGCCATGGAGTTCGCTTACGACCTGGTGGGCTTCGCCCGCAAGGACGCGAACGGCACGCTGCGCGCGCGGCGTCCGTACAACACCTTCAACCTGTCGTCGCGCTACCAGGTCCAGCTCGGGCTGCGCTACGCCTTCTGAGCCGGACGACGGCAGGGTAGGGAACGGCGGCGGGGCGGCGAGAGCCGCCCCGCTTCCGCAGGTAGGGGGCGCTCCGCATCCGCGGGGGCGCCCCCTGCGCGTGCGGTCTCGGCCGCCTTGCGTCGGGCCGCGGGTGCGGGCATCTTGCCGGCGGCCCGCGCGAACGGGCGCTCCTTGCGGCCAGAGCCCCTCCAATCTCTCCAGATGAAGCCCTTCCTGATCGGCATCGCCGGCGGCACCGGCTCGGGCAAGACGACGGTCGCGCGCCGCATCTACGAGTCGCTGCACCTGGACTCGGCGGCGTTCCTGGACCACGACTCGTACTACAGGGAGCTGGGCCACCTGACGCTGGAGGAGCGGCGGCAGATCAACTTCGACCACCCCGACTCGCTGGACGACGACCTGCTCGTCCAGCACCTGCAGGAGCTCCTGGCGGGGCGGGCCATCGAGAAGCCGGTCTACGACTTCGCGGCGCACACCCGCGCGCCCGAGACGGTCCGCGTGGAGCCGCGCGACGTGGTGCTCGTGGACGGGATCCTCCTCTTCGCCAACCCGGCCCTGCGCGAACTGTTCGACCTGAAGATCTTCGTGGACACCGACGCCGACGTGCGCTTCATCCGCCGCCTGCGCCGGGACCTGGAGCTGCGCGGCCGCACGCTGGACTCTGTGATCGAGCAGTACCTGCGCACGGTGCGCCCCATGCACTTCGAGTTCGTGGAGCCCTCCAAGCGCTGGGCCGACGTCATCCTCCCTCGCGGCGGCCAGAACGTCGCCGGCATCGAGGTGGTCGCCGCCCGCGTCCGCGAGCGCCTGGCCGAGAACGCCCGCCGCGAGGAAGCCGCCGTCTCCGCGTAGCCTCACCGCCGCGTCCTGCACCCGCACGGGTCCCAACTGCTTTGTTCCACGCGGGGACGCGGAGAGAAGACGGGAGAGACGCGGAGGCGCGCCCGCGGCATCCCATCCCCCATCGCCCTCTGCCGGAAGCCTCCGCTCCTCTTCCACGAGAGCCGGCCCCGCGCGGGAGGCGGCGACGAGGCCGCCGTTGGCGTTCTCCGCGTCTCCGCGCCCTCCGCGTCTCCGCGTGAAGACACGTCGCCGGACGGCCGACCGGATCCCGCGGAAACGAAACGGCCGGCGCCCCCGTGAGGGACGCCGGCCGTCGCCGCCCGGGAGCCGAGACGCGTCAGGCCGCCACGCGCTCGTCGGAGAGGGTGGCGATCTCGGCGCGGACCTCGTCGAGCAGCGCGAGCTTCTCGGGGCGGTGCAGGAACGCGCTGTCGAAGCCCATCAGGGCGATGTCGGTCAGCTCGTCCCAGGTGAAGCCCAGGTGCTCGTGCGCCCGCCAGTACTCCTCGGTGACGGTCGTGGCGCTCATCAGCCGGTTGTCGGTGTTGAGCGAGACGATGATGCCCTGGTCGTAGTACTGGCGCACCGGGTGCTCCTCGAACGAGGCGACGGCACGCGTCTGCACGTTGGAGGTCAGGCAGATCTCGATGGGGATGCGGAAGTCGTTCACGAACCGCATCAGGTCGGGATCCTCGAACAGCCGCGTGCCGTGGCCGATCCGGTTGGCGCGGCAGTAGTGCAGCGCCTGGTGGATGGACTCGGGGCCGTACGCCTCGCCGGCGTGGATGGTGGCCGCCATGTTCTTGTTGATGACGGTGTAGAACGCGTCCTTGTGCTTCTTGGCCGGGTAGTTGTACTCCGCGCCCGCCAGGTCGAAGGCGACGACGCCGCGGTCCTTGAAGGCGACCGTCAGGTCGGCCAGGTCGCGCGAGGTGCCCGGCTCCATGTTGCGGATGCCGCAGATGATGACGCCGGTGCGGATGCCGAAGTCCTCCTCGGCGCGCTTCAGGCCCCGCAGCGGCGCCTCCACCGTCTCGGTGAGCGGCAGCCCGCCGCGGGAGTTCAGGATGGGCGAGTAGCGGATCTCGGCGTAGCGCACGTTCTCGCCCGCCAGGTCCTCGGCCAGCTCGTAGGCGATCCGCTCCAGCGACTCCGCCGTCTGCATCACGGACAGGGTGATCTCGAACCGCTCCAGGTACTCCACCAGGTTGCGGGCGTCCTTCACGTGCATGTAGTCGCGGAGCGCCTCGGGGTCGCTCTCGGGCATCTTCTGTCCGTACATCTCCGCCAGCTCCAGCATCGTCTCGGGGCGCAGCGAGCCGTCGAGATGGACGTGGAGCTCGGCCTTGGGCAGGCGGTGCAGCAGCTCTCGGGTGACCTGGACCATCGGGACCATCCTTGCGGGTGTGTGCGCGACCGTCCCGCGGCCGCTTCCGCCTACGAAAATGCCGCTGCGGGGGCAGCGGCACGTCTCGTGTGCGGACGAGGGGCGGGACGAGCGGGGTTTACGGGACCCCGCGGCCCCCACCCACAAGCTACGCTCACCACTCCAGCCGCGCCACCTCCTCGGGCGGAAGGCGGATCCCCCGGCGCTTGGCCTCCACCAGGCGGCGCTTCTCGAACACCTTGATCAGCACCAGCCCCGCCACGAACCCGCCCACGTGCGCCCACACGGCCACGCCGCCGGCGCCCTCCTCGGGGCGCGGCCCCAGCGTGGACACCCCCATGAAGAGCTGGATGGCGAACCAGTAGCCCAGCAGCACCCACGCGGGAAGGTTCAGGAAGAAGAGCGGCGGCACCCAGGTCTGCACCCGCACGCGCGGGTAGAGGAGGATGTACCCGCCCATCACGCCGCTGATGGCGCCGCTCGCGCCCACGGCGGGGATGGAGCTGCCGGCGGAGAGCAGGACGTGCGCCAGCCCCGCGGCCACCCCGCAGACCAGGTAGAAGACCAGGAAGCGGATGTGCCCCATGGAGTCCTCGACGTTGTTCCCGAAGACCCACAGGAAGAGCAGGTTGCCGATCAGGTGGCTCCAGCTCCCGTGCATGAACATGGACGAGAGCAGGCTCCCCCACCGCAGCCCCTCCACGGGACACGCGCCGGTGATCTCGCACGGGTAGGTGCCGAAGACCACCACCGAGGCCTCCAGCGCCTGCGCCGTGCCCGCCCCCTGCAGCAGGAACCACGCGGCCACGTTCGCCACCAGGAAGACGATGGTGACGAACGGCGTGATCTCCGTGGGGTTCTCGTCGCGGATCGGGAGCACGGTTCCTCGTGGGCCGGTGAGCGGTGGACGGCGAGCCGCCGGCCCTCGCACGCAAGAACGGGGCAGCGGTGGGACAGCGACCACGTGGGACGACGGAGCCCCCGCGGGATCGTTTCCGCGGGGGCTCTCTCGCCGGCCGTCCGACGGAGGCTACCGGTCGGTGCGCACCCGCTGCTCGGCGGCGGCCTTCTCCACCAGCGCCGCCGGGACGATCTGCCAGTTGCGCCGGAAGACGTCGGCGGGGGCCAGGGAGCCGCGCTGCCCGATCTCGGCGATCAGCAGGTCGCGGATGGACTCGCCCTTGTCGTACACGACCGCCGCGCCGATGAACATGGAGAAGCCGCCGCTCCCGCTCGCCCGGTAGTTGTTGAGCGCGATGGTGAAGGTGTCCGCGGGCGCCACCGGCCGCCCGTTGCGCTCCAGCCGCACCACGCGCTGCCCCACGGGGCGGGTGAGGTCCAGCGTGTAGTCCACCCCGGAGACCACGTCGAAGTTGTAGCCGGGGAACGCCGGGTTCACGATGCGCTCGCAGGTGCCGCCGGGGCAGGGCAGGTAGTACTCGGCGCTCTTCTCCAGGTACGCCCGGAGCTGCGCCCCGGTGATGCGCAGCGCCTTGAGGGTGTTGTCGTAGACGTAGAGCCCCGCGACGTCCGCCACCGTGACCGGCCCCTCGGGGATGCGCGAGGTGAGCGAGAACGCCGCCGTCCCCGACAGGTCCGCGCCCGTGACCTTGCGCTGGATCTCGTTGATCAGGTCGGTGATGGGGGTGTCCTCCACCCGCGCCCGCTCGGACGTCCAGACGGCGCTGGAGGTGCCGATGCGGCGGTTGACGTAGGCCAGCGTGCGCTGGTGCGCGTCCCCGACCGCCGCCACGAAGGCGGCGGAGGTTGCGGTGGGAGAGGGACGGATGATCTTCCCCCGCTTCTCGGCCACGCGCCAGCGGGTGCCGTCGTGCTCCACGCGAAGCTCCGCCACGCCCAGCGAGCTGCCCCAGTTCTTGGCCTGCATCAGGAGCGTGCCCGCGATGGTGGTGTCCGCCAGCTCGCGGTGGGTGTGGCCCATGAAGATCACGTCGATCCCCGGCACCTCCTTCGCCATGGCCGCGGCGGCGTTCTCCACCGGCACGCCGGTGGCGGCGGTGTCGTACGAGGAGCCCTCCAGCCCGCTGTGCGCGGCGACCATCACCACGTCCGCGCCGCGCGAGCGCATCTCCGCCACCACCGGGCGCACGCTGCGCACGATGTCGCGGAAGTCCAGCCGGCCCTGCACGTTGTCCCGGTCCCAGATCGCCACCCCCGGCGGCGTCACGGAGGTGATGCCGACGCGGATCGTGCGGCCGCCCACCTGGCGCTCCAGCAGCACGTAGGGGCGGTAGGCGTGCTCGTCCGTCCGCGCGCGAAAGGTGTTGGCGGAGAGCCAGGGGAACCGCGACTGCGCGACCACGCGGTCCAGGTGCGGGATCCCGTAGTTGAACTCGTGGTTCCCGATGGCCGCGGCGTCGTAGCGCAGGAAGTTCATCGCGGTGGCGACGGGGTGGGTCTCGCCCACCTCCAGCCGGGAGTGGACGAAGTCCAGCGGGTTCCCCTGCAGCAGGTCGCCGGACTCCACCAGCACCGTGCGGTCCGGGTGCGCGGCGCGGATGCTGTCCACCAGCGGCACCAGGCGCGCCAGCCCGTGCGGCGTCTCCTTGCCCGTGTAGTAGTCGAACGGCAGGAGCCAGCCGTGGGTGTCCGTGGTCCCCAGCAGGACCAGCGTCCCGGCGACCGGCGCGGGCGCGATGGCCGGCCGCGGGGCCGTGGCGCAGGCCGCCGCCAGGGAGAGGAGGAGCGCGGCGAGCGCGCGCCGGAGCGTCGGGTTCGTGGGCATCGTTCGTGGTGGCTGGGTTCCGCTCGGGTCGACGGGCGACGGGGGGTACCCCCGCGCCGCCGGCTTCGGTCCCACTCCGCAGCATCCGGACCGGCGGCGGCCGGCCTTTTGCGCGGGCGGGCGGGGCGCGCTAGCTTTTTCGGGCGGAGAGGGTGCCCGGCTCCACCGGCGCGTCTCCGCCGCGTCCCCGGCGGACGCCCCGCTCCCGCACCGACGCTCGCGGATGCCCCGTACCGGACTGCTGCTCCTCCTTCTCGCCCTCGCCGCGGCGGCCCCGCTGGGCGCCCAGGCGACGGTGCCCGCGGACACCTCGCGCGCGCGCGCCGA
>JASLAX010000078.1 GCA_030146875.1 Longimicrobiaceae bacterium
CGCCTGCCCCGCTTGTTGAGGTGAGGCAGGCAGCTTACCGCCGGGGCTGGTGGTGAACCCGCGGGGTTCACCCCCCAAACGGGTACGGACCGAGACTCGCGCGGTTTGCGAGGCTCGGTCCGTGGCCGGGGAGACCCCGGACGGAGGGCCGGGGCGGTTCGCGGCCCGGAGGAGGAGGCTCGCCGGCCCCGCGGAGGAGACCCGCGACGGCCGTATCGTCGCGGGGCTCCGGAGCGGTCCCGCCGCTGGCCCGGGAAAGTGCTACTGCACCGGCTTGGCGGTCCGGTTGCCCAGGCGCGAACGGTCCAGGTGCTGCTCCATGGCGGCCGGGAAGGTGACGGTGTTCGGGTCGCCGTCGGAGACGTAGCGGGGCGAGCCGGCGGCCTCCCAGCGCTCGATCTGCCGCTCCAGGGCGTTGGGCGCCACGATGAAGCGGTTGATGGAGTGGTGGTCGAAGCGGCGGTCGAAGGGCGACGGGTTGCGCTCGCCGGCCACCTCGAGCACGGCGCGGTACTCGTACGTCTTGCCGTTGCGGTACGTGCCGCGCCAGGCCAGCGACTTGTTCTTGGGCCACATGCCCAGCGGCAGCGCGTGCGTCACGATGTCGTAGTCGGCGGGGAGGTAGGCCTTGATGGAGTCCTCGCCCACGCCCAGCCACTCCTGCACCTGCGCGTCGTCGCGCGCGCGGTCGAGGCGCGCGTGGAAGAGCGTGTGGTTGCAGATCTCGTGGCCGTTGTCCACCAGCCAGTTCACCTTCTTGCGGATGTTGGCCTCTCGCTGCTCGCGCGGGATCTGCTTGTCGGGCTTCTCGCCGAAGAAGTTGGACGGGTGCCCGGCCGCCGGGAGCACGCACCACACGCCGCCGCCGCTCCACGCGGGGTTCCGCTCCTTGAACGCCTTCCACGACCCCACCATGGTGTTGGGGTCGATGTCGCCGCTCGCAGTCAGGTAGAACTGGCCGAGCGTGGAGTCGTCGAAGGTGATGACGACCGGCGTGGTGCCCGCGGGGATGTTGGCGTTCCCGTCGAGCATGTCGCGCATGGTGACCGGGCGGTAGCCCTTGGAGTACAGGAGCTCCAGGTCCTTCCGGAAGTTGGCCAGGCTGCGCACCCACTCCCCCTCGTTGTTCCCCAGGCGGTGGTACTCCAGCACCAGGAACTGCCCCATCTCGTTAGGGGGGAGCTGCGTGGTGGGACCGGTGGGGCCCTGCGGGGGCGCCTGCTGGGCGCCCTGCGCCCCGGCGGCGCCCGCGGAGTCGGCGGGGGCGGCGGCCTGCTGCGGGGCCTTCCCCTCGGAGTCGGCGGCGGCACCGTCGCCCTTGCCGCAGGCGGCGAGGAGCAGGACGGCGGCCGCGAGGGCGGCGGCACGAGGCGTGGGACGCGACATCTGGGGTCTGGCCGGGTTCGTTCGTGGATGCGAAGACGGGGCGCCGGCGCCCCGTGGTTCCCCGCACGTGCGTGCAAGCCCCGTGCTACGGCGCCGGCGGCTCCGGCCCCCGGCGGTCCTCCTCGAGCAGGCGGGGGAGGAGGGTGTCGGCCAGGGTGGCCAGGACGCGCTGGTAGGCGGTGCGCGCGCGGGCGGCGGGGACCTCCATGCGGTCCAGGTAGTGGTTCACCGCCCCCGGGGGCGCGGTGTGCTCCTCGAGCAGGTCCACGAAGACCAGCGCGTGGTCCAGGTGCGTCTGCACCAGCGCCTCCTCGGCCCGGGCGGCGGCCAGCTCCATCCACAGGTCCTCCTCGGCGCTGCGGCGCATCTTGCGGCGGATGTACCGCAGCGCGCCCAGCGGGGTGGCGTAGCGCCAGTTGAACCCCCAGCCGCGGGGACGCTCGCGCGCCAGGTCGTCGCCCAGGTCGGGCTCGCTGAGCAGCGCCAGCGCCCGGGTGTGGACGATCTCGGCCTCGTCGCCCTGCAGGCCCATGACCTCGATGTAGCGCTCCACCGCCTCGTCGAACGGCATGCGCGGGGCCAGGATGGCGACCAGGTCGATGGCCTGGCCCGCGTGGGTCTCGGCGACGCCCTCCCGCGCGGCGGCCTCGGCCAGCTCCAGGCGGCGGCGCACGTCGGAGGGGATTCGCTGCAGCCAGAGAGGCGCGGCGGACGGCATGGCGGCTCCGGTCCAGGGGAGAAAAAGGCGACTTCCCGGCACCGCGGCCCCGGGTTATGTTGGGGGCGGCAGGGGCGCGCGCCGCACGGCGCGCGCCCCATCCCTAAGATGCGGGAGCGGGCGGCCGGTGACAACCCGCCCCCGGCCCCCGCGGACCCCCGGCGACGAGGAACGGATCGATGGCACTCTCGCGGAGCTCTTCCTGGAAGGAGCACCGTCTCTCCGACCGCCTGGACTGCGACGGCGCGACGTACAGCGTGGACCTGGTGGCGCGAAAGGCGACGGGCGTGGAGGGCTGGAAGGTGACGCTGGTCTACCTGCCGCGCGAGGCCGGCGACGAGATCAAGGTGGACCTGCCCAACGCCGCCTCCACCGCCGAGGTGCGGCGGCTGGTGACGGAGCTGACCGAGTCCCCGGAGCGGCTGGTGGCCCGCTGCCGGGAGGCCCGCGGCGGCTGAGCGCGTGAGGGAGGAGCTGCGGGCGCTGCTGGAGGAGCGCGGCGCCGTGTTCCAGGAGGTGGCCGGGCGCGAGGTGGTCCGCCGCTACGGGGACGTGGCGGCGGAGTACCGCGCCGTGCGCCGGGGGGCCGGCGTGGCCGTGCGCGAGGACCGCGCGCGCGTGCGCCTGTGGGGAAAGGACCCCGTGCGGATGGTGCAGGGGCTGGTGACCAACGACCTGGCCGGCGCCCCCGAGGGACGCGCCGTGTACGCCGCGATGCTGACCCCCAAGGGCCGTACCGTGGCCGAGCTGCGCGCCCTCCGCCTCCAGCGGCCCGGCGGGACCGAGGTCCTGCTGGACGTTCCCCGCGAAGCGCTGGCGGGGACGACGGACCACCTGCGGAAGTTCGTCCCCCCGATGTTCGCGAAGTGGGGAGACGCGTCGGACGAGGTCGGCTGCGTGGGCGTGTACGGCCCCGGCGCGCGGGACGCGGTGGAGCGCGCGCTGGGAGCGGAGATCCCCGCGCTGGAGGAGGACGCGTTCCGCGAGGTGGAGGCGGAGGGGGAGCCCGTGGTGGTCCTGGGCACCCGCGACGTGGGCGGCGAGGAGGGCTTCGACCTGCTGGCGCCGATGGACCTGCTCCCCCGCCTCTGGACGGCGCTCACGGGCGCGGGCGCGGTTCCGGTGGGCCACGCGGCGCTGGAGACGCTGCGGGTGGAGGCGGGGCGCCCGCGCTACGGCGCGGAGCTGACGGAGGAGGTGATCCCCACGGAGGCGTTCGAGGCCACCGGGCTGATCCCCCGCGCCATCTCCTTCACCAAGGGGTGCTACACCGGGCAGGAGGTCATCATCCGCATCGCCCACCGCGGCCACGTGAACCGCCACCTGCGCGGCCTGCGCCTGGGCGACTCGCCCGCCCCGCCCTGCGGCACGCCGCTGCACCACCCGGAGACGGGCAGGACGGTGGGGATCACGGGCACGGCGGCGGCGTCTCCCCTGCTGGCCGAGACGATCGCGCTGGCCTTCGTGCGCCGGGAGCTGGAGCCGGGGGCGACCGTGCGCGTGGGCGCGACCGACGGGCCGGCGGCGCTGGTGACGGCGCTCCCGTTCGAGAGGAAGGGCGCGGATGGCTGACGGGAGCCGCGCCGCCCTGAAGGAGTGGGCCGCGGTGGAGAGGGCGCTGGTGGAGGGCCGTACGACCGTGCTGGTGCGGAAGGGCGGGATCCACGAGCGCCGCGGCGACTTCCAGGTGGAGCACCGCGGCTTCTGGCTCCTGCCCACGCACTGGCACCAGAACCCGCACGAGCTGACGGAGGGCTACCGCGCGCTCCTCGCCCCGCCGCCCGCCACGCGCGACGAGGTGGCGATCCGCGCCTGGGCCCGGGTGGAGGACGCGCTCCGGGTCGAGAGCCTGGACGCGCTCCTGCGCCTGGGCGAGCTGCAGCCGTTCTCCGACGAGACGATCCGCTCGCGCTTCGCCTATCGCGGCAAGCCGTGGCTGCACGCGATCGTCGTCCGCACGCACGTCCTACCCATGCCCGTGGTGATCCCGAACACGCTGGACTACGAGGGGTGCGTCTCCTGGGTAGAGCTTGACGACGCCCTTCCGACCGGCGCCCTCCGCCCCGCGATGGACGACGCGGCCTTCCGCGCCGCACGAGCCGAGGTGCTGGAGCGCCTGGGGAGCGACGGTGTCGTCCGCCTCTGAGCGCCGCGCCCGTCCCTGGGCGCCCGCCGCGGTCACGCTGCTGGTCCTGGCCTCCGCCCTCTTCCGCGTCCGCCCCCTCCACGACGTGGTCACCGGCGCGGAGGTGCCTTGGGCCGGGCTGCGCCTCCCCGCTTCGTACGTGGCGACGGCGCCGTTCTCCGACGTCTTCGACGCGCTGGCCACGCTGACGCTGCACCAGCACTTCGCGCTCTTCGCGACGGCGCTGCTGGCGCACGTCGTGTTCCGCGTGGTGCGTGGGAAGCGGCGCCGGACCGTCGTCGGCAGGGTCGCGGCGGAGGTGGGGGCGTTCGCGGTCTCGCTGGGGATCCTGTTCGTGATCTACGCGGCGACGGCGCTCGCCCCCCGGCCGATGGCGGCGCTGTCCCTGGCGGACCCCGAGATGGTGGCGGTGGACTTCCACGCGCACACCGAGCATTCGCACGACGGCCGCGACGGGGTGACGGCGGAGCGGGTGCGCGTCTGGCAGCGCGACGGGGGATACCACGCGGCGTACATCACCGACCACCGGCGCTTCGAGGGCGCGGCGGCGGGCGTGGCGGGCAACCCGCGGCGGGCGGGGGATGGGACGTCGCTGTTCAGCGGGATCGAGGTGATCTCCGAGCGGCTGCACCTGAACGTGCTGGGTGCCACCATCGCGGACTCGGCGTGGTTCCGCGAGCGGCGGGTGTCGCCGGACTCCATCGGCGGCTTTCGCCCGGCGGACGGAACGGAGACGGTGGTCCTGCTCACCATCCCCGGCAACCTGGCTCGCGTGACGCCCGCGATGTCGCTGGACGCGGTGGAGATCTCGGACGCGGCCCCCAAGGGGCTCAAGGACACGCAGGTCTACGGCGGCGAGATCATGCGCCTGGCCGACTCGCTGGACCTGGCGCTGGTCGCGGCGACGGACAATCACGGGTGGGGGAGGACTGCGGTGGGGTGGAGCGTCTTCCGCCTGCCGGGGTGGCGGGAGGGGACGCCGCGCGAGCTGGACCTGCGGATCCGGAGGGCGGTGCTGGAGGGGCGGCGGAAGGGAGCGTCCACGACCATCGAGCGCCGCCGCCTGGTGACGGCGGGGGCGCCTTTGAAGCTCGTCGCCACCGTGCCGCTCGCCGGTTGGCTGATGCTGCGGACCCTCTCGTGGCCGGAGCGGCTGTCGTGGATCGTCTGGGCGTGGGCGCTCTGGGCCGTCGTCGCCCTCGTCCGGCGGCGGCGAGGGTCGTCGGCGTCCCTCTGAGAAAGACGGCGGCGGGGGACGGGCGGTTGAAACCGCGGCAACGACTACACGAAGCCCGCCTTCGCGGGCTGTCCTGCCGACGGCCGCTCCGCCGCTCCGTCCTCGCGACCAGCGCTTGGGATGCCGCGAGGGGTGGGGAGTTCGACGTTTCGGCGCGCGACGCCAGCGACGTCTTTTCACGCGGAGAGCGCGGAGACGCGGAGAACTGCTTGGGGACCGGTTGTTTCCGCGTCTCCGCGTTCCTCCGCGGCTCCGCGTCCTCTTTTCGTAGCCGCGGAGCGCGTGTCCGCCGGGGTCGCGCTCTCCGCAGCTAGTCTTGCAGGCGCGGAGGTACTCGCGCCAGGGGCCGACCTGGTGCTTGTAGCGGCGCGCCATGGTCCTGGCGATCTGCGCCGTGTGGGTCAGGTCGTGCGCGACCCAGGTGGCGAGGAGCTGGCCGAGCGTCACGCTGCCGAACGCGGGGTGCGTTCCGCGGCGCTCCAGGTCCGCGGGGCCGAGGTCCAGGCCGTCGAGCTCGCTCAGGTTCGCCTCGCGGAGGCGCTGGAACTCGTCCAGAAGCTGCTCCAGCGACCGCCCCCGGTTCCGCTCGACGTGGCGGAAGCGGTCGAACGGCTCGAAGGCGCGCGCCTCGTCTCCGGCCAGGACGATGCGGACGCGCGCCATCCAGTCCGTCTCCTCACCGTCGATCAGGTGGCCGACGACGTCGAACGCGCTCCACGTCCCCTCTCCGTCGTCCGCCGTCGTCCACGCCTCCGGTAGCCAGGCCAGGAGCGCGCGGAGGACGGAGGGGGTCCGCCGCAGGACGGCGATCCCCTCGCCCAGGTGGAACCCGCCGCTCACCCGCCCATCTGCGCGAAGGTGACGACGTTGCCGCCCGGCTCCCGCAGGATCAGCTCGTCCGCCCCGTAGAACGTCTTCCGTCGAGGGACGATCGGCTCCACGCCCTCCAGCGCCGTCTCCACGGCATTCAGGTCCTCCACCTCGATGAACAGGAAGGTCCCGCCCATCGGCGAGTCCGCCAGCGCGGGGATGTCACCGGCGACGCTCTCGCGGCTCTGGTACATGATCTCCACGCCGCCCTTCTGCAGGATCACGAAGCCGAGCGCGTCGCCGTGCGGCACCTCGGCGGTCTTCTCGAAGCCCAGCCTGTCGACCCAGAAGGGAAGGACCGGCTCGATCTGCTCGACGTAGAGTACGGGCGTCAGCTTCTTCATGGCGGTACGGGGCTAGGGATGGGGGTTCCGCCGGTTGCCGGCAGCTGAACGAGGGCACGGCGGACCGGGACCGGTGCCTCGCATGGCCGTGGAGATGTGGGCTGCTCGACCGACCGAGGGCCGCCGGGGCGCGAAGTCGCTGCAACGACCGCACGAGGTCCGCGTTCGCGGACGCGTCTGCGCTCGGCCGGTTCGGGCCTCCATCCGCGAGAGCCCCGGCGATCGGCCCAGTGCGCTCGGTGGAGCCGGAGCGGAGCCGGCCTCAGTCGCCGGTCGCCACTCCCTCGCCGCGCAGCACCTCGACCTCCGTCGGGTGGGCGCGGGACTCCACGATCACCTGCAGCTCGCGCTCGCGAAGGTCGAAGGTGTAGCCGGCGCCCACGATGCCCACGCGCAGGTACGAGAGCGTGAGCGCCTTGCCGTGCATGCACTCGTCCGCGTTGTCGAACCGCACGCCGCGGCCGTCCACGAAGGTCACGGAGCCCTTGCCGACGACGCGGCCCAGGTGCCCCTCCACCACGATCCCGGTGTCCTCGTCGATCCCCAGCCCCATCATCTCCGGGCTCTGGGCGATGACCATGAACAGGCGCTGGAGACGGCGGCGCTGGGTGAAGTGCGTGTCGATCAGGGCGTGGAAGCCCAGCAGACCGAAGCCGGGACCCAGGTGGAGCTCCTGCATCTGCCCGTACTCGTCGGGCTCGCCGCCGGCCAGGATGGTCTCGGTGAGCGCGGCCGCGCCGGCGCTGGTGCCGCAGATGGTCGCGCCGCCCAGGTGTGCCTCGCGGATGGCCGTCCCCACCTTCGACCCGCTCAGCGTGGCCACCAGGTGCACCTGGTCGCCGCCGCCCAGGAACACCCCGTCCGCCTCGCGCACCATCTTCGCCACGCGGGGGTCCTGCGCGCGGTCGCGCACGTCCACGATCGGGATCTCCACGTTCGTGGCCCCCGCCCTGGCGAAGCACGACATCCAGTGCTTGGCCGACTCCACCGGCTCGCTGGAGGCGGTGGTGATCCCCACGATCTTGCCGCCGCGGCGCCCTCCGCACAGCTCCACGAAGCTGCCGAAGGCGTCGCCGGTGGGGTCGCAGGCGCCGCCGATCAGCACCAGCGCGCCGGCCTGGCGGTCGCCCAGGCGGCGGTTGGGTCGGGGCTCGGGTCCGTTGCTGCCAGCCATCGTCACTCCGTCCCGGTCGTCTTCAGCTCTCCCAGCGACAGCACCGCCATCGCCGCGGCCACCTGGGGCACCAGGTCGCGGCCCTCGTCCACGGGCCCGCCGTCCTCGTCGCACCCGGGGCACTCGAACCGCACCCGCCCGTCCACCACCCGGGCGATGGCGTGCGCCACCCGCGAGTCGCGCGTCGTGACCCGGGAGCCGGTGGAGAAGATGGCCACCCGGGCGCCCGCGTCGCGCGCCATGTCCTGCACCTCCCATTCCTTCGCCGGGCAGACCACGATCCCGCGGCCGCGCACCGCGTCCGCCAGCACCGCCACCAGCTGCCGGGCGCGGTCCTCCTCCTGGTAGCGCTCGGGCACGTCGGTGGGGGCGGCGTCCAGGATCACGGCGATCTCGGAGCGCGAGTAGGGCAGCCCCGCGTTCAGCACGTACGAGGGCGCCACGTCCACGATCAGCTCGGCGTCGCCGATGCCGCGGGCCAGCATCTCGTCTCGCACCGCCGCCCGGTCGCCCCCGCCAGTGATCCCGCACAGGACCCCGGCGCGCAGCGGGGGCACGTCGGGCGAGCGGGCCAGCGCCTCCAGCTCCACCACCGCGTGGTCGATCCCGTCGAGCGTGCCGGCGTACGCCTCGCGCACGATGTCCAGCGCCAGGGCCGCCGCGCGCAGGCCCACCTCCGCGTGCAGGTGCTCGAAGACGACCGTGTACTCCCCCGGCCGGTCGCCGCCGCGGGCGCGGCCGTAGCCCACGTCGTGCCCGGCCATTGACTGCAGCTCCAGCCCCACGTGCTCCACGATGTGCGGGGCGTACGTCCCGCGGCGCAGGCGCGTGACGAAGCCCCCGCGCTCGCCGACGGAGCAGCGGTGCTCCCACAGCCCGGGGAGCGCCGCCAGCAGCGCCTCGGTGAAGCCGGGGACCTCGGCGGAGGAGATCTCGTCGTAGGCGCCGGGGTGGAGGTCGATGCGCGTGACCGGGCGGCGCGACCACAGGTTGGCGCCGCGGATGGTGCGGAGCGAGAGGAGGCGGATCTCGGCGAACGGGTCCGGGAGGGCCATCACCTCAGGCGACGCCCGACCCGTTGGTGTGCGGGTGGATCCGGGCCAGCACCCCCCGCACGTCGTCCGCCAGCACCACGGCGAGGTCGCCGTCCTCCAGGGCGGCCA
>JASLAX010000106.1 GCA_030146875.1 Longimicrobiaceae bacterium
GTCCCCCCGCCGCCTGGGCGGAGGCGGCCGGCGCCGCCGCCTGCGCACCCGCGGAGGGCGCGGCCGCCGCGGGCGTCCTCTTCCGGAGCAGGGCCGCCGCCGCGGCGGCCACCTCGGCGGGGGTGAAGTCGTCGAAGAGGGGCTCCAGCACGAGCATCTGCGCGCCCAGGTCCTCCTCGGCGATGGCGCGGCGCAGCTCGTCGCGGAAGCCGCGGAGCGCGGTGGCGGCGGCGGGCTCCTCGCCCGAGACGCCGGCGGCCTGCGCGCGCAGGTTGGCGCGGTCGGCGATGTCGCGCAGGTGCGGCAGCTCGCGCGGCTCCACCAGCACGAAGCCGGGAACGTCGCCCGCGTGGCGCGCCGTCAGCACCCGCTCGTCGCCCGGCACGTCGTACGAGATCACCATCGACGGCGCGCCGCCGGTCTCCTCCTTCAGCTCGTCCAGCGTGACCGCGCTGGCCACCACCGCCACGTCGGTCTCGTCGTCGTCGGGCTCGCCCACCAGGAAGCCGCGCATCGCCAGCGCCTCGGCCACCTCGGCCGCGCGCTCGTCGGTGCGGCAGGCCAGGACCGGCGCGCCCTCGCCCGCGGCGCGGGAGCCCAGCACGCGGGCCACCACGTCGATCTTGTGGGTCTCGGGCACCAGCACGTAGCCGACCACGCCGGTGGGCGCCGCCCGGGGCGCCATCGACGCCGGGTCCGCCGCCTGAGAGGGGTAGCGCAGGGCGCGCTTCACCCGCCGGTCGACCAGGTCCGATACCACGTCCGTCGCGGCGGCCGTGAACACCACGCGCTGCGCGTCGCGGGGCACGTGGTCGAAGAGGGTCTCCAGCGCCTCCCACTCGCCCAGCGCCTCGATCTCGGAGGCGCCGTCCACCACCACCGCCTCCAGCGACTCCAGCTTCACCCCGGAGGCGCGCACCCCCGCCACCGCGGCGGAGGGGGTGGCGACCAGCACGCCGGCCCCGTCGGGGTTGTTGCGCCACCCGGAGCCGGTGGTGGTCACGTCCAGCCCGGACGCCTGCGCCAGCGGCACCAGCGTCAGCGCCGTCCGGTGGGCGGCCTCGGGCGTCGGGACGAGCACGAGGACCCGCGTCCCGCCGGCGGGGGTCTCGCCGGCGCCCTCCTCGCCCTCCTCCCCGTCCCCTTCGCGGGGCTCCATGCGGTCCAGCACGCCCAGCGCCCACGCCAGGGTCTTGCCGGAGCCGCTCCCCGCGCGGGCGACGATGTTCCCCTCGCGCCGCAGGACGGGGATCACCGCCTCCTGCAGCGAGGTGGGACGCTCGACGCCCAGGTCCTCCAGGGCGCGCAGGAGGGGCTCGCGGAGCCCGAGTTCTTCGAACGAGTCCATGTACGGAAACCGGTACGGGTAGCTGGCGTGTCTCGCGGGGCGGGACAATATAGGTCGCGGCCGGCCCGGCGGCGACTGCAAATCCTCTGCCCGGCGCGGAGCGCGCGATTGACGCCCCTCCCGGCGCCCCCGCATCTTCCCGCGCCCCTCACCCGCGAGACCGCGATGCCCGACACGACGCCCCCCGCCCCCGGCCCCCTGCACGGGGTGCGGGTCCTGGACCTGAGCCGCGTGCTGGCCGGCCCCCTGTGCACCATGATCCTGGGCGACCTGGGCGCCGACGTGGTGAAGGTGGAGCGCCCCGGCACCGGCGACGACACCCGCCACTGGGGCCCGCCCTGGGCCGAGGGCCCGGAGGGGCGGGAGAGCGCCTACTACCTGGCCCTGAACCGGAACAAGCGCTCCGCCGCCGCGGACCTGAAGACGGAGGAGGGCCGCGCCCTGGTCCGCCGCCTGGCGGTGGACGCGGACGTGGTGGTGGAGAACTTCGCGCCGGGTACGATGGAGGGGTGGGGGCTCGGGTACGACTCCCTCTCGGCGGAGAACCCCGGGCTGGTCCTCTGCTCCATCACCGGGTACGGGAGCGATGGGCCCGACGCGGGGCGCCCCGGCTACGACTTCGCCGTGCAGGCGCGCGCGGGGTGGATGGCGATCACGGGCGAGCCCGATGGCGCGCCCGCGAAGGTGGGCGTCGCCCTGGTGGACGTCCTCACCGGCCACGCGGCGGCCATCGCCGTCCTGGCCGCCCTGCACGAGCGCGAGCGGAGCGGGCGGGGGCAGCGGGTGGAGACGGCGCTCTTCGACGTGGCCCTGGCCGGGCTGGCCAACGTGGCGCAGGGGGCCCTCGTCACCGGACGCGAGCCGCGGCGCTGGGGGAACGCGCACCCCACCATCGTCCCCTACCAGCCGTTCGACACCGCGGACCGCCCCGTCGCCGTGGCGGTGGGGAACGACGCCCAGTGGCGGCGCCTCTGCGACGCGCTGGGCGCGCCGGAGCTGGGGCGGGACCCGCGCTTCGCGACCAACCCCGGACGCGTGGAGGAGCGCGCGGCCGTGCTGGCGGAGCTGGAGCCGCGCTTCCGCTCGCGTCCCGCGGCGGAGTGGCTGCGCGCGCTGGAGGCCGCGGGCGTCCCCTGCGGCGCGGTGCAGACGGTGCGCGAGGCGCTGGCGGACCCCGTCCTCACCGAACGGGGAGGAGCGTGGGAGATGGAGGGCGCGACCTACGGGCGGGTGGAGACGGTGCCCTCGCCGCTGCGCTTCTCGCGCTCCGGGGTGGGGCTGCGGCGCCCCGCTCCGGGACTCGGGGCGGACGGCGAGGCGATCGCGCACGGCGGCTGGGAGAAACGCTGAGGCGATCGGGGCAAGCCGTTCCCGGGCATCCGTTTCGAAGGTTCGTGCAGGGTCCTTTCGGCACGCACCCTGCATCTGCCCCTTGGACGGATCGAGTTGCCGAACCAGGGGAGAGGGCGATGGCGCTGCGCGAGTTCACGGACGGGGGCGGAGTCAGGTGGAGGGTGTGGAAGGTGATCCCCCTCACGTCCACTCGTGGGCCCGAGAACGGGCGCATCAGCATGTCAGGTCCCGTCGCGGGCTGGCTCTGCTTCGAGCGCGACGGGGAGAAGCGCCGCCTGACCCCCGTGCCGGACGGGTGGGAGGCCCTGGAGGAGCACGACCTCTGCGCGCTGCTCGCCACCGCCGAGCGGGTGCGCCGCATCCCCCGTCCCCAGGTCACCGAGCCGGCCACGGCGCGCCGGGACGAGCTGCGCCAGGAGCGTACGAGCGCCGCCGCGGACTGACGATCGTCGGCGGACGCGCGAAGGGGGCCGGTCCCGCACGGGACCGGCCCCCTTCCGCTCGCCATCACCGTCCGCCGCCGGCCGCCGTCCGGCCCAGGCCTACGTGCGTGGCGGATCGCCCGGCTGGTAGGGGAGCTGGTTCATGAAGTACCGCACCACGCCGTCCACCTTGGAGGTGCGCAGGCGGTCGGTGCGCACCGTGACGACGGTGGAGGGGCCGTGGCGGTGCGCCTCCAGCTCCACCCGCCCCTCCGCGCCGGTGAAGGTGAGCGAGTGGCGCGACTCCTCCACGCGCTCCAGCTCGGCGCGCTCGGCGAAGATGGCGGCGGCCCGGTCGAAGACCTCCCGCATGGGAAGGGCGGTGCTGCGCTCGTAGTCGGACATGGCTCTCACGACGGTTCCGCGGGGGCCGGCGGCCCCACGCTCGCTGCTGCTTCCAGGATCTCGGCCCGCAGCTCGGCCGGGGGGCGGGCCCCCAGCAGCAGGCGGCCCTGCGCCCCGCTCCCCACGAACAGCGCCGGCGTGGCGTCGATCCCCGCCCTGCGCGCCTCCTCCTGCTCCGCCACCACGTCAGGCGTCCGCACGTCCACGTCCAGCGCCATCCGCAGCGGGATCCTCTCCATCCCCGCCCGCTCGCCCAGGTCGACCAGCACGTCGATGCGGGCCAGGTCGAGCCCCGAGAAGGCGGCGGCGTAGAGCGCGGCGCGCATCTCGCGCCCCCGGCCGCCCTCGTGCGCCAGGCGCGCGGCCTCGTGCGCCTTGCGGGTGCGCGCCGGGAGCGGCGGCCTCAGCTCCAGCCCCAGCTCGCGCGCGATGGGGCGCACGGCGTCCTCCCACGCTCCCCCCGTCTCCGTGGGCAGCTCGGACGGCTCGGGCCAGAGCTCGAACGCGCGGTGCTCCAGCGCCACCAGCCCCTCGTCCTCCATCCGCCAGAGCGCCGCCTCGGTGACGTACGAGAACGGGCAGGTGAAGTCGGACAGCACCAGCACCGGCACCGGGCGGGGAATCTGCGCCGGCGCCACCCCCGGCGCAAGCGCGTCGCGCGCCGTCATCGCCCGGCGAAGCAGGCCAGCGGATCGTCGAGCGGCGCCCAGTCGCCGGGGACGCGGAAGTGCCACCACTCCTTGTCGTAGTTCGCGAACCCCTCCGCCGCCATCGCCCGCACCAGCTTGGCCCGGTTCTCCGCCACGGCGCCGGTGGCGTTCGCGGTGTGCGCGGCCTCGGAGAAGGTGTCGTACGCCGTCCCCATCTCCAGCTCGGCGCCGCCGTCCAGGCGGACCAGGGTGAGGTCGACGGTCCCGCCCAGGTTGTGCCCGCTCTGCCGCGCCACGTAGCCCTGGTCCAGCACCCACCGGCGCCCGGTGCGCTCCGCCCACTCCACCATCGCCAGCGTGGCGCGGACGGGGCGGTAGGCGTCGAAGACCTTCAGCCCCAGCCCCTCCGGCCGCAACCGTGCCTGCACGCGGGCGAGGGCCGCGGCCGCCTCGGGGCGCAGGAGGGCGCGCGGGCTCTCGTAGCCAGGGAGCGGGGCGCCGGTGAAGTTGTTCGCGGTCGCGTAGCGCACGTCCACTCGGATGGACGCATCGGCGGCGCGGACGTCGACCAGCGTTCCCGGCGGCGACACGCACCCCGTGGGTCGCGCCGCGGGGACGCGCGGCGCGCAGGCGGAGAGGGCGAGCGCCAGCGCGACGGCGGCGGAGAGGGAGCGCGTCATGGCTCGTACCTCCCGCCGTCGGTTCCGAGCTCCGTCGCCGGGAAGATCCGCCTCGCCTCCGTGAGGTCGTAGTCGTCCGCTCCGGGCGCGAGGTGGACGAGCACCAGCCGCTTCGCGCCCGCCCCGGCCGCGGCGCGGGCGGCGTCCTCGGCCGTGCAGTGGCCGTCGTAGTCCCCGGTGGCCTCGTGGACCAGGAGGTCGGCGCCCCGCGCGAGCCGGGTGATGGCGTCGGACCTCTCCGTGTCGCAGGAGTACGCGATGGTGCCGCCGCCGTCCGCCGCGTGCACGCGGAGGCCGATCACGGGCACGCTGTGGTCGCCGGGCGCGGCCGTCACCTTCCAACGCCCGTCGTCCAGGACCACGGCGCCCTCCTCCAGCGCCACCTCGCGCCACTGGATCTCCGGCACGCCCGTCCACCCGCCGGTCTCGAACGCCTCCCAGACGCGCCGCGCCTGGTCGATGGCGGGGCGGATGCCGTGGACCGCGATGGGACGGCGGCGTCCGGCCAGCCAGATCTTCACCATGAAGAGCGGGAAGCCCGCCACGTGGTCGGGGTGCTCGTGCGTCACGATCAGCGCGTCGACGCCGTCCAGGTCGAGACCGGCGACCAGCAGCCGCTGCACCACGTCTCCCCCGCAGTCCACCACCAGCGTGGAGCCGCCGGAGGCGAAGGCGAGCATGGTGGTGGTCCGGCCGGCGTCGGCCAGGCCGGCCCCGGTGCCGAGGAGGTGCAGCACGGGCATGGAGGCGCTCCGGTGGATGCGGGACGAGCGGGCGGACGACGGAGATTCTGCCGACGCGGGGTTGGGGCGGCAAGGGGATCGGAACGTGTCTTGCCCTCCCGGAGCGCCGCCGGGTGAGGGCCGCCGCTGAGACCTCCGCCTACTCCTTCGCCTCGCCCGCGCTCGGCCGGTTGCAGGGGTGATCGGGGTTGGCCATCGCGGCGGTGAACGTCTCGGCGTAGCGGGCCTCCACGGCGGCGCCCACGCCACCGGGGCGGGAGGGCGCGACCTGGTTGCGGTCGATCACCTCCTGCATGCGCTGCGAGTCGGCGGCGGTGCGCGCGTAGAGCAGCGAGTCGCGGAAGGTGACCTGCTGCAGGCGCGCGTCGGCGTAGACCTTGTAGACCTGCGCGAACTGGTACGCGGCCTGGGCGGCGGGGATGGGCGATCCACCCACCGTCTGCTCCAGCGTCTCCACGTTGTCGCGCGCCTGCTGCGCCAGCGTCTCGGTCACGCAGACCTGGCGGGTGGAGTCGCGCCGCCGCGCCTCCTCCTCGGGAGCGGGGCCGCGGTCCAGGCAGGCGGCCAGGGCGAGCAGGGGAAGGACGAGGACGAGGCGTGAACTGGGCATGCGCGTGGGCGGTGGCGGGGTGAGGGGGCGGCCGCGCGTCAGGCGGGGACGCCTTCGGGGAAGAAGAGGATGCGCTCCACCAGCTCGCAGAGCAGGTGGATGACG
This sequence comes from Longimicrobiaceae bacterium, assembly GCA_030146875.1. Lineage (GTDB taxonomy): Bacteria > Gemmatimonadota > Gemmatimonadetes > Longimicrobiales > Longimicrobiaceae > JASLAX01. Next base: position 6,317 of record JASLAX010000106.1, read on the forward strand.
GTGATGTGCCCCTCCTGGATGCGCTCCGTGGCCTGCGCGGGAACCACGATGGCGTGGTCGCAGAGCGGCGCCATCCTCCCTCCCCCGCGGCCGGTGAGGCCCAGCACCGTCACCCCGCGCTCGCGGGCGGCCTCCACCGCCGCCAGCACGTTGGGCGAGTCGCCGCTGGTGCTGATGGCGACCAGCACGTCGCCGCGGCGGGCGAGCGCCTCGACCTGGCGGCGGAACGCGCCCTGGAAGTCGTAGTCGTTGCTCCAGCAGGTGAGCGTGGCCGCGTCGAGCAGGTGGTGGGCGGGAAGGCCCGGGCGGTCGCGCTTGTAGCGCGCCACCATCTCCTCGACCAGGTGCATGGCGTCGCACGCCGAGCCGCCGTTGCCGCAGGCGTAGAGCCGGTTCCCGGCCCGGAACGCATCCGCCAGCGCCTCCGCGGCGCGCAGGATGCGGGGCGCCTCGTCTCGGAGCGCCTCCTTCACCCGCGCCGACTCGGTCAGTGCGTCGCGGATCAGGGCCAGGGAGTCGTCGGGGCTCATCGATCGCGGGTCGCGGGTCGGCTGGGTCGCGGAGGGGAAGGGCCCGCCGCGGGAAGCGGGCGGTAATCTATCGCGTCGGTGCCGCGCGCGGGAAGCGCCGGGCCGCCGCCGGGAAAGAACGCTCCAGGAGCCCATGTCCGCACGCCGCGCCGCGCACGCCCTGCTCCTCGCCGCCGTCGCCCTCTCCGCCTGCCGGAAGGAGGCCGACCTGCCGATCGCCCGCCGGGTGCCGCTGGCGGCGCCTGCGCCCGCGGGCGCCACGCTGGCGGTGGACGCGTCCGGCCGGTCGTGGCTCGGCGTTCCCGGGCGGCTCCTTCCCCTCCCGCTCTCCCCCGCCGAGCGCGCCGGCCCCCCCGTGGCCGTGGAGGGCGAGGGCGTCCCGCGCGTGGAGGGCTCCGTGGGGCGCCGCCTGCTGCTGCGCGTGGGTGAGCGGCTGGCGCTGGCGGAGGCGGTCGATGGAGCCGTCGCGGCGGCGCGCGCCGCGCCGGGCGCCTTCGCGGCGGACCCGCGGGGGCGGTGGGTCTACGCCACGCGGCCCAGGGGCGGCGTGCTGGGGCTGGGCCCGGACTCGCTCCGCCCCGCGTGGGGGTGGGCGGAGGCGGGGCCGGCGACCACCGCCCTGGCGGTCTCCCCCCTGGGCGACCGCGTCTACCACGCGCTCGCCGCCGGGGCGGAGAGGGACGCCCCGTCGCGCCTCCTGGTCCGCGACCAGCAGACGGGGCGCGTGCTCTCCACCGTGGAGCTGGCCGAGCCGGCCACGGCGCTCTCGGCCGGCCGGGACGGCACGCTCTACCTGGCGTGGGGGGAGGGAGGCCGCACGGTCGCGGCGTACCGGCCCACGGCGGAGGGCGCCGAGCGGGTGTGGGCCACGACGCTGCGGTGGGGGAGCGGGGCGGAAGGAGTGGAGCTGCGGCCGTCGCCCGACGGGCGGCGGGTGGCGGTGCTGTCGCGCGGGGAGGGCGGAGGGCTGCGGCTGCTGGACGCGCTCACGGGCTCGGAGGTGGGAAGAACGAAGGAGGCGCCCCTCGACGCCGCCTGGGGCGGCGGCGGGCGCCTCCTTCTCCTCTATCCCGGCGAGGTCCGCGTGGCGCGGTGAGCCTCAGTGGGACAGGTCCGCGTCCTCTCCCTTGCCGCCCATGAGCAGCGCCGCCGCCAGGAAGGGAAGGACGTTCAGCCCCAGGCTCACCGACGCCGCCATGACGATGAAGCGGTGCCCGACGAAGATCCCGTAGATCAGCGCAGCGATCGCCGGGAAGGTGATCATCAGCGCTCCAATGAGCATCGCTTTGCGCATGTCGGGCTCCCGAAGTTCATCCCCGGCGGCGGGGCTCGCGTGGTTCGTGGTCGGCGGTCGCGGTGAAGTTAGGCGGCCCCGGCGGCGGGAGCAAGCCGCATCCGCCGCACCGCGGCGGTGCTCGCACCCGTGTCGGGGATTCCCCCACACGCCTCCGCCGTTCCACCACTGCGGACGGGGGCGGCCGGGGCGAGATTTCCGGCGTCGCCGCACCCCGCGGCGCCGGACCCGCCGCACAGGACCGCACCATGGCGAACCCCGCTCCCGACGTTCACCGACCCGGCCTGGGCCGCATGCTGGGCCGCGCCTCGCTCCTCCGCTGCCCGCACTGCGGCGGGGGCCCGGTGCTGCAGTCGTGGTTCCGGATGCGGGCGCGCTGCCCCCGGTGCGGGATGCGGCTGGACCGCGGGGAGCAGGACTTCTTCCTGGGCCCGATGATGCTGAACATCGCGCTCTCGGAAGGCCTCCTGGCCATCGTGTTCGTGGGGCTGGCGATCGCGCTCTGGCCGGACGTGCCCTGGCTCGCCTTCCAGGTCGGCGGCATCCTGGCCATGATCGCGGCGCCGTTCGCATTCCTCCCCTTCTCGCGCACCTCCTGGATCGCGTTCGACCTGTGGGTCCGCCCGCTCACGCCGCAGGAGATCGCCTGGCACCACGCCTCGGCCGACGACGAGTTCCGCCCCGAGCGCGACCGTTAGCCCCGCGTCACGCGGGCCAGGGGGCAACGACGTCCACCGGCAGCACGGAGGCGATAAGCTCGAAGTCGCGCGCGTTCTCCGTGACCACCGTGAGCCCCTGCTCGCGGGCGGAGGCGGCGATCAGGCAGTCGTTCAGGAACGAGCGCCCGATCCCGTTGGGCGAGAGCCGCTTCTCCGCCACCAGCCGCGCCACCACCCGCCCCGCCGACTTCCACGTTGCGTGCGAGGGCGTCACCACGCGCCCGGTCGCTTCGAACGGCCGGATCAGGTGGTCCTTCGTCTTCCTCTCCAGCTCCGGACGGACCGAGCCCGCCAGCAGCTCCGCCGCGACCACGGAGTGCAGCCAGACGAAGGGCGTGAACGAGCGGTAGAAGCGCTCCAGCGCCTTGGACCACACGTCGTCCCGGGTGGCGCGAACGTAGACGTTGGTGTCGAGCACGTACTTCGGCACGGCTCACTCCGCGCCGAAGACGTCCGCCAGCCCCGCACCACGCATGGCGGCCACCCCGTCGACCAGCGCCTGCCGGAAGACGACTAGCTCCAGCGCCTGCTCGATGGTCTCGGTCTCGCTGCGCGTGCCCAGCGCCTTCATGGCGCGGTCGATCAGCGACTGGCGCAGGCGGAAGTTCTTGCGCGCGGGCGGCTCCACGCCGTCCGCGGCCGCCGCTTCGCGCACCTCTCCCGCGCCGCGCCTCTTCTTCGGCGGCTGCTTGCCCTTTCCGGTGCCCTCCATCGCCCCCTCCCTCCCGTGTCGTATGTACAAAGCAACGTAATCGTACATTTGTCGCGGAGCAAGCCCCGCGGGCATGCGCCCGGCCGGCCTTCCAAGCCGATGCGGCGGGCGCGGCACGGCGGGTGCGGGCAACGGCGTGCGACACCCACACGAGAGGGAGGGACGGGATGACGGTCGACCTGAGCGGGAAGGCGGCGGTGGTGACGGGGGGGAGCAAGGGGATCGGGCTGGAGGTCGCCCGCTCGCTGGCGAAGGCGGGCGCGGGGGTGACCATCTCCGCGCGGCACGAGGAAGAGGTGACGGAGGCGGCGCGCCGTCTGGCGGAGGAGACCGGGGGGCGCGTGCTGGGCGTGCGCTGCGACGTGCGCTCGCACGACGACGTGCGGGCGATGATCGCGCGGACCGCGGAGGAGCTGGGCGGCGTGGACATCCTGATCAACAACGCCGGTGTCGGCCGCTTCGCTCCCATGGGCGAGCTGACGCCCGACGACTGGGAGTCGGTGATCGAGACCAATCTGAACGGCGTCTACTACTGCTGCCACGAGGCCATCCCCCACCTGCGGAAGAGCGGCGACGCCTGGATCATCAACATCGCCTCGCTCGCGGGGAAGAACCCGTTCGCCGGGGGCGCGGCGTACAACGCGTCCAAGTTCGGGCTCGTCGGCTTCTCCGAGGCGCTGATGCTGGACGTGCGGCAGATGGGTATCCGCGTGAACTACGTCATGCCGGGGAGCGTCGCGACGTACTTCAACGACCACGTTCCGAACGAGGCGGACGCCTGGAAGATCCAGCCGGAGGACATCGCCCAGGTGGTGATGGACCTGCTCTCGCTCCCCTCCCGCACGCTGGCGTCGCGCGTGGAGATCCGCCCCTCGCGTCCGCCGCAGAAGTAGCCGATGGACGACCACCGGCTACCCAGGGCGGCGATCTGGGACCTGGACGGGACGCTCTCGGACGACCGGGCGCGGGCGCACTTCGTGGAGGTGGAGGCGGGGCGCGCGCGCGACTGGCACTCGTACTTCGACGCCATCGACAAGGACCCGCCCATCGCCGCGTCCATGGAGCTGCTCCAGGCGCTGCGGGCGCACGGGACGCGCATCATCTACCTGACGGGGCGGCCGGAGCGCACGCGTCCCAAGACGGAGCGCTGGCTGAAGGCGAACGGGCTGGACGACTACGACCGCCTGCTCATGCGGCCGGAGGGGGAGACGCGCCCCGCCGGCTTCTTCAAGGTGGAGGCGGTGGAGCGGCTGCGGCGGGAGTACGAGCTGGTGTGCGCGTTCGAGGACCGCATCGACGTGGCGCACGCGCTGCGGCGGGCGGGGGTGCCCGTCTTCCTCTACGGCGCCGGAGCGGAGGCCGCCGCCGAGGCTCTGGAGGCGCTGGGCGCGGAGCAGGGGGACCTGCTGGCGGACGCGCGGGAGGACGACGGGTAGCCATCCGCCCACGGAGCACGACGACGCCCCCGGCGAATCGATCGCCGGGGGCGTCCGCCGTGCGGCCTCGCGGGGACGCGTGCCGCCGGCCGGTCGCGCGGTCAGACCTGCTTGTCCGTCCTGGTGAACAGCCAGTACTGGCCGGAGTAGTTCGCGGCCGGCACCAGGTGCGTCATGTTGTTGTACGGGCCGCCGTTGTAGACGTCCAGGTTGATCGCCGGGCCGCGGAACATGGTGCTCAGGCGGTAGTACTCGCCGTAGCCGGAGGGCGTGATCTGCCAGAACTGGCCGCTGTAGTTCGCGGTCTGCGTCAGGTGCGGCATGTTGTTGAGCGGGCCGCCGTTGAAGATGTCCAGGCTCATGTCCACGCCGCGGAACATGGTGCTCAGGCGGTAGAACCCGGCGTAGTCGGTCTCCACGATGCGCCAGTACTGCCCCGAGAAGTCGGCCGTCTGCGTGAGGTGGGGCTGGTTGTTGAACTCCCCCCCGTTGAAGATGTCCAGCGACAGGCCCTCGCCGCGGAACAGGGTGGAGAGGCGGTAGTAGTAGCCCAGGTCCAGCGAGAGGGCGGCTTCCGCCACCACGGTGCTGGCGGTGTCGTCGTGCGCGGCGGCCTGGATGTCCTCCACGGCGGTGCTCGGGGCGCTGGTGGTCTCGTCGGCGATGGACATGGTGGGTCTCCCGTGTGGGCGTGGGTGGACGGCGCGAGATCGCGTCCGTCCGGCGAGTGGGCCGGGCTTTCCCCGACCCCCTTCGGCTCTGTCCATGAGGCGCAGGCGTGGGCTAGGAGCAGATGCCGCAGGCCTGCTTGGCCTGGTCGAACTCGGTCTGCACCTGGACGATCTGCCGCTTCAGCGCCTGCTTCTTCCCGGCGTCCTTCTTCGACGTCAGTCCGTTGTACTCGAGGTTGAGGGCCGCGACCTGCGCCTTCAGCGCGGCGGCGTTGTCGCACGCGCTGGCGGCGCTCGCCTCGGAGCAGGCGGTGGCGACGACGAGCGCCAGCGGGAGCAGGAGCGTGGACGTTCTCTTCATGGAATCCTCCCGGGGGTGTGGGTGGACGGATGCCGCCTGGCATCCGCGGAGGTGCTGCACACGGGGCGCGTCCGGTCCTTCTCTTCGTGCGCCGCGGGTGGCGCCTGGGGCGCGTTTCGTTGCCGTCTGGCTTGCGCCGTCCATCGGCGTGCGGTAACCATACGGCGGGGGTCTCAACCCACTTTCCCCTGACCATCCCTCAACCTCTCAACCTGCTCTCGATGTTCGCCTTGAACCTGCTGGGCGGGGCGGTCCTGGAAGGTCGGAACGGGCCCGTCACCGGCAGGGCGGCGCACAAGCGCCGGCTGGCGCTGCTCGCGATCCTGGCGGTGGCGCGCGGGCGGTCCGTGGGGCGGGAGCGCATCATCGGGCTGCTCTGGCCCGAGCACCCGACGGACGCGGCCCGCCACCTCCTGTCCGAGTCGCTGTACGTGCTGCGGAAGGAGTTGGGGGAGGACACCTTCGTGTCCTCGGGCGACGAGGTGGGACTGAACGGGGAGGTGGTGCGCAGCGACGTGGCCGAGTTCGAGCGGGAGCTGCAGGAGGGCGACCCCGCGCGCGCGGCGCCCCTGTACCGGGGCCCCTTCCTGGACGGCTTCTTCGTGGCCGACGCGCCGGAGTTCGAGCGCTGGGCCGAGGCCGAGCGCGACCGCCTCGCGCGCTCGTACACCCGGCTGGTGGAGGCCATCGCCAGCGATCGCGAGGCCGCCGGCCTGCCGCAGGAGGCCGCCGACTGGTGGCGCCGGCTGGCCGTGCAGGACCCCTACAACTCGCGCGTGGGAATGCGCCTGATGCGGGCGCTGGACGCCTCCGGCGAGCGCGCCGCGGCTCTCTGGTTCGCGGACGCGCACGTGGCGCTGCTCCGCGAGGAGCTGGGGGTGGACCCCGACCCCGACCTGCTGGCGCTGATCGAACGCCTGCGGTCCGAGCCGTTCACCGTCCCCACGCCGCCCCCGCTCCCGCCCGCCCGGACCGCCCCTCCTCCCCCTGCCGCCGTCCCGCTCGACCTCCCCACGCCCACCCCCGGAGCCCCGCCGCCCGCGCCGTCCTCCGCGACGGCCGACGGGGGTGCGGAGGTCTCCGCGTACGACCCATCATCGGACGAGACTCCTTCGGCCGTGCCCGGTGCTCCCCCGACACCGGCGGACGGCACGACGACGATGGTGGTCGTCCCGCCGGCGCGCCCGGGCGCCCGATGGCGCTCCGTCACCCGCGCGGCGGCGCTGGCGGGGGTGCTGGTGGGGGTGGCGGCGGGCGTGCTGTCGGGGAGGACGGAGGAGCCGGCCGCGCCGGTGGGGCACGACCCGCGCCGCATCGCCGTGCTGTACTTCGACGACCACACGCGCGGCGGCGAGCTGGGGTACCTGGCGAACGGGCTCACGGAGATGCTGATCCACGAGCTGAGCCAGGTGGAGGCGCTGGAGGTCATCTCCCGCAACGGGGTGAAGCCGTACCGGGAGAAGGCGGTGCGCTTCGACTCGCTGGTGGCGGACCTGAAGGTGGGGAGCGTGGTGGAGGGGAGCGTGCAGCGCTCGGGCGACAGCGTGCGGGTGACGGTGCAGCTCATCGACGCCAACACGCAGGCGCACCTGGAGAGCCGCACGCTCACCTACCCGCTGACGGAGGTGTTCGCGCTGGAGGACGCGCTGGCGCACGAGGTGTCCAGCTCGCTGCGGAAGTCGCTGGGGCGCGAGATCGCGCTGCGGGAGACGCGCGCCGGCACGCGCAGCGAGCCGGCGTGGCGCATGGCCCAGCGCGCCGAGCAGGCGATGGACGAGGCGGCGGAGCTGGAGCGCACCGGCGACCCGCACGACCTGGCCTCGGCCGACCGGCTGCTGCAGCGGGCCGACTCGCTGCTGGCGGTGGCGGAGGGGGAGGACGGCGACTGGACCCATCCCACCCTGCTGCGGGGGTGGGTGGCGATCCGCCGCGCCGCGGTGCGGCCCGCGTGGAGCCGCGCGCTGCTGGACACCGCGCTGGCGTACGCCGGGCGGGTGCTGGCGCGGGAGCCGGGGAGCGCGCGGGCGCTGGAGCTGCGGGGCACCGCCCGCTTCAAGCACGTGCTGGCGGCGGGGGCGGCGGGACGCCCCGGCGCGCAGGACGCGGCCGAGCGCGACCTGCGCGCCGCCGTGGCGGCGGAGCCGGGGCTGGCGCAGGCGTGGGGCAAGCTGAGCCAGGTCCTGCGCTACGGCGGCCGCTTCGTGGAGTCGGACCTGGCGGCGCGGCGGGCGCTGGCCGAGGACGCGTACCTGGACGAGGCGGACGACATCCTGAACCGCCTGTTCTTCGGCGCGCTGCTCACGGGCGACTTCCCCGCCGCGCGCGCCTCGTGCGACGACGGGCGCAGGCGATTCTCGGCCGACTGGCGCTTCGTGGAGTGCGCCCTGACGCTGCTCCGTGAAGACCGGGACGCGCCGCCGGACGCGGACCGGGCCATGCGCCTGCTGGCGGAGCTGGACCGGCTGGACCCGCCGGCGCGCGCCGCGCGCGAGGGGCGGGCGTACTCCCCCGTCTACCGCAGGGCCGTGGCGGCGGCCGTGCTGGCGCGGGCGGGACGCGCGGACAGCGCCCGGTCCGTGCTGGACCGGGCGCGCCGCATGGCGGGGGACGACGAGGACCTGCTGGCGTCGCTGGGCTACGACGAGGCGTACGCGCGGCTCCTGCTGGGGGAGCGGGCGGCGGCGCGGGCGCTCCTGGCCGGTACGCTCGCCCGCCGCCCCGCCCTACGCCCCTTCGCCGCGCGCGACCCGCTGCTGCGCGAGATCGTTCCGCCCGCCGCGGCTACAGGAACTCCGCCAGCAGCCGGTGCCGCACCGTCCCGTCGGGCGCCCTGAACAGCACCGCCAGCTCCCGCCCCAGGAACGAGGCCGCGGCCGTCTCCGGTCCGGTCCCGGCCTCGTCCACGATGCCGTAGTCCGACCGCGGGATGTGTCCGACCGCGAACGGGACCTCCTCCGCGTCCAGCTCCGCGAAGGCCGCGCTCGCCCCGGTCGTCCCCGCCGTCCCCGTCGGCACCTCCGTCGTCTCCGTCGTCGCCGCGGAGGTGGGGACGTGGCCGTAGAAGAGCCGTGAGAGCACGGCCAGGACGTGCGCGGCGAGCCACTGGTACTTGGAGGCGTAGTAGGGGAACAGGAACTTCTCCACCGCCGCCTCGCTCCAGAACAGGGCGTCGTACTTCATCATGGACTCGTGGTGCGCCATCCCCGCCGCCTTGACGTCCACCGACTCCATCTTCGGCCGCCCGGGCCGCACGGTGGGCGTGCTGGCGGGTGTCACCACCGCCTGCGGCCCCGTGACCTCGGACCGTTCCTTCTGGTGCTCGATCCGGCACCCGCCGTCGGCGGAGGGGGTGGCCACGAAGTACACCGGGTCGCCGCCGGGGGCGCGGACGCTCTGCGCGTATTCCGCCAGCGCGCGCAGGGCGATGGAGTCGAGCATCAGGGTGTCTGCCATGGTGGGTCTCCGTGATGGGTGCGGCGGGTCCGCCCGCCGGGCGCCGGCCGGCGGCCGGTGATGATCGCAAGGTAGCGCCCGCCCCTCAACGCGGCCTCCGCACAGTCTCAACCTCCCGCCGCGCCTCGCTCCACCGTGGGCGTTTGCGCTCCCGCCGCCGCCCTCGCATCTTCTCCCGCGCCCCCGTCCGCCCCTCCACGGCGGGCGGGCCACGGCCCCGATCCCACGCGAGGAACCCATGACGGATACCCACGGCGGCTTCCGCACCGAGCGCGACTCCCTGGGGGAGATGCGCGTCCCTGCCGACGCCCTGTACGGCGCGCAGACGCAGCGCGCGGTGGACAACTTCCCCATCAGCGGCATCCGCTTCCCGCGGCGCTTCATCCACGCCCTGGGCACCATCAAGAAGGCGTGCGCGCGGGCCAACGAGGAGATGGGGTGGCTGGACCCGCAGGTGGCCGGCGCCATCGCGCGCGCCGCCGACGAGGTGGTGGAGGGGACGCTGGACGGGCAGTTCGTGCTGGACGTGTTCCAGACGGGGAGCGGGACCTCCACGAACATGAACACCAACGAGGTCATCGGCACCCGCGCGTCGGCGCACCTGGGGGGCAAGGTGCACCCCAACGACCACGTCAACATGGGGCAGAGCTCCAACGACGTGATCCCCACCGCCATGCACGTCTCCGCGCGCGTGGCCATCCACCACGACCTGATCCCCGCGCTGGAGCGGCTGCGCGATGCGCTTCTCGCCAAGGCCGCGGAGTTCGACGACGTGGTGAAGAGCGGACGCACGCACCTGATGGACGCCACCCCCGTGCGCCTGGGCCAGGAGTTCGCCGGGTGGGCCAGCCAGGTGGACCACGGGATCCGGCGCCTCCGCAACGCCTCCGAGGAGCTGGCGGAGCTGGCCCTGGGCGGCACCGCCGTGGGCACCGGCACCAACGCGCACCCGGACTTCCCGCCCAAGGCCATCGCCCACATCGGCGCGGCCACGGGGCTGGAGTTCCGCGAGGCCGAGAACCACTTCGAGGCGCAGGGGGCGAAGGACGCCTTCGTCAGCGCGTCGGGGGCCCTGAACACCCTGGCCGTCTCGCTGCTCAAGATCGCCAACGACGTGCGCTGGCTGGCCAGCGGGCCCACGTCCGGGCTGGCGGAGATCACCCTGCCCGCGGTGCAGCCGGGGTCGTCCATCATGCCGGGGAAGGTGAACCCGGTGATGAGCTAGGCGCTGATGATGGTGTGCGCGCAGGTGATGGGGAACCACGTCACCGTCACCGTGGGCGGCCAGCACGGCAACTTCGAGCTGAACGTGATGATGCCGGTGATGGCGAACGCGTTCCTGCAGTCGGTGGAGATCCTCTCCAACGCCTGCGACGCCTTCCGCTCGAAGGCGGTGGAGGGCATCGGCGCCAACCGCGAGCGCTGCCGCGAGCTGCTGGAGAAGAACCCGTCCATCGCCACGGCGCTGAACGCCTACGTGGGCTACGACGAGGCGGCCGCCGTGGCCAAGGAAGCGGCGAAGAACTCGGAGTCCGTCCGCACGGTGGTGAAGCGCCGCGGCCTGCTCTCCGACGAGCAGCTCGACGAGGTGCTGAACGTGCGCGAGATGACGGAGCCGGGGATCCCCGGCGGCGGCGCGCCGGGGGGCGGCGTGGGCTGACGCCGGCTGCAGGGCGACGGCGAGAAGAGGGGGCTCCACCGGGGATGGAGGCCCCCCTCGGCTCTCCCGAGACGGCGACAAGGCAGTCTTTTCCCGCCACGGCGACACGGGGAAGGAGGGCCGCTAAGCTGCTGCACGTGCGGCCGTTCCGGCCCTACCGGCGCGGTGCCTTCGCTGTTACATTCCCCGCTCGCCGTCCGACGGGCCGGCGCAGCTCCGCATCGCAGGGGTCGCCCTCCACCCGGGCGGCCCGTCTTTCTGTTCTCCCCCCCGGATATGTCCATGTACACGCCCCGCGCAGAGCGCCCGTCGTCCGCCGTGCCCTCCTCCGTGCCGGTCGGGAAGATCGTCGCGCCTCCCCCGGGTGGGGCGGCAGCGCCGGGAGAGGACGCGGAGGCCGCTGCCGAGCGCGACCTGCTGCTGAAGCAGGGGTACCGCCGCACGGACCGCATGCTGGGCAAGCTGCTGGCGGCGCACCTGCTGCTGATCTTCGCGCTGGCGCCGCTGCGGGACACGTGGACCGAGGCGGTGGTCTGGGGCGGCGGGCTGGTGCTGCTGGGGGTGGCGATGGCGTGGCTGCGGCCGGGGGCGCTGCTCACGCGGCTGACGATGGCGACCTGCCTGCTGGGCGTCTCGGCGCTGATCATCCACCAGACCGGCGGGATGATCGAGATGCACTTCCACATCTTCGCCATCCTGGCGTTCCTCCTCACCTACCGCGACTGGCGCGTGCCGGTGTGGGGCGCCGCGGTCACGGCGGGGCACCACGTGCTGTTCAACCACCTGCAGACGCACGGCTCGGGGCTGCGCATCTTCGCCGAGCACGACGGGTGGGGGATCGTGGCGGTGCACGCGGGGTGGGTGGTGTTCGAGGTCGCGATCCTGGTGTCCATGGCGCGCTCGCTGGCGGCGGAGACGCGCCAGGCCGAGACGCTGGTGCGCGTGGCCGAGCACATGGGGCGCGGCGACCTCTCCGTGCGGGCCACCGGCGCGGTGGGCGCCGTGGGCGACGCGGTGGCGGCGGTGAACCGCGGCTCCAAGCTGCTGGCGGACTCCGTCCGCATGGTGCGCGTGCGCTCGCACGAGGTGTCCGAGGTGGCGGGCACGCTCAGCGCCGCGGCCGACCACGTGACGCAGGCGGCGGACGGCGTGGCCGACTCGCTGACCAGGGTGGCGTCCGGCGCGCAGGAGCAGGCGCGGGCCACCGCGGGGATGGCGACCACGCTCGGCGACCTGGTGCTCTCGGTGGAGGGCGTGTCCGACCGCGCCGCCGGGGTGTCGGCGGCGACGGAGCACGCGGTGGGGGTGGCGCGCAGCGGCTCGCAGGTGATCCAGCGCGCGGTGGAGAGCATGGGCCGCATCCGCGAGACGGTGCTGCTTGCCGCGCGCGAGATCGAGGAGATGCGCACGCGCTCCGACCAGATCTCCCGCATCAACCAGGTCATCACCGAGATGGCCGACCAGACCAACCTGCTGGCGCTGAACGCGGCGATCGAGGCCGCGCGTGCCGGCGAGCAGGGCCGCGGCTTCGCGGTCGTGGCCGACGAGGTGCGCATCCTGGCCAACCGCTCGGGCGAGGCGGCGAAGGAGGCCGCCGAGCTGATCGCGGGGATGCAGGGCGCGACCGCGCGCGCGGTGCAGTCGATGGCCCAGGGGACCACGGGCGTGGAGGAGGGCTCCGCCCTGGCCGGGAACGCCGGCAGCGCGCTGCGCGAGATCGTGACCGTGGTGGAGCAGACGATGGCCGACGTGGGCGCCATCTCCCGCGCCGCGGGCGAGATCGCCGGCCGGTCGCGGACGGCGCTGCGCGAGGCGGGGCTGGACTCGGCCGCCGGCGGCGCCGAGCTGGCGGAGATCGTGCTGGCCTCGCAGAGCAACGCCGCCGCCGCCGAGGAGGCCGCCGCCGCCGTGGAGGAGATCAACGCCTCCATGCAGCAGATGTCCGCCAGCGCCGAGGAGCTGGCCGGCATCGCCCGCGACCTGATGGGCGAGGTCTCCCGCTTCCAGATCCCCGACGAGGCGCCCGCCGCGGCCTGATTCCCTCGGCCGGCGTCGATCCGCGTCGGCGGACGCACGGCGTCGTCCGAGGGCGCCCGCAGGGGGACCCGGCATCGGCCGGGTCCCCCTCTCCGCATCGACAACCCTCGCGTCCCGGGGGCCCCGCGCCTAGCTTTGCTTCGTCCTCCGCGCTCCTCCCCCGCCGCCGCCGCCGTGTCCCCGTCCCTCGTCCTCAGGCTCCGTGTTCTCCTGGCCGCCGCCCTGGCGCTGGCGGGAGGGGCGTGCACCATGAACCTGGCGCGGGTGCAGGAGCCGGCGCGGTCGGTGGCGTTCACCACGGCGTACCCGTTCAACAGCATGGTGTACGCGGCGCGGACGGACGAGGGAATCGTGGTGATCGACCTGGGATGGGCGCGCGCCGACCGGGCGCTGGAGCGGCGGCTGAAGGCGCTGGGGGCCAGGCCCGAGGACGTGCGCCACGTCTTCCTGACGCACGCGCACCGCGACCACATCGCCGGGTGGCAGACGGTGCGCCGCGCGACCTTCCACCTCTCCGCGGCGGAGGTGGCGCGCTTCCAGGGCGACTCGGCCTTCCGCGACGTGCCCTCGCGCGTGGCGGCGAAGGCGCGGGGGAGCGCCGGCCCGTGGGCGGGCGAGGTGGCGGTGGAGGGGTTCTCGCGCGACACCGCGTTCGTGCTGGGCGCCGACACGCTGCGCGCATTCCTGGTGCCCGGCCACACGCCGGGGAGCGCCGCGTACCTCTTCCGCGGCGTGCTCTTCGTGGGGGACGCGGTGCGCTGGGGATGGGGCCGCGGGTGGCGGGGCGCCGCGCCCGTCTTCACGGAGGACGGCCGCCGCAGCCGCGAGAGCGTCCGCTCGCTCTGGGAGCGCACGCGCGGCCTGGACGTGCAATGGGTCTGCACCGCCCACGCCAAGTGCTCGCGGCCGGACACGGCGTTCCTCCGCAAGGCGCTGCGGTAGCCGGTGCGCCCCCTTTCCCTGCTGACCGCCGCCGTCCTCTCGCTCCCCGCGTCCACCATGGCGGCGCAGGGCGCGACGCAGCGGGACCTGTACGTGGAGGTGCGGACGAAGGAGTACGCGATCGCGGGCGCCACGGCGGCGGAGCTGAACGTGGAGATCGAGCGCGCGGGGCCGCGCAGCCACGGCAAGGTCTGGGCGGGGCACACCGGCAGCGACCTGCGGTGGACGTGGCGCTCGTTGCCGCGCGGAGAGGAGTGCGCGATGGAGGAGGTGCGCGTGCGCCTGCTGGTGGACGTGACGCTCCCGCGGTGGGATCCGCCGCCCGCCGCCGCTCTGGCGCTGGTCTCACGCTGGGGCGAGTACATGGACGCGCTCCGCCTGCACGAGGACGGTCACGTCGCGCTGGCCCGCCAGGAGGCGGAGGCGGTGCACGACTCGCTGCTCGCTGTGCGCACCCCGTCGTGCGACGGGAGCGACGAGGCGGCGGACGCGGTCGCCGCCCGCCTCCGCGAGCGCTTCCGCGCCCGGCAGGAGGAGTACGACCGCGAGACGGGTCACGGGCGGACGCAGGGCGCCGTCCGTCCGCGGGACTCCGTGCGAGCGACGCCGCCGGAGGCGGCCTCCGCCGAGGACGAGGAGGACCACGCCGCCGTCGCGCTCATGGTCGCGGGGGCGCTGCTGCTCGGCTTCTACCTGGTGCGGGGGCGGAGGCGGTGAGGGAGCCCGCGGGCGTGGGGTGGCTGGGTACGGCGGTTAGGTCTCGACCGCTCCGGACATCCTCCTCCTCAGGCGAGCAGTACCTGCGGCACGCTTGACGCGGCACGCGCCGTGCATTAGAGTACGGTGCGCTTTGCAGTTCAAAGTACACTGTCAGGAGGTGGGCGATGCAGGTGGAGCGGATCGAGCGGATGGCGGCCCTCACGACGGGGCTGGCGGTCGCGGGCGGGATCGCGGGGAGCGTCACCTCGGTGGCGATGATGCTGGCGCTGATGGTCAACATGGGCGAGTTCCCCCCCATGGGCATCTTCCTGCTGGGGGCCGGCGGGGTCGTGGGCGGGATCATGGGCGCGGTGCTGGGGCCGCCGGCCGCGTGGCTGCTCCTGCGCCACGTGCCGCTGGGGCGCGCGATCGGCGGGACCGCGGTGGGGACGTTCCTGTCCTCGGTGCTCTGGCTGATGGTGATCGGGGAGTCGGCGTTCCCGCTCGGCGCGCTGGCCGGCTTCATCCTCTCCGCGGTGGCGGTCCGCTACACGGCGCCCCGCCCGCCCAGCCGGCCCCTGCTCTCGCGCTTCTCGCGCGCGTCGCGCATGCTGCCGGGCTGAGCCGAAACCGCCGCGGCGGCGCGCACGTAGTCTGGAGGAGGCAGCGCCGGGTCCCCGCGGACCGGCGCATCCCCCGCGCCGGGCCGCTCGGCGCGGGGTCCCCCTCGCTCCGGAGGCAGGATGAGAGTCCCCAGGATCGTGGCCGTGGCCGGCGGGCTGGCGGCTGGCGGCGCCGTGGCGGGCGCGGCGGTGGGCGCCGCGATCGTCGCCGTGTGGATGATGGACGGCCCCGTGCGGCCGTGGGAGAACCCCGTCGTCGTGGCGGTCGGCGCTGCCTTGGGCGGGGCCATGGGCGCGGTGCTCGGGCCCGCCGCGGCGTGGCTGCTCCTGCGCCACGTGCCGCTGGGGCGGGCGGTCGCCTTCACCTCCGCCGGCACCCTGCTGGCGGCGCTGGTCGGGATGATGCTGGGTCCCCCGTTCAGCTCCTTCGCGCCGTTCGTGGGGTTCGCCCTCTCCGCCGCGGCCGTCCGCCGTGCCACGCCGCGCCTCGCCCCGCCTCCCGACCTCCCCCGTAGCCCCTGAGCCTTCCGGCTTCCGAAGAGACGACGCCGTTGCGGAAGCGGCGGCGGCGCGCAAGGTTCAGGACGTACGTCCTCTCCCTCGCGCGCCTCTTCGCATGCACCCCACCGACCCCGCCGACGATTCCTCGGTCGAGGACGAGGCCCTCTACGCGCGCTTCCCGAGGCGGCTGCAGGCCATGTCGGCGGACGCCTTCCTGGGCTTGGTCGTCTTCTACCTGGCGGTCGCCGCGGCGTCCGCCACGGGAAGCTCCGCCCTGGTGCGCGTCGTCTGGATCCTGCTGATCGTGCTGTTCCTGGCCTACGAGCCGCTGATGGTGTCGCGCTTCGGCGCCACGCTGGGCCATCGCTTCGCCAACCTGGACGTGGTGCGCGAGAGCGACGGCGGGCGGCTCTCGGGCGGCACCGCGCTCCTCCGGTGGCTGCTCAAGTCCGTGGTGGGCATCCCGTCGTTCGTGGCGATGCTGGTGACCGCACGGCACCAGGCGCTGCACGACCGCTGGCGCCGCGCGCTGGTGATCGGGGGGTACGCCGCGCTCGTCTACGTGGCGACGTCCATCGTCGCCGGGCTGATGGCGTCGGAGATGTGCCTGCTGAGCGGCATCTGCTCGCCCGGCGAGGAAACGGTGCTGGCCGCGGCGGGCCTGGTGTGGCTGGTGGCGACGTGCCTGCTGGCGCTGGTTGAATGGCGCGGCCTGCTCCCCGGGGCGCGGGCGCGGAGGATCCCCGTCGTGCAGGCGGAGGAATCGCCCCCGTCCGTGGAGACCGTCTGATGCGCCGTCCGTGGACGAGGGAGGGGGGATGAAGATCGCCAGGATCGTGGCGGCGACGGGCGTGCTGGTGGTCGCCGGCGCGGTGGCGGGGGCGCTGGTGGGGCTCGCGACCGTCGGGACGTGGCTCCTGATGTACGGCAACCTCTCCTTGCGCGGCACCCGGCCATGGCTGGTCGAGGCGGCGATCTACGGAGGCGTGGGCGGGGCGCTGTTCGGCCCGCCCGCGGCGTGGCTGCTGATGCGGCACGTTCCGCTGGGCCGCGCCATCGGCGGAACCGCGGCCGCAACGTACGTGGCCGCGCTGCTCGGCCTCTTCTTCGCCGGACCCTATGGGGTGTTCCACGCGGGGCTCGCCGGCTTCGGGCTCGCCGTGCTGGCGCTCCGCTTCGCCACGCCGCGCTCCCGCCGCGGCCTGCCCCCCGCGGACCGGGACCGGCTCGCCCCCTGATCCGCGCGCAACCACCCCCCTCCCCGCCGCTCTCATGACCACTCCCGCGCCCTCCCTCCGCCGTCCCGCCTGCGCCGTGCTGGTTGCCGCTCCCTGTCTGCTGACGCTGGCCGACGTGCTGCAGGTGGTTCGGCACGCATCCATCGCCTGGACCGTGGTGATGTGGGCTGCGTTCGTCCTGTTTGTGCCGGCCGTGTTCGTCCTGGCGCGCGTGCTGCGGCCGGCGGCGCCGCGCCTGGCGCTGGTCGCGGGCTCGCTCGCCCTGGTGGGGACGATGGCGGGCGCGGCGATGCAGGTCCTCTTCCGCGTGGTGCTCACGCTGGAAGGGGCGGGGCTGGACCCGCAGGTGCAGGCCGCCGCCACGCAGGCGCTCCGCGGCAGCTTTCCGCTGAGCGCCTCCACGCTCTTCCCCGGCGCGCTCTTCCCGCTGGGGCTGATGCTGTTCGGGGCGGGGCTGGCGTGGGCCCGGCGCGTCGCCGTGCCCGGGGCGCTGCTCCTGGTGCTGGGGGGCGTGCTCTTCCCGGTGGGTCACGCCGCCGGGATCGCTCCCGCGCTGATCGGCGGAGACCTGGTGCTCCTGGCGGCGCTCGGCTGGATCGCGCGGGAGCTCGCCGCCCGGCCGGAGCTGTGGGGCGAGCGGGCGGACGGGGCGCGGGGCGCGCGCGCTCCGCTGGCCGGAGCCGTGGCCTAGCCGCGCCGCCCCCCCGCCGAGGCCGAGATGTCCCCGCGCGTCGTCCTGATCACCAACGACAGCCGCAACGGCCAGCGCCTGGCCGACGTGATGCACCGGCGCGGAACGCCCTTCGACGCCGTGCTGCTCCTCACCGGCGGCTTCGGCCTTCCGCCGTCCCGCAGCAGGGGCGTGCTCCGCCGGCTCCTCTCCTGGCCGCGCTCCGTCCATTCGACCATCCGCCGGAAGGTGCGATTCCACCGGCACCGGAAGGGGCCGTACGGGCAGCGCTCGCCGCGCGTGATCGCGACGGGAGCCATGAACGGCGCGCGCCTGGTGCGCGACCTCCGCGCGTTGGAGCCGGACTTCATCGTCCTGGGCGGGGGAGGGATCCTGCTGCCGTCGGTGATCGGCACGGCGCGCATGGGCGTGCTGAACGCGCATCCCGCGCTGCTTCCCTGGGTGCGGGGGACGCAGGTGGTGGGGCGCTCGCTGGAGGTGGGCATCCCGCTGGGCGCCACGGTGCACCTGGTGGACGCGACCATCGACACGGGGCCCATCGTCGCCCGGCGCCTGGTCCCGGTGGCGGAGGGCCCCGCCACGCTCGCCGCGCTGGACGAGGCGGCGTGGACCCTGGCGGCGGAGATGATGGCGGACGTGGTCGAGCCGATCAAGCGGCGCGGCGAGCTCCCCGTGGGCGTCGCGCAGGCGGAGCGCTTTCCGCTCTACGGCAACCCCGCCGCGGCGGAAAGGCAGGGATGGGAGGCGCTGGCCGCCGCCGGCCGCGCGGGCGACCTGTTCCGGCTCTGGAGCCCGCACTGCACCGAGGGGGAGCGGTGGGTGCTGCCGCTCGACGCCCCTCCTCCGGCGGGAGCGGCGGGACGCCGCACGACCTGACGAGGCGCCCCGGAGGGAGCCTGCCGCCCCGGCCGGAGGGCTGACGGACGGGGGGTCCCGCGGCGTGGAGGGCGTCCGCCGGGCGCGGTGTCCAGCGTTTGTGCACGCACCTTGCCTCGGGAGCCGTCGACCCTGCATCCCGAGGAGAGAGAGCATGACGAGAATTCGGACCGGCCGCGCGTTCGCGGCTCTCGCGGCGGCCCTGCTGTCGGTCGGCTGCGTGGCGAAGGACGGCACCGACGACGCCGGGCAGGCCGCGGCCGACCAGGAGGCCACCGCCGGCGCCCAGCCATCGGCCACGCCTGCGCCCACGCCGCCCCCGGCTCCCACCCCACCCCCGCCGCCCGAGCTGCGGCTGGAGGTGGACGTGGCGAAGCGCGAGCTGCGCGTGTACCGCAACGACCAGCTCGAGGATACGCACCCCGTGGCCGTGGGCACGAAGGAGTGGCCCACGCGCACCGGCGAGTGGACCATCAACCAGGTGGTGTGGAACCCGCGCTGGACGCCGCCCAAGGAGGAGGAGTGGGCGAAGGACGAGGAGGTGAAGGAGCCCGGCGCGTCGGACAACCCGCTCGGACGCGCCCAGCTCGTCTACGACGCCCCGCGCTCCATCCACGGCACCAACGAGCCGGAGTCGCTCGGCAAGGCGGCGTCGCACGGCTCCATCCGCGTCTCGAACGCCGTGGCGACGCGCCTGGCTCGCCTGGTGATGGAGGCCGGCGGCGCAGGGAAGGACGAGGCGTTCTACACGCAGGTACGCGAGAACCGCAAGGAGCGGGTGGAGGTGCCCATCCCCAACGCGATCCCCATCCGCGTGATCGGCGGGTCGGAGTCCGGCAGCTCCAGCGGGACCGGGGACACTAAGGGCGGCGAGTCCGGCAGCACGAAGTCGCAGTAACGAAACCGTGTCTGCGGTCGCGGAGATGCGACCGGATACCCACACGCAAACGCTGCGGGATCACGAAGGGGGGGCGGCACTCGGTCCGCCCCTCTTGCGCGGCACCTGTCGATCTCCGCGCTGACGAGTTCTTCTCGCAGACACCCCGCCTGTCTACTTTGGAATCAGCTCCGGTTCCTCTCCCCCGGGCACAGGGCCACTCTCATGCGCCAGCTTCTGATCGCGGTCGTGCTGCTTCTCACTCCTGGGCTCGCCCACGCGCAGGTGTTCACGGGCTGCGTCGATTTTCGCGGGATCCCCGTCGCGACCGTCTCCGAGCCGCAACTGCAAGACGCCGCGTTCGCGACGATCGCCCCGAATGGGCAGCCGATCATCTTGATCAACCCGGTTGCCATGTCGCGGTTCTCGCCGCTCGCTCAGCAGTGGGTTTATTTCCACGAGTGCGGCCACCACGCCCTGGCACACGCAATCCGCAACGTCCCGCTGGCCCAGGAGCAGGAGGCCGACTGCTTCGGAATCATCACGCTGGTGCAGCAGGGTGCGAACGTCGCGATGGTGCAGCAGGTCCAGTACGAGCTTTCTTACGCGGGGCCAGGAGACCGGACGCACCTGCCGGGTCCCATTCGCGCCTACAACCTCCCGTACTGCCTCGCATCGGCCGGCGTCATCCCACCGGGCTGAGCGTGGTATGGGCCCGTCCGCGTACCAGGGAGCGCGCGGAGATGCTGATCCTGAACGCGATTTCCACCCGCGAGCTCGGTGGCGCCGACTCCGCCGTGGCCGAAAAGACGTTGGCGGTGACTGCCTGGGGAGAGCTCATCACGTCAAGGGGGCATTCCATGGACGCCGCGGAGATCGACTCGATCGAGCTGGTCCGCTCGATCCGTGATCGGCTGAACGAAGAGACTCGCGGTATGTCGGACGACGAGCTCCAAGCGTTCATCACGCGTGAGGCGGCGAAAGTCGCTGGGTCGACGACGCCGCCGTCCGGGTCCTCCGATCGGCCCGCAGCCTGAAACGACGGCGAAGCCTGGACGGACGACCGCCCGCACCGATCCTCCGGTGCGGGCGGTCGTCTTTTCGTCTCGTCCTCCCCTCCGCCGTCCGACGACCCGCCGTCGGAGCAGAGATCCGCCTACAGGTGCAGCGTGCGCCCAGCCACCGCCAGCGCGGCTTCCTTCACCGCCTCCGGTAGAGTGGGGTGGGCGTGGACGGTCAGGGCGATGTCCTCGGCGGAGGCCTGGAACTCCATGGCCAGTGAGGCCTCGGCGATCAGGTCGGAGGCGCGGGGGCCCAGGATGTGGAGGCCCAGGACGCGGTCCGTCTCCGCGTCGGCGATGATCTTCACCATCCCGTCGGTGTCGGCCATGGCGCGGGCGCGGCCGTTGGCGCTGAAGGGGAACTTGCCCACCTTCGTCTGCCGCCCGGCGGCCTTCGCCTCCTCCTCCGTCATTCCCACGGAGGCGATCTCGGGCCAGGTGTAGACCACGTTCGCCACCGCGTCGTAGTTCACGTGCCCGGGGTTGCCGGCCGCGAACTCCACCGCCGCGATCCCCTCCTCCTCCGCCTTGTGGGCCAGCATCCGCCCGCCGATGGCGTCGCCGATCGCCCACACGTTGCCCACGCCGGTGTGGTAGCGCTCGTCCACCTGGATCACGCCGCGCTCCAGGCGCACGCCCGCCTCCTCGATCCCCATCCCCTCCGTGTACGAGCGCCGGCCCACGGCGACGAGCACGTAGTCCGCCTCGATCGGCTCCGACCCCTCCACCGACACGGTCACGGAGTCGCCCTTCCGCTCCGCGCCGGTCACGCGGGTGCCGGTGCGGATCTCGAAGCCCTGCTTGCGGAAGATGCGGTCCGCCTGGCGCACGATCTCCGCGTCCATCCCGGGAAGGATGGTGGGCGCCATCTCCAGCACCGTCACCTTCGCTCCCAGCCGCAGCCACACGCTCCCCAGCTCCAGCCCGATGACACCGCCGCCGACCACCACGAGGTGCTTGGGCACCTGGGGAAACGAGAGCGCCCCGGTGGAGTCCACGATCCGCTCGTGGTCGAACTTCAGGAACGGCAGCTCCACGGGCACCGAGCCCGTCGCCAGGATCACGTGCTTCGCGCGCACGGTACGCGCGCCCTCCGCCGTCTCCACCTCGATCGTCTCCGGCGACGAGAGGCGGCCGAAGCCGCGGATCCACTCGATCTTGTTCTTCTTGAACAGGAAGGCCACGCCGTCGGTGTTGGCCTTCACCACGCCGGCCTTCCGGGTGTGCATCTTCGCGACGTCCATCTCCGGCTCGGCCACGGAGATGCCGTGCAGCGCCGACTTGTGGCGGATCTGGTCGAACAGCTCGGTGCTGTCCAGCAGCGCCTTGCTGGGGATGCACCCCACGCGCACGCAGGTGCCGCCCAGCGCGTCCTCCTTCTCGATGCAGCACGTCTTGAAGCCGAGCTGCGCCGCGCGGATGGCGGCCACGTAGCCGCCGGGGCCGCCGCCCAGCACGGCGAGGTCGAACGTCGTCTCCTGGCTCATCTTTCCGTTCTGGAATCCGTTCTCGTCGTCGTCTCGGCTACCGGATACGCGAAGCCGCCGCGCTCCCGCGGGAGCGCGGCGGCCGGGCGCCGGCGGGTCACCCCTCCAGCAGGAGCGTCTCGGGGTCCTCGAGCATCTTCTTCACCGCCACCAGGAAGCGCACCGCCTCGCTGCCGTCCACGATGCGGTGGTCGTAGGTCAGGGCCACGTACATGATGGGGCGGATGGCGATCTCGCCGTTCACCACCACCGGCCGCTCCACGATGTTGTGCATCCCCAGGATCCCCACCTGCGGGGGGTTCAGGATGGGCGTGGAGAGCATGGAGCCGAAGACGCCGCCGTTGGTGATGGTGAAGGAGCCGCCCTGCAGCTCCTCCAGCGTCAGCTTCCCCTCGCGCGCGCGCGTCCCCAGCTCGCCGATCGTGCGCTCCAGCGCGCCGAACGACAGGCGGTCGGCGTCGCGCACCACGGGCACCACCAGCCCCTCCTCGGCGCCCACGGCGATGCCGATGTCGTAGTAGTCCTTCAGGACGATCTCGTCGCCCTGGATCTCGGCGTTCAGGCGCGGGAACTCCTTGAGCGCGCCGATCACCGCCTTGGTGAAGAACGACATGTAGCCCAGCTTCACGCCGTGCTTCTTCACGAAGTCGTCCTGCCGCCGCTTGCGCACCGCGGCCACGGCGGAGAGGTCCACCTCGTTGAACGTGGTGAGCGACGCCGTGGTGTGCTGCGACTCCACCAGCCGCCGGGCGATGGTCTGCCGCCGTCGCGACATCTTCTGCCGCGACTCGCGCCGCCCGCCGCTGCCGGACGGTACGGGGGACGGCCCCTTCGCCGCCGTCCCGGACGATGCCGCGGGTGCGGCCGTCGAAGCGGCGGGAGCCGCCGGCTCGGTGGGGGGCGCCGCCTTCTCCGCCGCCTGCGCGCCGCTCCCCGCGGCGCGGACGGCGTCCTCCTTGGTCACTCGGCCGCGCGGCCCGGTGCCCTCCACCGTGCCCAGGTCGAGGCCCGCCTGCGCCGCCACCGCGCGCGCCGCGGGCGAGGTCGGGGCCGCGGCGCCTCCGGCCGGCGCCTTCCCGGCCTCGGGCGCCTTCTCCGCCTTCGCGGCCGCGGGCTTCTCCTCGGACTTCGCGGCGGGCGCCTCGGCGGCGCCCTCGCCGGCCTCCAGGGTGCCCAGGAGCTCGTTCACGCCCACGGTCTCGCCCTCGGCCTTGGCGATGGCGCCCAGGGTGCCGGCGGACTGGGCGGCGACCTCCACCGTGATCTTGTCGGTCTCCAGCTCCACCAGGACCTCGTCCTTGGCGACGGCGTCGCCCTCCTTCCTGGTCCACCGGCCCACGGTGGCCTCCACGACGGACTCTCCCAGCGGCGGGACTCGGATCTCAACCGGCATTGGCTTCTCGCTCCAGGGACGATCGGGTTGGGTGACGGCCTTCTCCGCGGGTCCCGCTGCTCACTTCGCTCACTTCCCGGCGCGCGCGCGCACGGGCGCCGGCCGCGGCGCGTCGCTCCAGGCGGCGCGCACGATCCGGTTCTGCTCGGCCACGTGACGGTGCGCGTACCCCTCCGCCGGAGAGGCGCGCTCCGGGCGCCCCTCGTAGCGCACCGGCAGGCGCCCGCCGGCCAGCGCGCGCAGGCGGGGCTCCGCGTAGGTCCAGGCGCCCATGTTCCGCGGCTCCTCCTGCACCCACACGATCTCGCGCAGGGCGGGCAGGCCCGCGATGGCGGCCTCCAGCTCGGCGGCGGGGAAGGGGTACAGCTCCTCCACGCGGGCCAGCGCCACGCGCTCGCGGCCCTCGATCTCCGCCAGCGCCGCGCGCTGCTCGTCGCCCGTGCCCACGAGGTCGACCCACACCTTGCCGCTGCAGAGCAGCAGGCGCGTCACCTCGTCCGCCCTGGTCTCCGCGTCCGCGTCGCGAAGCACCGGGTGGAAGCGCCCCTCCGCCAGCTCGGCGGCCTTCGCGGCCGCGTGCGGGTGGCGCAGCAGGGACTTGGGCGACATCACCACCAGCGGGCGCGGGTCCGTCTTCAGCAGCGCGGCCTGGCGGCGGAGGAGGTGGAAGTACTGCGCGGCGGTGGTGCAGTTCGCCACGCGCAGGTTGTCCTCGGCGCAGAGCTGGAGGAAGCGCTCCAGGCGCGCGGAGGAGTGCTCCGGGCCCTGGCCCTCGTAGCCGTGGGGAAGGAGCAGGACCAGCCCCGACGTCTGCTCCCACTTCTGGTAGCTCGCGGCGATGTACTGGTCGATCATCACCTGCGCGCCGTTGGCGAAGTCGCCGAACTGCGCCTCCCACAGCACCAGCGCGCCGGGGTCGGCCACCGTGTAGCCGTACTCGAAGCCCACCACCGCCATCTCGCTGAGCGGCGAGTTGTGCACCTCGAAGGTGGCCGCCGCCCGGGGCAGGGAGGCCAGCACGTTCAGCTTGGTCCCGTCGGCGGCGTCGTGCAGCACCACGTGGCGGTGCGAGAAGGTGCCGCGCTCCGCGTCCTGCCCGCTCAGGCGCACCGGCGTGCCCTCCGCCAGCAGCGATGCGAACGCCAGCGTCTCCGCGTGCCCCCAGTCGATGCCGCCGTCGGGCCCCATGGCCTCGCGGCGCCGCTGCAGCAGCTTGTCCAGCCGCGCGTTGGGGGTGAAGCCCTCCGGCCGCGCCAGCAGCGCCTCGTTCAGCTCCGTGAGGGTCTCCAGCGAGACGCCCGTGGCGACGTCCGCCGGCCGCCTGCCGTTCTTCGACGGCTTCGCGGCGTCCGCCGCGGCGTGCCCCGGCTCCTCGCCCGCGCCCAGCGACTCCAGCGCGGCGGAGAGGCGCTCGTGCACCACCGCCGCCATCGCCTCGGCCTCCTCGGCCGTCACCACCCCCGCCTCGGCCAGCCGCCCCGCGTAGACCTCGCGCACCGTGGGGTGCGACTTGATCTTCTCGTACATCACCGGCTGGGTGAAGAACGGCTCGTCGCCCTCGTTGTGCCCCCAGCGGCGGTAGCCCACCAGGTCCACCACGAAGTCCTTGCCGAAGCGGTCGCGGTACGCGAAGGCGAGCCGCGCCACCGCCAGGCACGCCTCGGGGTCGTCGGCGTTCACGTGGACGACGGGGACCTCGAAGCCCTTGGCCAGGTCGCTGGAGTAGCGCGTGGAGCGGTCGTCGTGCGGGTTGGTGGTGAAGCCGATCTGGTTGTTGACGATCACGTGGATGGTGCCCCCCACGGTGTAGCCCTTCAGCCCGGACATGTTGAAGGTCTCCGCCACCGTCCCCTGCCCCGGGAAGGCCGCGTCGCCGTGGATCAGCACCGCCACCGCCGCCTTCGGGTCCAGCTTCGGCGCGCCGCCGCCGCGGGTGTCGTCCTGCGCGGCGCGGGCCATCCCCACCACCACCGGGTTCACGAACTCCAGGTGCGAGGGGTTGGGGGAGAGGACGACGGTGACCTGGTTCCCGCCCACGTCGCGGGTGTCCGTCCACCCCATGTGGTACTTCACGTCGCCCGACGGCTCGTCCGGGTTGTGCGCGGCGAGCAGCGAGGGGTTCCGCTGGGCGGCCTGGAAGCCCACCAGCATCTTGGGGTACGGCTTGCCCAGCACGTGGGTCAGCACGTTCAGCCGCCCGCGGTGCGCCATGCCGATCACCACCGTGCGCGCGCCCGCGGAGCCCGCGTCGGCGATCACCGCGTCGAGCATGGGGACCATCACGTCGTTCCCCTCGATGGAGAATCGCTTCTGCCCGAAGAAGGTGCGGTGCAGGAAGCGCTCGAAGCCCTCCACCTCCGAAAGGCGCTGCAGCAGCGCGCGGCGGCTGCCCGCGTCGCCGGCGGTCGCGAAGCGGCCCGACTCCACCGCCTCGGTGAGCCAGGCGCGCTCCTCGGCGCTCACCACGTGGTGGAGCTCGTAGCCGGTGGTGCCGGTGTACGTCTCGCGCAGGCGGCGCAGCCCCTCGGCCGCCGTCCCCGAGCCGCTGGCCGCGGTGCCGCGCACGATGTCGGCGGGGAGCGCCTCCAGGTCGCCGTCGCGCAGGCCGTGCGCCTCGGGGCGCAGCGACGGGTCGGGCGCCGGGTCGCTCCCCAGCGGGTCCAGGCGCGCCGCGGTGTGGCCGCGCGCGCGCACGGACTCGGCCAGCTCGTGCGCGCCCACCACCTTCGCCAGGTTCACGGAGGAGCCGGACGTAGCCGTCGCGGAGGCCGGAGCGGAGGACGCGCCGTCGGCGCCGGGGGTGAAGGACGCCAGGAAGCCGCGCCACTCCTCCGGGACCGACGCGGGGTCCCGGAGCCAGCGCTCGTGCATCTCCAGGACGTACCCCGCGTTGGGGCCGTGGAACGTGCGGAGGTCGGACATGGGCGTACACGCTCGGGTGCGGGCGCGCGGGCGCGCCGGACTCCGCCCCGGCCGCGGCCCTTTTCGGGCCGGCCGTGCGGTAGGAAATCAACCTAACGAACGCAATCGGGGGCCGCCACCTGCCGCGCCGCGCCCTCCACGGCGCTCCGAGCCGCGTCCCGCGGGGGAGGCGGCTCGAAGGTGGCGGGAAATGGCGGAAGTCGTTAGATTCCAATGTTTGTACGACATGCCGGCTTCCGAAGGGGCACCGAACGCCCTCCCGGCGACACGCGGGGAGCGCCGCGCCGAAGACGACGCGGAGATCAGAGAAGACACCACGAAGAGGACCAGGCGGGGCTCCCCCCGCGCGCAGCAAACGGACCCGGAGGGAAGAGCCCGGGCCACACGAAGTCAACCGAGAGACGGAATGCGATTCGACGAGCTGAACCTGGCCCCCGAGCTGATCCAGGCGGTGGCCGACCTTGGGTACGTGATCCCCACCCCCATCCAGCAGCAGGCGATTCCCGCCGCCCTGGAGGGTCGTGACGTGATGGGCCGGGCCCCCACCGGGACCGGCAAGACGGCGGCGTTCATGCTGCCCACCCTGAACCGCCTGCGCGGCGGCGACGGGCTGCGCGCCCTGGTGCTCTGCCCCACCCGCGAGCTGGCCATCCAGGTGGCCGAGAGCGGGAAGGAGTACGCCGAGGTCTCCGACCTGTGGGTGGGCGTGGTCTACGGCGGCGTGCCGCTGGAGAAGGAGATGCGCGACCTGCGCGCCGGCTTCGACGTGCTGGTGGCCACCCCCGGGCGGCTCATCGACCACCTGGAGCGCGGCAACATCGACCTGACCAAGGTCGAGGTGCTGGTGCTGGACGAGGCCGACCGCATGCTGGACATGGGGTTCAAGCCGCAGATCGACCAGATCCTGCGCAACATCCCCCGGACCCGGCAGACGCTGTTCTTCTCGGCCACCATGCCGAACTCGGTGAAGTCGCTGGCGTACGACATCCTGCGCGACCCCGTCACGGTGGAGGCGGCGCCGCAGATCCAGACCGCCGAGGGCGTGGCGCAGTTCGTCTACCCGGTGGAGCCGCGCAAGAAGTCGGAGCTGCTCCTTCAGCTCCTGCAGCAGCCCGAGTTCCGCTCCGCCCTGGTGTTCACCCGCACCAAGGTGGGCGCCGACCGCGTGGCCAACGAGCTGGGCCGCGCGGGGATGAAGGTGGAGGTGATGCACAGCGACCGGAACATGACCCAGCGCGTCCGCGCCCTGGAGTCGTTCCGCGCCGGGGAGGTGAAGGTGCTGATCGCCACCGACGTGGCGCAGCGCGGGATCGACGTGGACGGCATCTCGCACGTCATCAACTACGACGCGCCCAAGGACCCCGAGGGCTACGTGCACCGCGTGGGCCGCACGGCGCGGGCCGGCGAGACGGGAGTGGCCATCACCTTCATGTCCGGCGGCGAGATCGGCGACGTGAAGGCGGTGGAGCACCTGCTGGGGTCCAAGATCCCGCGGGTGAACATCCCCGGCTTCAGCGTCTTCGCCGAGGAGGGCGAGGGGGCCGAGATCACCACGACCACCGAGGTGCCCAAGGACAAGCGCTCGCAGCAGAAGGCGCAGCGCGCCACCCGCGGCCGCCGCATGGGCGTGCGCTCGGGCGCCGACCTGACGGCCGAGGAGCTGGAGAAGATCATGCAGGTCTCCTGACCTCTCCGGAGGCCGGCGACCAGGGGCGGCCCCTCCGCGGAACGGAGGGGCCGCCCCTTTTTCGGCCCGCTCCGCGCCTGGCACGCGCCATGCTCCCGCTGCATGCGTTTGCGCGGCCCCTCCGCCGGGGCCGCCCCTTTCCCCGTGGCGCGGCTTTACCCCCGCGCCCGCGGCGGTGTAGATTGCGCGCGGCCCCCGCCGGGGGCCGGAACCCGATCGCGATCCGGATGCCTCTCCCCCAAGAAGCGACACGCCGCGGCCCTGCGTCCCGGTGGTGGTGCCTCGCCGTCCTGCTCCTGGCGGCGGCGCTGGGCGCGTGCGTCGGCGCCGCGCCCGCCGCGGGCCCCTACCCGGCGTACGCCGAGTTCCAGGGCCGCGAGGTGAAGCGCGTGCGCTTCGAGGGCGACCTGAAGGTGGGCCGCGACACCCTGGACGCGGTGGTCTCCACCCGGGCCACCTTCTGCCAGCTCGCCTTCCTCCCCGTCTGCCTGGGCAAGTTCGGGCGCCGCGAACGGGAGCTGGACCTGAGCGTCCTGCAGCGCGACGTGGTGCGCATCGGGCTGCTCTACCGCGACCACGGCTACTACGGCACCCGCGTGGTGCCCGTGGTGGAGCCGGTGGACGACGAGCGGGTGGAGGTGCGCTTCGAGATCACCCCCGGCGACCTGGTGACCCTGCGCTCCCTGGCCATCGAGGACGACCAGGGGATCCTGGACACGGCGGCGCTGCGGAAGCGCCTGCCGCTGGAGGTCGGGGAGCCCTTCTCGCGCATCGCCTTCCTGGCCTCGGCCGACACGGTCCGCGACGCGCTGCTGGACCGCGGGCACGCCTACGCCCAGGTGCTGCGGAACTACCAGATCGACACCATCGCCGACGTGGCGAACGTGACCTTCCAGGCGGCGCCGGGGCCGCTGGTGCGGGTGGACTCCATCATCATCGTGGGCAACGACCGCCTGAAGGAGCCCATCGCCCGGCGGCAGCTCTCGTTCGGCGAGGGCGACGTGCTGCGCACCCGGGAGCTGGTGCGCTCGCAGCGGGCGCTGTACGAGATGGAGCTGGTCTCCTTCGCCTCGGTGGAGGTGGCGCCCGACACCATGCAGCTCACCCCCGACTCGCTGGAGCTGGACCGCGACACCATCGGATCCACCGTGCTGGTCCGCATCGTGGAGGCGCCGCGCTACCTGGTGGACGTCTCCGGCGGGTACGGCACGGTGGACTGCATCCGCGCGTCCGCCAGCCACGTGGACCGCTCGTTCCTGGGCGGCGGGCGCCGGCTGCAGGTCTCCGGCTCCGTCAGCAAGGTGGGCGTGGGAGGCCCCGCCGACCTGGGGCTGGGCTCGATCTGCAAGGAGGTGGACGAGGACCGCTTCGCCGACACGCTGAACTACCGCCTGGCGCTGGACTTCCTGCAGCCGCGCTTCCTGGGCACCCGCACCAGCGTGGTGGCCTCGGCCCACACCGAGCGCATCTCGGAGCTGGGCCTGTACCTGCGCGACTCGCACGGGGCGCAGCTCGGCTTCGTGCGCGCGGTCGCCCCGCAGACGCTGCTGAGCGGCACCGTGAACGCGCAGGTGGGGCAGACGGAGGCGGAGCCGTTCTTCTTCTGCGTGGCGTTCGAGGTCTGCGTGACCGAGGACATCGAGCGGCTGCGTCGCTCCCGGTGGACCAACTCGCTCTCCCTGGGCCTGGTGCGCAACCGCGCCCGCGCGGGGACGGCGCCGTACCCGGTGGGCGGCTACACGGCGCGAGCCACCGTGGACGCGGCCGGCAAGTTCCTGCTCTCCGACGACGAGTACCTGCGCCTGACGGGCGAGGTGGCGAAGTACCGGGAGATCCGGACCGGGATCTCGCTCAGCGGCCGGCTGATGGTGGGCACCTTCCTCTCCGGGGTGCTGGGGACGGAGAGCGGCTACATCCCGCCCGAGCGGCGCTTCTACGCGGGCGGCCCCAGCAGCGTGCGCGGCTTCGAGCGCAACGCGCTGGGGCCCACCGTCTACGTGCAGCGGCCCGAGAACGAGGACGGCACCCGCACCATCGCCTCGGCCACGGGCGGCGAGCGCACCGCGGTCGCGTCCGTCGAGCTCTCCGCCCCCTCGCCCGTGTGGCGGCAGTACCTGCGCGTGGCCGGCTTCGTGGACGCCGGGCAGGTGTGGGGCTCCACCCGCCCCGAGACGCGGGAGGAGATCCGCCGCTCCGCCTCCACCGGCCTGCGCGTGACGCCGGGCGCCGGGCTGCGCATCGCCACCCCGGTGGGGCCCATCCGCCTGGACGTGGGCTACAACCCGTACCCGCCCGAGCGGGGACCGCTGTACGGGGTGCAGAACGACACCCTGTTCCTGATCGACCCGTCCTTCCGCCCCGTGCGGCGCTCGGGCTTCCGCGACCGCCTGACGTTCCACGTCGCGGTGGGGAACGCGTTCTGATGCCGCTGCGCCGCCGGACCCTGCGCCGCCTGGGGCTGCTGCTGATCGGCGCCCTGCTGGGCCTGCTGGTGGCGGCGGCGTTCGCGTGGCTCTCGCTGGCGCGCGCCAAGCGCGGGCAGGCGGAGGCGATCGCCGCCGCCTCGCTGGGGCTGCCGAAGGACGCGTTCGAGCTGGAGAGGGTGGAGCGCGACGGCACCCTGGTGGGCTCGCTGCGCCAGGTCGCCTTCCTGGACCGCGGCGGCGACACCCTGATCTCGGCCCCCACGGTCCGCTTCCGCTTCGACGCGCGGAGCGTGAACGCGCCCGGCCCCATCGTCTTCACCCGCGTGGAGGTGCTGCGTCCCAACATCCGCCTGGCGCAGACGCGCTCGGGGGACTGGAACGTGATGCAGATCTTCGCGGTGGAGGCGGGGGGCAAGCCCGTCCGCCGCCCCGCGGCGGGGGACGGAGCCGGCGAGCGCCCCGTCCTGCTGCGCGACGTGCGCCTGGTGGACGGCCGCGCCACGATCCTGACGCCGTGGACGCCCCCCGCGGACAGCGCCCCTCGCTTCGCCAACGTGCGCACCCCCGACCGGGTGCGCGCGGGAGGACGGTGGATGTCGGTGCACGCCGTGACCAACCTGCAGGCCACCCTGCCCGCGGTGCGCTTCGGCGGCAACCGCGGCTGGCGGGTGGAGGTGGGCTCGCTGGCGGCCGACGTCACCAACCCCGACACCCGCATCGAGCGCCTGGCCGGCTTCATCGAGGCCGAGGACGTGGACTCGGAGCGGATCCGCTTCCGCCTGGACGAGCTGCGCACGCCGCGCTCGTCGTTCGACGGCGCCGGCCGCTTCACGCTGGCCCCGGAGGGGATCCGCTGGGACGCGGCCTTCCGGGCGCACCCGCTGGACCTGCGCGACCTGCAGGGGATGGGCTTCGCCGTGCCGCGGGAGGGCACCGCGCGCTTCGCCCTGGGGATCCGCTCGGTGGCCGGAGGGCGCACGGTGTGGACGCTCCGCGACGCCTCGGTGGACGTGCTGGGCTCGCGCGCCTCCGGGCGCCTGACGGCCACCACCGCGCCGGGGCGCGATCCCGTCTTCACCGACACGCGCATCCTGCTGGACCCGCTCCGCCTCTCCACGCTGGAAGAGGCCGGGTACGCCGACCGGCTCCCCGTGCTGGGCGAGGTGCGCGGCACCATCAGCGCGCCCGCGGCCGTGAGCGGCGGGCGCGGGGCGCTCACGCTGGACCTGCTCGCCTCGCTGGTCCCCCGCGGCGAGCCGGGGGCGGCGCCCTCGGTGGTCGCCGTGGAGGGCCCGGTGCGGCTGGGGAGCGGCGAGACGCCCTTCCGCCTGGACGGGGTGCGCGTGACCGCGCGCCCGCTGCACCTGGCCACGCTGCGCGCCATGGCGCCGGACCAGGCGGCGATGCTGCGCGGCACCATCACCGGCAGCGCCACGCTCTCGGGCACGCCCGCCGCGCTCACCATCGCCGGCGGCGACCTGACCTACGCGGTGGGGGACGCGCCGCCCACGGTGCTGCGCGGGCTGAGCGGGCGCGTCTCCACCGGCAAGAAGCTCTCGTATCGGCTGGAGGCGCGGGCGGAGCCGCTGGCGCTGGCCACCCTGACGGAGCTCTTCCCGGCGCTCCCCTTCCGCGCCGCCACCCTCTCCGGCCCCATCACCCTGGCCGGCGACGGCGACGACGTGCGCTTCGGCGCGGAGCTGGCCGGCGCCGCGGGGAGCATCGCCCTGCGCGGCACCGCCACGATGGGCGACGTGCCGCGCTTCGACGTGACCGCGGACCTGGAGGCGTTCCGCCCCGGCGCGGTGCTCACGGCGGACGCGCCGGTGGACGGCCCCATCACCGGCCGGCTCTCCGCGCGGGGGACCACGGAGAGCTTCGCCTTCGACGTGGGGATGCGGCAGCAGGGCGGGACGCTGGCGCTGCGCGGAACGGTGCGGCGCCCGGGCGGATCGCCGCCGCTCTTCGACGTGGCCGGCAACGTGGAGAACTTCGCGGTGGGGGCCCTGATCGGACGGCCCGACCTGCTCCCCGGCCGCGTCACCGGCCCCGTGCGCCTGGCGGGCGGAGGCGGGCGCCCGTACCGCTTCGACGTGGCGCTGCGCGGCGAGCAGGGGCTGTTCGACGTGGAGGGGTGGTACACCCCGGGGACGGTGCCGGGCTACGCGGTGTCCGGCGCCATCATGGGGCTGAACCTGCGCGCGCTGCCGGGGATGGGCGCCCTGCCGGAGACGCGCCTGAGCGGCACGCTGGTGGTGAACGGCCGCGGGACCACCCCCGAGACGTTCGCGGGAACGGTGCGCTTCGACTCGTACCCGGGCTCCACCGTGGGCGGGATCCCGCTGGAGACGGGGCGCGCCGCGTTCGTGGCTGCCGACGGCATCCTGCGGGTGGACACGCTGCAGGTCGCCCTGCGCGGCGCCCGCTTCGACGCCTCGGGGTCCATCGGGCTGACCCAGGCCTCGGCGCAGCCGCTGCGCTGGTCGCTGGACGCCCCCAACCTGGCGGTCCTCTCCGCCGTGCTCCCCCCGCCGGGGGCGGAGGAGCCGCGCATCGCCGGCTCGCTCAAGGGCTCGGGGACCATCGTGGGAACGGTGGGCAACCCGTACGTCACGGCGGGGATCAGCGGCTCCGGCCTGCGCTGGGACACCTGGAGCGCCGGCACGCTGGCGGGCACGGTGGAGGGGCGCAAGGACCTGCGCGGGTGGATCGGCCACGCCAACCTGCAGGGCGCGGACCTGGGCCTGGCCGGCAAGCTCTCGCTGCAGACCATGCGGCTGGAGGCCAACGTGCGGCCGGACTCGGTGTCGTTCGGCCTCTCCGCGCGGCGCGACGCGGAGACGGACCTGGCGGCGTCGGGGCTGCTGGAGCTGCGGCAGGACACCGTCCGCGGGGCCATCCTGGACCGGATGGAGCTGCGCATCGGCGGCTCCACCTGGCGGCTGGCCGACCGCGCCCGGCTGGCGTACAGCGAGCCGCGCGGGCTGGAGGTGGAG
Source organism: Longimicrobiaceae bacterium (assembly GCA_030146875.1). Taxonomy (GTDB): domain Bacteria; phylum Gemmatimonadota; class Gemmatimonadetes; order Longimicrobiales; family Longimicrobiaceae; genus JASLAX01. Next base: position 39,609 of record JASLAX010000106.1, read on the forward strand.
AACCTGCGCGTGGAGCGGACGGGCGGCGGCGGCGGGTGGATCGAGGCCGACGGCACGCTGCCCCCGCGCGGGGCGGCGGACCTGCGCGTGTCGGCCGCGGGGATCGACCTCTCCGAGCTGCGCAAGCTGATGCCCACGCTACCCAACGCGGAGGGGCGGGTGGCGATGGAGGCCACGCTGGCGGGCACGGTGGAGGACCCGCGCCTCTTCCTGCGGGCGGTGGTGGACTCGCTGCGCTACGGCGGGGTGTCCACCGACTCCATGGCGGTGCAGGCGCGCTACGCCGCCGGGCGCATGGCGGTGCACGCGGACGTGCGGCTGGCGGGCCGCCAGGTCCTGTTCGCCGACGGCACCCTCCCCATGCGGCTCACGCTGGGCGGCATCGTCCCCTCGTTCGAGCTGATCGACGAGGGGCCGATCGAGGCGCGCCTCGCCGCCGACTCGCTGCCGCTGGGGATGGTGGCCAGCGCCATCCCGGGGCTGACGGACGGCGCTGGGGTCGCGCGCGCCAACGTCACCGTGTCGGGCACGGCGGGCGACCCGCGCGTGGCCGGAGAGGCCACGGTGACGAACGGCGCCTTCTCGTCCGAGCAGCTCGGCACGCGCTTCGAGGGGATCCAGGCGCGCGTCACCCTGGCGGGCGAGACGATCACGGTGGACTCGCTGGTGGTGTTCAGCGACGAAGGCTCGCTGCGGGTGAACGGCGGCACGATCCGGCTGGACGATCCCAAGCGGGCGCAGGTCTACCTGCCGGTGGTGATGGACAACTTCGAGGTGATCGACAAGCCCAACCTGGCGGAGCTGGACGTCTCCGGCGCGCTGGCGCTGAGCGGGCGGCTTCCCGCCGCCACGGTGAGCGGGACCCTGGAGCTGCAGAGCGGCACCATCTGGATCCCCAACCTGGCCGACGACCGCGAGATCGACATCGTGGGCGCCGAGGTGGGCGAGATCGGCGCCGACACCACCGGGGTGGAGGAGCCGGTGGGCGGGTTCTCGGCGCTGGTGGCCTCGCTGAACGCCCAGGACCTGGAGGTGCGGGTGGGCGACTCCGTGTGGC
>JASLAX010000124.1 GCA_030146875.1 Longimicrobiaceae bacterium
GGTAGGGGCTGACGCGGCAACCGCGCCGCCGCTGGCAACGGCGGACGGACGGCGCCCCGGGCCGCCGGACCCCCGGCGCCTCGTGTCTGCCCCCCTCCCCCACCCGATCGGGTGGGGGCCGCCTCCCCGCTCCGCATCCCCCGCACGGACCCCCTCCCCACCCGACGGGAAGTGCCCTCCCCCGGTGCGGCGGTGGTTGAGCCGCGCTCACTTTCCCATCCTGTCCGAGTGCCGCCGCCACGGCCCGTCTTTCGCATGACGCACCGCAACACGGGGCGTGCGGGAGAGCGCCCCCGGCCGCGTGCACCGAACCGGAACCCCGCACGGAGGGAGGGATCCCGCATGACCGCAGGGACAGGTGTGGAGCTGGAAGGCGTGACCGTGCTGGGGGGAGGCTTCCCCGAGGCGGAGCGCGTGCTGACGCCCGAGGCGCTGGCCTTCGTGTCGCGGCTGCACCGCCGCTTCGACCCCGAGCGCCGCGCGCTGCTGGCGCGCCGCGAGGAGCGGCAGCGGGAGCTGGACGCCGGCGCCGACCCCGACTTCCTGGCGGAGACGGCGGACGTGCGCCAGGCCGACTGGACGGTGGCGGAGTGCCCGCCCGACCTGCGGGACCGCCGCGTGGAGATCACCGGCCCCACGGACCGGAAGATGGTGATCAACGCCATGAACAGCGGCGCGAGCTGCTTCATGGCGGACTTCGAGGACGCCCTCTCCCCCACCTGGCGGAACGTGGTGGAGGGGCAGGCGAACCTGATGGACGCGGTGCGGCGCGACCTGGAGCTGGTCACGGAGCAGAAGTCGTACAAGCTGAACGACACCGTCGCCACGCTCATCGTGCGCCCCCGCGGCTGGCACCTGGACGAGAAGCACGTGCTGGTGGACGGCGAGCCCGTCTCCGCGTCGCTCTTCGACTTCGGCCTGTTCCTGTTCCACAACGCGCGGGCGCAGCTCGACCGGGGCACGGGCCCGTACTTCTACCTCCCCAAGCTGGAGAGCCACCGCGAGGCGCGCCTGTGGAACCAGGTGTTCGTGGCCGCGCAGGAGGAGCTGGGGATCCCGGTGGGGACCATCCGCGCCACGGTGCTGATCGAGACGGTGCTGGCGGCGTTCGAGATGGACGAGATCCTGTACGAGCTCCGCGACCACGCCGCCGGCCTGAACGCGGGGCGCTGGGACTACATCTTCTCCATCATCAAGAAGTTCTCGAGCCGCCCGGACTTCCTGCTCCCCGACCGGCAGCAGGTGACCATGGCCGTGCCCTTCATGAGGTGCTACGCCGAGCTGCTGGTGCGCACCTGCCACCGCCGCGGCGCGCACGCCATGGGGGGCATGGCCGCGTTCATCCCGTCCCGCAAGGACGCCGAGGTGAACGAGCGCGCGCTGGCCAAGGTGCGCGAGGACAAGGAGCGCGAGACGTCGCAGGGGTTCGACGGCACCTGGGTGGCCCACCCCGACCTGGTGCCGGTGGCGCGCGAGGTGTTCGACCGGCACCTGGGCGACCGGCCGAACCAGAAGGAGACACTGCGCGGCGACCTGAACGTCACCGCGCACGACCTGCTGAGCACGGGGATCGTGGGAGGGCGGATCACGCTGGAGGGCGTTCGCAACAACGTGGGGGTGGCGCTCCAGTACGTGGACGCCTGGCTGCGCGGCAACGGCGCCGTGGCCATCCACGACCTGATGGAGGACGCCGCCACCGCCGAGATCTCCCGCGCGCAGCTCTGGCAGTGGATCCGCCACCGCGCCGAGCTGGCGGACGACGGGGTCATGACGCCGGAGGTGTACTGCTCGATCCGCGACGAGGAGTGCGCGAAGCTGCGTGAGGGGCGCACCAACGGCGCCGCGCGCGCGCTGACCGAGGCCTGCCAGCTCCTGGACGAGCTGGTATTGGGGTCCGAGTTCCTGCCGTTCCTGACCCTTCCCGCGTACCGACTCCTGGACTGAAGAGAGACGACATGACGCCCAAGAACACCGAGTTCCTGGAGAAGCAGGCGGCCGACCTGGAGATCCGCTGGGTCACCGACGCCCGCTGGCAGGGGATCGAGCGGCCCTACTCGGCCGCGGACGTGGTGCGGCTGCGCGGCTCCGTGCCCGTGGAGCACACGCTGGCCCGCCGCGGCGCCGAGCGCCTGTGGAAGGCGCTGCACGACGAGGAGCCGGTGCGCACCTTCGGGGCGCTGACCGGTGCGCAGGCGGTGCAGATGGTGAAGGGCGGGCTGCAGGCCATCTACCTGAGCGGGTGGCAGGTCGCGGGCGACAACAACCTGTCCGGCCAGACGTACCCCGACCAGAGCCTCTACCCCAGCAACTCCGTGCCCGCGGTGGTGAAGCGGCTGAACAACGCGCTGCTCCGCGCCGACCAGATCGAGTGGTCCGAAGGGAACGGCGACACGGACTGGCTGGTGCCCATCGTGGCCGACGCGGAGGCGGGCTTCGGCGGGCCGCTGCACGCGTTCGAGCTGATGAAGTCGATGATCGAGGCGGGCGCCGCCGGCGTCCACTTCGAGGACCAGCTCGCCTCGGAGAAGAAGTGCGGCCACCTGGGCGGCAAGGTGCTGGTGCCCACCGCCCAGTTCGTGCGCACCCTGGCCGGGGCGCGCCTGGCAGCCGACGTGGCCGACGTTCCCACCGTCCTGGTGGCGCGCACCGACGCGGACAGCGCGGCGCTGCTCACCAGCGACGTGGACGAGCGCGACCGCGAGTGGATCACCGGCGAGCGCACGGCGGAGGGGTACTTCCGCGTCCGCGCCGGCCTTCCCGCGGCCATCGCCCGCGCCCGCGCCTACGCGCCGCACGCCGACGTGCTCTGGTGCGAGACCAGCACCCCCGACCTGGACGAGGCGCGCACCTTCGCCGAGGCGGTGCACGAGCAGTTCCCGGGCAAGCTGCTGGCGTACAACTGCTCGCCGTCCTTCAACTGGGCGCGCAAGCTGGACGCGGGCACCATCGCGAAGTTCCAGCGCGAGCTGGGGGCCATGGGCTACCGCTTCCAGTTCATCACCCTGGCCGGGTGGCACCTCATCAACCTGCGCACCTTCGAGCTGGCGCGGGAGTACGGCCAGGAGGGGATGCCCGCCTACGTACGCCTGCAGCAGGAGGAGTTCGCCCTGGAGCAGGCCGGCTACACCGCCACCAAGCACCAGCGCGAGGTGGGCGCGGGCTACTTCGACCAGGTGCTCATGGCCGTCACCGGGGGCGAGGCGTCGACGTCAGCGCTGGAGGGCTCGACGGAGGAGGCGCAGTTCGCCTGACTCCGGGCGTCGTCACGCGGGACGAGGGGGCGGGCCGCGGATGCGGTCCGCCCCCTCCGTCTGTTCCCTTGCGTCGGCGCGGCAGCGGTGCTATCCGGAACGCCGTTCCCCACTCCCCGCACCCGCTCTCCTCCTTCCATGCTTTCGGCCGAGATCCACGCGATCGTCTCCGGCGGCGAATCGGACCAGGTCGAGTTCAAGGCCTCCACCGGCCAACGCGGCAACGCCGCCAGGACCGTCTGCGGAATGCTCAACGGGCGCGGAGGGTTCGTGCTCTTCGGCGTCTCCGACGACGGCAAGGTCACGGGGCAAGCCGTCGCCACCGACACCATCGAGGGCGTCGTCCACGAGCTGCGGCGGATCGAACCTGCCGTGCTCCTGGAGCCGGAGGTCCACCCGGTAGAGAGTGGGCGCGGGATGATCGTGGTCCGCGTCCCGGCGGGGCACGACCGACCGTACACCTACGACGGACGTCCCTACCAGCGGCAGGGTCCGACCACGGCGGTGATGCCGCAGGAGGAGTATCGTCGCCTGCTGCTGGAGCAGATGCACCCGCTGAGCCGATGGGAGACGCTCCCCGCGGCACCGATGGGGATGGGCGACCTGGACCACGCCGAGATCACGCGCACCGTGGACGAGGCGATCCGCCGCGGGCGCCTCGGCGAGCCCGGCACCCGCGACCCGGGGCAGCTTCTCGCCGGCCTGGGGCTTGTGCGGAACGGAATCCTCCTCAATGCGGCCGTCGCGCTGTTCGCCCGCGCCGAGGCACTGGCCCCGTACCATCCGCAGTGCGTCCTGCGGATGGCGCGGTTCCGCGGGGTGGACAAGTCGGAGTTCATCGACAACCGGCAGGAGGTCGGGAACGCCTTCGACCTCCTCGCCCGCGGGCAGCGCTTCCTCCGCGACCACCTGCCCGTCGCCGGGCGCATCGTACCCGGGCTGTTCGAGCGCGTCGACGAGCCGATCTATCCACCGGAGGCCCTCCGCGAGGCGCTGGCGAACGCACTCTGTCATCGCGAGTACGGGAGCCACGGCGGCTCGGCCGCCATCGCCATCTACGACGACCGGCTCGAGATCTCCAGCACCGGCGGCCTCCACTTCGGCCTCACGGTGGACGATCTCTCGCGACCGCACATCTCCCAACCCTGGAACCCGCTGATCGCAAGCGTCTTCTATCGCCGCGGCATCATCGACCAGTGGGGACGCGGGACCCTCAAGGTGATCGACCTGGTGCGGCAAGCGGGGCTGGTCGCGCCGACGTTCACGCAACGCTCGGGGGAGCTGACCGTCGGCTTTCAGCCCACCGGCTACGTCCCGCCCTCACGGGTTCCGCACGAGCTGACTCCCCTGCAGCAGGAGATCCTCTCCGTCCTGGCGGCGGTCGGCGCCGCACCCTCGCCGGTGATCCGCACGCACCTGACGACCGTCGTCTCGGATCGGGTGGCGCGGAGCAACCTGCAGACCCTCACGCACCTCCGGCTGGTCGAGAAGGTAGGCAGCACGCGAGATGCTCGGTGGCGTCTCCGTGACCGCTCGGCTCCGTAGCGGAGCGGCATTCCGACGCATTCCGACGCATTCCGACGCATTCCGCCGCATTCCGCCGCATTCCGCCGCATTCCGCCGCATTCCGACGCATTCCGACGCATTCCGACGCATTCCGACGCATTCCGCCGAGACGCCTCACCGCAGCATCTCGCCGAGCCGCTCGTAGGACCCCTCGCGGAAGGACTCCAGGGTGGTCTCCACCTCGCGCGGGTTCTGGCCCAGGATCTCCAGGATGGTGGCGCCCAGCTGCAGGCTGCCTTCCACGATCTCCGGGATCACGACGGTGGCGCCGGCGCGGGTCAGGTCGCCGCAGTGGTGCGCGTCGTGGGCGCGGACCACGACGGGCAGCGAGGGGAACGAGGTGCGCACGGCGGAGACGATGCGCTCCGCGGCGGCGGTGTCGTCCAGCGTCACCACCACGGCGGCGGCGCGCTCCAGCCCCGCCGCGCGGAGCACCTCCACGCGGCTCGCGTCGCCGAACCAGACGGCCAGCTCCGCCTGCCGGGCGGCGGCGACGCGCTCGGACTTGAGGTCCAGCGCCAGGTACGGCGCGCCGATGGAGTCCAGCATCTTCGCCACCGTCTGCCCCACGCGGCCGAAGCCGCCGATCAGCACGTGCCCCTCCAGCTCGGCCGCGCCGGCCACCAGGTCGTCCTCGCTCCCGGGGCCGGGCGCGGCGAGGCGGGCCCGCAGCGCGGCGGCGGCGCGGGCCAGGAGCGGGGTGAGCGCCATGGAGAGCGCGACCCCGGCCAGCGCCAGGCGCTCCACCTCCGGGGGCATCACCCCCGCGTTCCCGGCCAGGGTGAAGACGACGAACGCGAACTCGCCGCCCTGCGCCAGCAGCAGCGCCACCTGCGCGGCCAGCCCCGTGGAGAGGCCGATCAGGCGGCCCATCGCCAGCAGCACGGCGAACTTGGCCGCCAGCAGCACGGCCAGCCCGCCCAGGAGCAGCGGGGCCTCGTGGACGACGAGCGCCGGATCGATCCCCATTCCCACGGTCACGAAGAACAGGGAGAGGAAGACGCCGCGGAAGGGCTCGATGTCGCCCTCGAACTGGTGGCGGAACTCCGTCTCGGAGATCAGCATCCCCGCCAGGAACGCCCCCAGCGCCATCGAGAGCCCCACGTGCTCGGTCAGCGCGCCGAAGCCCAGGACCAGCAGCAGCACCGTGCCGGTGAACACCTCCGGCGTGCGGCCGGCGGCCACCACGCGCAGCGCCGGCCGCATCAGCCAGCGGCCCACCACCACGATGGCCGCCAGGGCCAGGGCGCCGCGGAGCAGCGAGTCGCCCACGGCTCGCAGCAGCCCCGTCTCGCCGTCGTCCGCCAGGAGCGGGACCAGAGCGAGCAGCGGCACCACCGCCAGGTCCTGGAAGAGGAGGACGGAGAGCGCCGCGCGGCCGTGCGGGGTCGCCACCTCGCGCCGCTCCGCCAGCAGGCGCATGACCATGGCGGTGGAGGAGAGCGCCAGCCCGCCCGCCAGCACGACGGCCGTGTCCGGGTCCAGCCCCACGGCGCGGGCCACGCCCCAGAGCACCGCCGCCGTCACCGCCACCTGCAGCGAGCCCAGCCCCAGCACGTGCCTGCGCATGCGGAGCATCCGCTCCACCGACATCTCCAGCCCCACCGTGAAGAGCAGGAAGACGACGCCGAAGTGGGCCAGGGCCTCCGTGGCCGCCACGTCGCGCACCAGGCCGGAGGCGTGCGGCCCGATCAGCACGCCCGCGGTGATGTAGCCCAGCACGGGGCTCACCTTCAGCCGCCCGAACAGCAGGGCGGCCGCGACAGCGGCGGCCAGGATCACCAGCGCCTGCCAGAGCGAGTGCTCGTCGACCATCGTCCCCCCTCCGTTCCCGCCCGTCAGGCGCGCAGGCGGATGCCCGCGCTCGCCTCGCCCAGCCTGCCCTCCGCCAGCAGCGCGTCCACCTCGGCGCCGATCGCCTGCTCGAGCTGCGGGCCCGTGCGCGAGAAGCCCAGCACGGCGCGCACCTCCGCCACGAGCTGGGGGCGCGGGAAGGCGTGGCCGTCGGCCAGCACGGCCAGCAGCGCGGCGCGGTACTCCTCCGGCGCGATGCGCTCCGCCGGGGTCCGCAGCCCCGAGCGCGAGCGCACGGGCACGCCGTCCCCCGCCCGCGGGTCCCACAGGAAGGCGCCGCGCCGCGCCACCGCGTCCGACCGCTCCGCCTCCGTCACGGCGTCGCGCAGGCGCGCCTCCACGCGCGAGCCCTGGCGCGTGCCCCACATGGCCGCGACGCGCGACAGCACCTCCTCCTCGTGCACCGGCGACTCCACGCGAACCACGCTGGTGACCGCGTCCGCCAGCCACCCCAGCGGCGCCGCCACCAGGTCCTGCCCGGCGTACTTCCCCTCGCCCGGCGCCACCCTGTAGGCCGCGGCCCGGGGCCGGCGGTAGGTGGCCGGCGTCGCCTGCGCCGGCGGCGGAGCCGGGGTCGATGCAGCGAAGGCGAGCGCGTCGGCCGCCGATGCAGGCGGCGCTTCCTCCTGCGGCTCGAGCACCAGCGGCGGACGGACGGGGGGCGGCGCGTGGGAGGCGTCCGCTGGCGGCGGGATGGGCTGGGATGGGGCCGCCAGGTCGGCCTCGGCCGCCGTCGGAAGGGTGACGTCGTCGTCCTCCGCGGAGGTCGCCGCCTCGGCCGGAAGCGGCGGAGAGGGCGGCGCCGTCCGGAGGCGGGTCTCTCGCGCCTCGTTCTCCGCCAGCACGCGGGTGCGGGCCTCGTCCACGCCGCGGAGGATGCGCTCCACCTGGCCCTGGCGATCCTTGAACCAGTCGGCGGACCAGACGCGCAGGATGGTCCACCCGCGCAGCTCCAGCACCTGGTGGCGCAGGCGGTCGCGGTCGCGCGCCGTCTCGGCCGCCATGTACGAGGCTCCGTCGCACTCGATGCCGCAGACGAAGCGGCCGGGCACCGCGTCGTCGCGCACCGCCATGTCCACGCGGTAGCCGGCGATCCCCACGCGGGGGACCAGCGTGAGGCCGCGGCGGCCCAGCTCCTCCATCACGTCGCGCTCGAACGGAGACTCCGCCGCCGGGGGCGCGGCGGCCTCCGTGCCTTCCAGCGTCCCCCGCTCCGCGTACAGCAGGAACTCGCGCAGCAGGCGCGGGCCGTCGGACCCGCCCGCCGCGGGGGCGATCTCGTCGCCGCGCATGGACGAGAAGACCACCATCCGCCGCCGCGCGCGGGTGGTGAGCACGTTCAGCCGCCGCCACCCGTTCTGCCCGTTCAGCGGGCCGAAGTTGTGGCGCAGGCGGCCGTCGGGGCCCTTGCCGTAGGTGACGCTCAGGAAGATCACGTCGCGCTCGTCGCCCTGCACGTTCTCCAGGTTCTTCACGAAGAACGGCTCGCCCTCCTCCCGCGCGAAGAAGGGCTCCAGCGACGGGTCCTCGCGCCGGCGCCGCTCCAGCTCGTCCTGGATCAGCACCTGCTGGCGCAGGTTGAAGGTGCCCACGCCCAGGGAGAGCGCGGCCTCGCCCCTCGCCTTCCGCTCCGTCTGCTCGCGCGCGAAGGCGACCACGGCGTCGGCCACGCGGCGGGCTTCCACCGGGTTCACGCCCCTCCCCTCGTACACCCCGTCGGGCACGTGCCGGAAGCGCAGCCCGGACTCCTCGGTCGAGGTGTCCACGCTGGGGAAGGTGAGCAGGTCCGAGTCGTAGAAGGAGACGTTGGAGAACGAGATCAGCGACTCGTGCGCGCTGCGGTAGTGCCAGCGCAGGCGGCTCATGGGCACGCCCGCGCCCATGAACTCCTCCAGCACGCTCTCGCTGTCCTCGAACAGGGGGTTCCCCTCCTCGTCCAGCGGCGTGGTGACCTGGCCCGACGCCACGGCGAAGAAGTCCGTGGGCGGGAGCTGCTTGGGATCGCCGACGACGACCAGCCGCGCGCCGCGGAGGATGGCGCCCACCGCGTCCTCGGTGGGGAGCTGCGACGCCTCGTCGAAGATGACCAGGTCGAAGCCGGGCGCGGTGCCGTCCAGGAACTGGGCGACGGAGAGCGGCGACATCAGGAAGCAGGGCTTGATGGCGCGCACCGCGGCGTGCGCCTTCTGCATCGTGCGCCGCAGGGGGCTCAGGTTCCGCTGGCGCGCCATCTCGCGCCGCAGGAAGGGGAGCGCCTCCGTCGCGGCGGGCTCCCGCAGGCGGTGCTGCACGCGCTCCCGCAGGGTGGCGACGAGCGCGGCGCGGTTCTCCTGCAACACGAGCTGGTCCAGGCGGCGGAACTCCGCCACGCGCTCCTCGTGCGCGAGGGCGTGGAAGCGGGCCAGCGCGTTCCGCTCGCGCACGGCGCCGGTGAGCCACTTCACCCAGAAGGCGCGCTGGAAGGCCGGGACCAGCGAGGAGAACGGAAGCTCGCCCGTCATGGCCGGCGGCAGCAGGTCCGCCGCGACGCCGGCCGTCACCGCCTGCCGCGCCGCCTCGAAGGCCGCCCACTGCGGCCCCTTGGCCGCGTTCGTGGCGAGGGCGTCCGCCCGCGCCGCCACCGTGCCGGGCGACACGTCGTCCAGGTAGCCCTCCGGCCAGCCCACGGCCTCGCGCAGGCGGGAGAGGGCGCCCCGCGCCTCCGCCGCCGCCCGGGCGAGCGCCTCCAGCGGCGCGACGTCGGGCGCGGCGCGGACGGCGGCATCCAGCGCCCTCTCCCCCGCCCCGCTCTTCGCGGAGGCGGCGCGCGCCTCCGGCACCCAGCGCGCGTAGGCGTCCAGCGCGTCCCAGTCGGATCCCTCGCCGCGCCAGTGCTCGCCGAAGAGCGTCCGCCCCCGCGCGTCGGACGAGGCCAGCCCCGCGCGCCAGAGGCGCAGCCGGTCCACGTCGCGCATCTCCGCCGCCTGGTCGATCAGCGAGCCCCCGAACGCGGGGAGGCGGTACCCCTCCCAGCGCCTGCGGATGGAGCGGAAGCGCCCATCCAGGAACGCCAGGAAGCCGAAGAAGCCCGATGCCTTCCGCTCCACGTACGCCGCGTCTTCGGCGTGGTCGCGCTCCAGCGCATCGGCGGAGAGACGGGCGGCCAGGCGCTCGCGCAGCCGCGCCGTCTCGCGCCCGCGCTCCAGCAGCGCCGCGGCCTCCACCGGCACCTGGTCCCACGTGGCGTCGCGGAGGACGGCGGAGGGCGCGCCCGGCGAGCGGCGCAGCACGTCGGCCAGCTCCGCGGCGGACGCGGCGGCGGCCAGCGTGGCGGGCGCGGGGAGGCCGAACGCCGCCTCGGCCTCCGCGGCCAGGCGGCGCACCTCGCCGATGCGCGCGGAGAGGTCGGCGGCGCGCTCGCGGGCCGTCTCCAGGTCGTCCTCGGAGTAGAAGGTGCGATGCGCGTCGCGCCACGGGTGCTCGGCGGGCGCCCCCACGGGGATCGCCGCGGCGGCCAGGTCGCCCAGGTCGCGGACGGCCTGGTCGAGCTGCGGGCGCGAGACGGAGTCCACCGCCGCGTCCAGCCGCGCCCGCGGCGCGCCGAGCACGCGCCCCAGCTCGCCGAAGGCGTGGAAGGGCGACACGCCCAGCGCGCCGAGCGGGGTGTGCACGGCGCGGGCGTAGCCGGTGAGGGTGCGGCGGACCTCCGGCAGGCGCTCGGTGGAGACGCGCGCCGTGGGCACGGCCTGGAGCGACGCGTCCAGCGCCGCGGCCAGCTCGCGCATCACGGCGCGCTTGTTGGCCTTGGTCGAGTGCATCTCCAGGCAGAACTCCCCCAGCCCGGCGCGCACCAGCCGCTCGTGCACCACCTCCAGCGCCGCCATCTTCTCCGCCACGAACAGCACCGACTGCCCGGCGGCGAGCGCCTGCGCGATCAGGTTGGTGATCGTCTGGCTCTTCCCCGTCCCCGGCGGCCCCTCGATCACCAGGTCGTGCCCGCGGGCGCTGGCCGCGATGGCGCGGAGCTGCGACGAGTCGGCGTCCACCACCTGCGCGGTGGTCTCCGGCGGGTACTGCTCGTCCAGCTCCATCGCCCGCACGTCGTCCGGCAGGCCGACGACTGGCCCGCCCGCGCGGGTGACGAGCTGCCGGACCAGCCGGTGCGCGGCGGCGGCGGGGGCGTTGGCCTCCAGGTCCTTGTACATCACGAACTTCTGGAAGCTGAACAGCCCCAGGTACACCTCTATCCGCACCGCCCACCCCACGCGGCCGGAGACCTGCGCCGCCGTCTCGGCCAGGAACCTCTGCAGGTCGTAGTCGTCCGCCATCACCTCCGCGTCGGGCAGGGAGGGCAGGACGATCCCCTTCGGCCGCAGGTACTCGGCGAGGGCGGGGTTCACGACGGGGTCGTCCTCGCTGGCGCGCACCTCGTAGCCGGTGCGGGCGGAGCGGCGCGTCAGCTCCACGGGGAGGAGGACGAGGGGGGCGCGGAAGGCCTGCCCCGGCGCCTCGGCCTCCGTGTAGTGCAGCATGCCGAGCGCGAGGAAGAGGGTGTTCACCCCCTGCTCCTCGATGGAGAGCCGCGCCTGCTCCTCCAGCCGGCGCAGGGAGCGGTCCAGCGCCTCGGCGGGCGAGGCGGTCTGCAGCCAGGCGTCCGAGTGCCGCTCCGGCGCCGCCGCCGGGTCGTACGGGGTGAAATCCAGCCCCAGCCCGGCGTCCACGTCCTCCTCGAACGCCTCCGCCGCCGCGTGGGGCGCGGGGAGGGGCAGGGCGGCCTGCGAGCCCGGCACCGGCTCGGGCGCGGGGCGAAAGCGCATGGCGCCGCCGCGCAGGTGCAGGATGCGGAACACCTCCGCCGGGTGCTCGTCCACCACCGTGACGGTGGAGACCTTGTTGACGCGGAAGCTGAGCGCCCGGTTGCGCTTGGTCAGGTCCAGGAGCTTGCGCTTCCAGCTCTCGACCGATGCGGCGACGCGGGCCTCGGGGGCGGCCGCGGCGGGAGGGGTGGAGGACATGCCGGGGGCGCGGGGAGCGGGGTGGTCGCGCCCGGCCGCGGGGGCCGGGCGCCGATGGGGGGAACGTACGGAGGCGCCGATGCGGGGTCAACGGAGCGGAGCCGCCCCGCTGGAGCTCGTCGTCCTCGTGGAGCGGACCGCCGGAAAAGCGAAGGGCCGGCGTCGGCCGGCCCTCGATGCTCGGGTCCAGAAGTCAGCTGCGAGGGGGCGATCGATCATCCCCGGTCGCACTCGCCTTCCCAGGCATTCCCGTCGAGGAGCCCCGACCCGTGATCGCGGCGACGGTCTTCGTCGTAAGCGGCTCGTGCCTGCTCCGGATTACCGCCGGCGTGCTCTTCTTGAGCGGCGGCGCGGAATCCCGCCGCGTGATGAAGACCCCGCCGTTCGCACCCGCTCCCGAACTCTTCATGGGCCCCTCCCCGGCAAGGATGGATTCAGATCAGGGGGATAGTAATGCTTTCGGGCCACCCAGCGGAAGCCTTCGTGCAAGGTGATGGCCGCCAGGTCCGCGGGGAGCGCGACGGTAGGATATCCCGGTGAGAACCGGAAGAATCCCGCGGTCGTCTCGACCAGGAAGCGGACCAGGTCGATCGCGTCCTGGACCGGCATCGCGTTGTGCCACAACGGAGCCACGTCGTCCACCTGGGCCACGGCCTCCTCGAAGGGCAGCCCGTGATCCACGAGCCCCATGACCAAGTTGGCCGACCACCCCCGGACGAGCCGGTCCAGCGCCTCGGTCTGGCCGTCCCACACCGCGCCGATGGCATCCTGGCCGATGACGCACGTTGGACCCGCGCATTCACCGCTCTCCAGCACGTCCATCTTCCAGACCTCGCCGTGGGCCGCCCCCGCGGAATAGCCCGCGATGATGAAGCCGAAGCCGGAGCCCGCCTTGTCTGCCTCCTCACCCCATTCCTTCGTGTACAGCTCGTCGAAGAAGTACCTCCGCACCTTCTCCGCGACCTCCTCGATCGTGTAGGCCGACGGGTCCAGGTGATACTCACCCGTCGCGGCCGACAGCCGGTCACGAAGGTCCTTGGCCACCCGGGTGGTGGATCGCCCGCCGAAGCCGAACAGCCCGTACGTCACGGCACCGATCGGCAGGCCCTTCACCAGGTTGAAGATCTTCTCCGCGGTGAAGTACACGTTCGCGGCACCGGATTCGCTCCCGACCGTCGCCGCGCTGTCCGCCCCGAGCACGATCCCATCCCCCACCTTCAGCGCAATCGCAATCGTCATCGTATCCCCAAGAGAAACGGTCGCCGGGAACCCACGCGACAGGAATGCTACGAAACCGAAACCGCTGCAAGCCCGGGATCGGACACCCGGCGTACCGTTCCCTCCTCCCTCATCCGTTCACCGATACACGGAGACGTGATCCGGCGGAGCCGCCCCCGCCCACTGCCACGCCGAGCCCCGGTGCACGGCGGCGTAGACGGCGTCGCGCAGGGCGTTCGCCTCCGCGCGCGTCAGGGTGCGCTCCAGGTCGCGGATCACCACGCGGAGCAGCACGTTCTTCTGCCCGGGCGCGATCCCGATCCGCTCCCGCGCCGCCCGCGGAAGCGCGTCGTACGGCGTCTCGGAGAGCACCTCCACCGCCTCCAGCGAGCGCACCGCCTCTCCCAGCGCCGCGCGCACGCGGTCGCCGAGCTCCTCCGGCGTCTCCTCCGCATCCACCGCCACGGAGAGGTCGCGCCGGATGGCCGGCTGGTGCGAGACCGGGCGGTACGGCGAGAGGTCGAGCATCTGCGCCGACACGCGCGGGTCGGCGGAGCGCAGCAGGCGGATGTCGTCGATCCCCTTCGCCAGCATCAGCAGGCGGTCCAGCCCCAGCCCCATCGCCAGGCCGGAGTGCGTCCCCGTGTGCAGCCCCGCCTCCGCGAGCAGCGCCGGGAGCGCGAGCCCGCACTCCCCCACCTCGATCCACTCGTCGCCTCGCCGGACGTCGATCTGCACGCCGTCGGTCGTGTACGGGTGGGGCGAGGGGACCGCGCGGTATTCACAGCCGGGCAGCGCGGCGCGGATCACGAGATCGATCATCCGGTGCAGGTCGCCGGTGCCGAGAGGGCGGGCGGCGATGCGCCACACGTCCACCTGGTGCGGCTCGCCCACGTGCAGCCGGTCGATGGTGTCGCGGCGATAGACCATGCCGGGGCAGAGGAGAACGACGTTGCGCGGCGGGTCGGCGGCGAGCTCGCGCAGCAGCGGCGGGATCATGGCGGTGGTCTGCGTGCGGAGGAGCGTGTCCTCCGTCACGTACCGCGAGTAGCGCGCGTCGCGCGACGCGCCGCCGGGCGGGTAGTGCAGCGCGTCGTAGTTCTGCGCCACGGTCACGACGGGATCGTCGCGGCGGACGACGACGTCGCAGCCCCACGCGTCCGCGACGGCGGAGCGGACGCGGTCCAGCAGGACCTGCATGGCGTGGGGACCCTGCGCGGGGTCGGAGAGGTCGCGCACCGCTCGGGCGCGCTCCAGGGCATCGGGTGTCAGGACGGTGGGGCTCACGGTCGGCTCCTCGGGTTGGTCGGGTGGATGGCACGCGCACGACGAAAGACGCCCCCCGGACCCGGGTCCGGGGGGCGTGCATGCGTGGCATCCACACCGCCGAGAGAAGCCGCCCGCGCGCTACCGCACGAGGATGCCCTCCCGGCTCCCGGACGGGAACGGGGGGCGGATAAATCGGCGGCTGCGCTGCGTGTGGCGGTTCATCGTCTTCTTCTCGTCTTCGTTGGGGGCGGATCGCCTCCCTTCATCGACGCTAATCGAAGCGGTCGATGATGTAAAGGTGCGCTTCCGCCGACCTGCGTCTCGATCGCCAGCGACAAAGAGGGACGCGGAGGGCGCGGAGGACGCGGCGAACAGCGATGCCTCTCGTGGTTACCGCGGACACCGTGAACCCCGCGAGCTCCGCGTCCCGTGCTCGTCGCCGGAAGAATGCGACGAACGCAGAGGAATCGGGTGAAAGGGAAGCGCCTACGAGAGCTGGATGGAGCGCAGGATGGCGAACAGCTCGACCGGCACCCATCCGGTGCGCTCGTACTCCACCCGGAGCTCGTCCCAGGTCAGCTCGATCCCGAACGCCTCGCGGATGGCGTCCAGGAACAGGCTGCCGCGGGTGGCCAGGAACCAGCGCGGGTACGCCAGCGTGGGACCCGCCACGATCGTCACGCTCACGCGCTCGGCGTCCTCGTCCCCCTCCAGGCCGCCGCCCAGGTGAGGCTCGATGCGCTCCAGCACCTGGTCCACCACCGCCTGCACGTCGGCCACGGGCTGGCTGCGCATCCGCGACTCGTCGCCGATCGCCAGGTTCGCCAGCAGGCCCTCCGGCGCCTCGCGGCGAAGGCGGAGGCAGGCGAAGACCACCACCGGGTCGGCCAGGTAGTTCTCCGGCTGGTGCCGCCCCAGCGCGCGCACCTTCGGCTGGTCCGGAACCGCGTCCGCCTTGCCGACGACCCCGTGCACGTGCGGCCCCGGCAGCAGCGCCACGCACTCGGCCACGGTGGGCGGGGCGGGAGGCTCGGGCGCCGCCTCCGGAGCGGCCGATGCAGACGCGTCGCCGGACGCGCTCGCGGCCTCGGGAGATGCGGATGCGTTCTCGGACGGAGCAGCCTCGGTCGAGGGAGATGCGGTCTCCGACCCCGGCGCGGGCTCCGACGCCGCCGCGGGTGCGGGCGCGGGGGTGGCCGCCGGCGCCGGCCGGGGGACGGGGATGGGTACGAACGCGGGGACGAAGGTGAGGGGCGGGTACCCGGGGAGCAGCGGCGGCTTGTCGGAGAGCGGGAGCGGACGCTGCACGACGCGCTGCGTGGCCTGCAGGAAGGCCACGTCGTCGCGGTCGCCCACGAACACGTGCTTGGCGTCCGGCCCGCCGAGGAGGATGCCGTTCGCCAGCAGGCCGGCGGTGCTCCAGCGCGCCCGCGGGCGGACGATGCGGGGGGCGTTGCGCCGGATCTCGAAGACGCTCTCCGGCGGCACCTGCGCGACGGTGGACGCCGAGCGCGTGGCCAGGATCACCCGCACGCCGTGCTGCCGGACCAAGATGCGCTCCACCACGTCCAGGAACGCCCGCGTCATGGGCGAGTGCAGGTGCGCGTCGGGCTCGTCCAGCAGCAGGAGGCGCGGCAGGGCGTGCTCGTATCCCGCCGCGAAGCGCCAGAGCAGCGACGCCAGGATCGCCCGCTCCCCCGGGGAGAGGTCGCCGGGCTCCACCGTCACGTCCGAGTCCGCCGCCTTCATCTCCAGCCGGTACTCGGCCGGGTCGGACGACGGGCGGCGCACGCGATACGGGAAGCTCGCGGCCGTCAGCAGCGCGTTCAGCGAGTCCCACGGCGGCACGCCCAGCTCGGAGCGCAGCTTCTCCCGCCCCACCCCGCGCGCCATCGCGTCGGCCGCGGAGAGCTGGTGGCGCATGAATACGTCCGTCAGCCCCTGCAGCACGTCGGGGTTCCGCAGCAGCACGCCCGGAGAGTCGAGCACCCGCTCCACGGCGTCCTCGCCCGCCCCCGCGACGGCGCGGACGGCGGCGCGGAAGCGGCCCTCCTCGTCCTCGCCCACGTCCGCGGCAAGCAGCGCGGCCACGCGGGAGCGCAGGTCCGCCGCGACCGCCGGCCGCGTGCGCTGGAACGCGCCCGCGTCGGAGACCAGGCGCACGTCGGCGGGGGTCCACTCCACCCCCTGGAAGCGCACCCACATCCCACGCTCCGGCCGCTGCCCCGCGGGCATCTCGCCCACGACGCGCGCCCCGCCGATGGCCTGCAGCAGGTGGCTCTTCCCCGACCCGTTGATCCCGGTCACCACCACCAGGGGGGGCAGGTCGGCCCACTCCAGGTCCTGCATGGAACGGTGGCGCCCCCGTAGCGTGATCCCGTAGCTCCGCGCCCCGTCCGCGGACTCACCCGTCATGGCAGCTCCTGTGGGTTGCGACGTGCTCGTACCTTCCCGCTCTCCTCCGAACCTCCCCGCGCCGATTGAAGATGCGCGGACGGATCCCGCGTGCTGAGAGGTTTTCTCCGCGTCTCCGCGTCTCCGCGTCTCCGCGTGCCGCCGTTGTCGCCGGGAGGGCGCGACGGAGCGGGCGGGAACGACGGAAAGACGCCCCATAGACTCCGGAGGCCTACTCGTAGACGAACTCCACCTCGCGCTCCAGCTCCTCGGGCAGCGACCGGTGCACGGGGCAGGTCAGCGCCGCGCGCTCCAGCTTCGCCCGGTGTTCGGCGGTGAGCGAGGCGGGAAGGCGGATGCGCACCGGGAGCGCGCCCACGCGGCGCGGATCGGGCTTCATCTCCTTCTCCACCTGGAACGTGACCCCCTCGAACGCGATCCCCTCGCGCTGCGCCAGGATCCCCATCACCGTCACCATGCAGGCCCCGAGCGAGGCCGCCAGCAGGTCGGTGGGAGAGAACGAGCTGCCGTCGCCGGCGTTGTCCACCGGCGCGGCGGTCACGATCTCGGCGCCCGAGGGGCCGTGGCGCACGCGCACCTTCAGGTTGCCGGCGTACTCGCCGGTGATCCGCACCCCCATCCGCGTCCCTCCGCTCCAGGGTGATGGGCCGTCCGCGGCCCCGTCCGCCAATCTATCTTCGCCCGGCGTCCCCCGCACGCCGCGGACCGTCCTCCGTTCAGGACGCGCACGCCCCGCGCCGCGGGACGCGCCCGGACCCAAGCCGTTGCGCCCCAACGCGCTCGGCCGAGCGGACGCCGCGGCCTGCGGGTTGCGGCCGGAAAGGCGAGAGCCGCGGGGTCCGCCGCCCCGACCGCACCCGCACGTCCCCTTCCGGAGGCCCCCATGCGCACCGCCGCGTCCGCCCTTCTCGCCGTCACGATCGCCGCCGCACCGGCCGCCGGGCAGAGCGACGACGGGGGTCCCCGCCGCCACGACCCGTCGGCCTGGTTCGCCGGCGCCTCCTTCACGTACGCGCAGCCGCAGGGCGCCTTCCGCGACGCCGTGGACCGCGGGCTGGGCGGGACCTTCCACGGGGTGCGGCGCGTGGCGGGGGAGCTGGGGCTGCGGGCGACCGCCGGCCTGCTGAACTACGGCCACGAGCGCGAGCGCCTGCCGCTCACCCCCATCACCGGGCGCGTGAGCGTGGACGTGACCACCAGCAACAACATCGCCTTCCTGGGCGTGGGGCCGCAGGTCGGCGTGCCCGACGGCACCCTGAAGCCGTACGCGCACGGCTACGCCGGAGTGTCGTACCTGTGGACCGAGTCGTCGCTCGCCAGCACGCGCAGCGACGAGAGCTTCGCCACCTCCACCAACTACGAGGACGCCACCTTCTCGTGGGGCGGGGGCGGGGGGCTGTACGTGCCGGTGCGGCGCGGAGCGACGTCGGTGTCCATCGACCTGGGCGTGCTGTACCACAACAACGGCCGCGCCCGCTACCTGGGCGAGGGCGACATCGTGGACAACCCCGACCGCACCATCTCCTTCACCCCGCGCGAGACCGACACCGACCTGCTCTCGTTCCACGTCGGCGTCTCCGTCGCCATCCCGCGGAAGTAGAAGGCGGGGGAGGACGATGACGAGGGGGCCCGTCCACGCGGGACGCGCCCCCTCCGCCGTTCCGGACCGTCCGCTACGACGGCGAGAAGCAGGACTCGCCTTCGTTGATGGCGCGCACGCCGGCGTTCCCCACCAGCCGGTGCCGCACCCCCGCGGCGTCCGCCACGTTCACGTCGAACGCCAGGTCGAAGCCGTCCTCGGTGCGCCGCACCACGTCGATGGTGCCCGTGGCCGACGTGGCCTCGAACGTGGTCTCGTAGTTGGCCGGGTGCGACACGAAGCGCGACCACGAGAAGCCCACCTGCGCCGTGCCGGCGGGCGTGGCGGGGCGCGATCCCCACTCCTGCGCCAGCGCCTCGGTCCTGTCGTGCACCACCGCGAAGGCGCCGTTCACCGTCAGGCGCTGCCCGGCGTCCACGGGCCGGGGCAGCGACACGGTGAGCCAGAGCCGCTGCGGGTCGGTGGAGGTGATCCCCTGGAACGAGACCACCAGGTTGCGGGAGCCGGCGCGGGGCCGCTCCACGCCTGCGAACAGCTCGTCGAAGGCGCCGCCGCTCAGGTGGTAGGGGTGGATCTGGCCGTGCAGCACCGGGACCGTGGCCACGGCGCCGCCGTTCAGCGCGGTGACCTGCACGGGGGCCGCGCTGCGCGTCTGCACCAGCTTCACGTCCTCGCACAGGATGCCGCGGCACCCCTGCGCCGCCGGCACGAATCCCGTCAGGAGCAGCACGGCCGCCACACCGCGCAGCTTTCCGCCGAGCCCAGCCGACATCGGTCGAGTCATGCCCGCCTCCCCATCCGACGTTCCTGAAAAAAGGAGGTACGTCGTTGGGAGACATCACGTTCCGTGCCTCCGCCCCGGTCTTCCTCCCGCCCTCGCGACCTCCGCCCCCCGTCACCCCACCCGGCCGAAGAACGCCTTCAGGTACGCCGTCTCGGGGATGGCGGGGTGCACGGGGTGGTCGGGGCCCTGGTGCCCCTTCTCCAGGATCTGCAGCTCGCGGCGGTGCTGGCGGGCGGCGCGGAGCATGGCGTCCTGCAGCGCCTCGGCGGACATGTGGTACGAGCACGAGGCGGAGACCAGGATCCCGTCCGGCCGCAGCAGCTCCACCGCCAGGGCGTTCACGCGGCGATAGGCCTCCTCGCCCGCCTTCTGGTCCTTCTTCCGCTTGATGAAGGCGGGGGGATCGAGGACTACGACGTCGAAGCGCTCCCCCGTCGCCGCCATCTCGCGGAGCACGTCGAAGGCGTCGCCGCGGCGGGTGGAGACGCGGCCCTCCACGCCGTTCAGGGCCGCGTTGCGGGCCACGGCCTCCAGGGCGGACGCCGACGAGTCCACGCACACCACCTCCTCCGCCCCCGCCGCCGCGGCCTGCACCCCCCACCCGCCGATGTAGGAGAACACGTCCAGCACCCGCCCGCCGCGGCCGTACGCCTGCAGCCGCGCGCGGTTGGGGCGGTGGTCGAAGAACCAGCCCGTCTTCTGCCCCGCGACGGGGGCCTCGAAGCGCACCCCGTTCTCCTCCAGCGGCAGCGCCTCCGGCACCTCCCCCGAAGCCGTCTCCACGTAGGACTCCAGCCCCTCCAGCGCCCGCCCGGAGACGTCGTTGCGGAGAAGGATGCCCGTGGGCCTCAGCGTCTCCTCCAGCGCCGCCACGACCTCCGCGCGCAGCCTCTCCATCCCCGCGGTGGAGAGCTGGACGACCAGGACGTCGCCGAAGCGGTCCACGACCAGGCCCGGGAGCCCGTCGCCCTCGCCGAAGACCAGGCGGTAGAAGGGCCGGTCGAAGAGCCGCTCGCGCAGGGCCAGGGCGCGCGAGATGCGGGCGCGGAGCAGGGCGCCGTCCAGCACGCCGCGGGGGTCGCGGCTCACCAGGCGCGCGGCGATCAGCGAGCGCGGGTTCACGTAGCCCACCCCCAGGGCGGCGCCGCGGGAGTCCTGGATCTGCACCGCGTCGCCCGGCTCGAAGGCCGTGAGGGGGGTGCGCCCCACGTCCACCTCGTTGCTGAAGACCCACAGGTGGCCGGCACGGAGCCTGCGATCTTCGTGGCGCTTCAGGACCAGGGGCGGCGGCGTCATCGGCGGCTCGGACGTTCGGGTTCTCGGCGGCGCTCCGGTCCCCGCAAGCGAGGGACCGCGCGGGAAGGTACGTTGCCCCCGCCCCCACCGCACCCGCGGCGCGGATCCAGGGACCCCGAAGAGTGCCGATGACGGATCGCGAATCCCTGCCCACGCCCCCCACGTCCCCCACCCGGGCGGGGGGCGCGGCCGTCCTTCTGGACGGCGCCGGGCGGGTGGCCGGGTGGAGCGCCGCCGCCGCCGCGTGGACGGGGGTTGCGGAGAAGGACGCCCTGGGCCGGCCGGCCGCGGAGGCCGGGCTCCCCGACCCGGCCGCGTGGGCGCCGCTGGTTGAGGCCGCGCGCGCGGACGGGCGGCCCCGCCGCGGGGGGCCGCTCCCGCTCTCCCGCGCCGGCGCCCCGGCGTGGGTGGAGGTGGCCGTCGTGCCCGTTCCCACGGGCGGCGGGGGGACGCTGCTGCTGCTGGAGGACGCCGGCGAGCGGGCACGGGAGACCGAGACCCTGCGCGAGATCGCCATCGCCACCGCCTCCACGCTGGAGCCGGACGAGATCTTCTCGGCCGTCTGCTCCCGCGCCCGCGCGCTCTTCGGCGCCGACCTGGCCGCCGTGTTCCTTCCCCTGCTGGACGGGCACCGCCACTGGTGCGGCGACCTGGACGCCCATGGCGGGGCGATGGACGCGCTCCCCGACCTGCTCCAGGCCGTGCGGGAGCGCGGCGTGACCGTGGTGACGGGAGAGGACGCCGGCGGGATGGAGGGGCTGCCGGTGGAGCGCCCGCTGCCGCCGGAGCCGGGGCGCGGGACGGGCCTGCTCCTCCCCCTCCGCGCGGGCGAGCAGGTCACCGGCGGGCTGCTGCTGGGGTGGCGCCGGGGCGTGGCGGTCTCCGCGGAGCGGCTGCGGCTGGCCGAGGCGCTGGCGGCGCACGCGGGGGCGGCGTTCCGCAACGCGGCGCTGCACGAGCAGGTGCGCCGCTCGGCCGTGCAGCGCGACCGCTTCTTCTCCGCCATGAGCCACGACCTGCGCACCCCCATCACCGCCATCGTGGGCTACAGCGAGCTGCTGCAGGACGGCATCGTGGGCGACCTGCAGGAGCGGCAGCAGGAGATGGTGGAGCGCATCTCCCAGGTGGCCGGCCACCTCTCCGACCTGGTGAACCACATCCTGGACCTGGCCAAGCTGGACGCCGGGCGGATGGAGTTCCACCCCGTGGAGGTGCCGATCGGGCAGGTGGTGGACGAGGCGGCGGTGGCGGTGCGGCCCCAGGCGCAGGCCAAGGGGCTGGAGCTGCGCCTGGAGTACGGCTGCGACCCGCGCTCCTCGCTGCGCGCCGACGCCGTGCGCGTGCGGCAGATCCTGGTGAACCTCCTCTCCAACGCGGTGAAGTTCACCGAGAGCGGCGAGGTGACGGTGGCGAGCGGGCTGGACGGGGACCGCGCCTGGGTGGAGGTGCGCGACACGGGGCCGGGCATCCCCTCCGGGAGCGAGGAGGCGGTGTTCGAGGAGTTCCTGCAGCTCGCCTCCGGGAACAAGGCCAAGCGCGAGCCGGGGAGCGGCCTGGGACTGGCCATCTCCCGCCGCCTGGCCCGCGCCATGGGGGGCGAGCTGACCGCGCGCAGCGAGCCCGGCCCCGGCGCGTCGTTCACCCTCTCGCTCCCCCGCGGCGGCGAGGACTGAGCGCCCGCCGCGGGAGGGGCGATACCGGCGATCCCGCTTGTCTTTTCCAGGAACATACGTTACTCTCCGGGCCGGGCGCGCAGCGCGTCCGGCCCTCTTCGCAACCCTTCCCGGAGCACCCCGTCGTCATGACCCCCATCCGTCAGATCGCGCGCGCCGCCGCGGTGGCCACCCTCTTCGTGCTTCCCGCCTGCGGCGACTCCACCGGCTCGGGCCGCGACAGCGGCGCCGTGAGCTTCGCCTACACCGGCGACGTCAGCGGCTCGTTCTCGGCCAACGGCCCGCTCGAGGTGGACGCCGACGGCGACCCCGAGTACCGCTCCTTCGGCGCGGGGATCGAGTGGCTCTCCGGCGGCACGAGCTGGGTGCAGGTGGTGGCGGGCGACCCGCAGGGCGGCGGCCGCGGCGACGTCGTCTTCATGGACGTGCCGGACCCGACCGGCCCGCGCACCTACACGGTGGACATCGACTGCGAGCTGGACGACTGCCCCGACGTGGGCTTCATGATGGACGCCTCGTGGAGCGACGACGACGACGAGGGCGGACGCTTCTTCACGATGTACGACGGCACCATCCAGGTGACCGGCGCGTCCGGGGACCGGCTGCGGGGCACCTTCAGCGGCTTCCTGGTGGACTTCGAGGATCTGCTGACCGGCGCCGACAACCCGCGCCAGATCCGGATCCAGAACGGCACCTTCGACGTGCCGGTCTTCGACGAGGACGAGTTCCCCAGCTTCGCCCGCTCGGTCGACCGCTCGCGCGTGCGCGCCGCGGCTGCGCGCCTGAAAGAGCTCCGCCTGAACTGACCCGGGGGGACGGCGAGCGGGGCGCAGCGCGGATCGCGCGGCGCCCCGCTCCCGTTCTGGGCCGGCCCGCCCTCTCCCGCGGGGGGCTCGTCCCGGCCGGCACGTGGCCTGCGGATCGGCCGCTCGTCCCGTGCGCCGGCCCCCGGGTCCCGTACCCCGGGCCGAGACCATGCCTCCGGAGCCGCCCATGAGCCGCGCCCTGCTCGCCGCCGCCGCCGCGGCCCTGCTCGTCCTTCCCGCCTGCGGCGACTCCACCGCCCCCGAACGCGCGGGCGGCTCCGTGAGCTTCTCCTACGAAGGCAGCCTCCGCGGCTCGTTCTCGGCCAGCGGCCCGCTCGAGGTGGACTCCGGCGGAGTCCCGCACTACCGCTCGTACGGGGCGGGGGTGAAGTGGCTCTCCCAGGGCACCGAGTGGGTGCGGGTGGTGGCCGGCGCCCCGGGGGCCGGGGGGCGCGGCGACGTGATCTTCCTGAGGCTGCCGAACGCGACCGGTCCGCGCACCTACGCGGTCCGGCTCATCTGCGAGATGGAGCCCTGCGCCAGGGCGGGCTTCATGAAGGACGCCACGTGGAGCAACGGGCAGGGCCGCTTCTTCACGATGACCTCGGGCACCATCCAGATAACCGATGCCTCCGGGGGCCGGCTGCGCGGCAGCTTCAGCGGCGTGATGGTGGACTACCAGGACCTGGTGAGCGGCACCTATGCCACGCGCCAGATCCGCATCGACAACGGCACCTTCGACGTGCCGGTGTTCGAAGCCGACGAGTTCCCCGGCTTCGCTCGCGCCACCGGCCGCCCGCGCATGGACTGACCTCGGGGGACGGGTGGCGACGCGCCGTCCTCTCCCGCGGACGGAGGTCCGTCCCGCGGCGGGGCCGTCGCGCTCTCCCGTCCTCTGACCCCTCCCTCGTCCCCCGTGAGCCCAACCACGCCTCCGCCATCCGTTTCCGACGGGGAGCGCGCTGGGGCCGCGCGGTGGCACGCCGATTGACCCCTCCGACCCGTGCGCGGGGCCCACCGGGCCCCGGTCACCGACTGAAAACCTTCCCCACCGGGAGTCCTCGAAATGAACCGTACCCTGTTCGCGGCCGCGGCCGCGGCCCTGCTCGTCCTTCCCGCCTGTGGAGACTCCACCGGCTCCGGCCGTGACAGCGGCTCCATGAGCTTCTCGTACAGCGGCGACGCCAGCGGCTCGTACTCCGCGTCGGGCGCCCTGGAGGTGGAGAACGACGGCGATCCGCGCTACCGCTCCTTCGCCGCGGGCATCGAGACGTTCCAGGGCAGCACCCCCTGGCTGCAGGTGGTCTCCGGCCAGCCGCGCGGCAACGGCCGCGGCAACGTGCTGGTGATGGACCTGCCGAACGCCACCGGCGTGCGCACGTACGACGTGGACATCGACTGCTCCCTGAACAACTGCCCGGACGTGGCCTTCATCCTGGATGCGTCGTGGAACAACGACGACGACGAGAACGAGGGCCGATTTTTCACCATGTACGACGGCACGGTGCAGATCACCAGCGCCTCCAACGGCCGGCTGCGCGGCACCTTCAGCGGCTTCCTGGTGGACTTCGACGACCTGCTGAACGACGTGAGCAACCCGCGGCAGATCCGCATTCAGAACGGCACCTTCGAGGTTCCGGTCTTCGACGAGGACGAGTTCCCCAGCTTCGCCCGCTCCGCCGACCGCCCGAAGGTGCGGGTTTCCGTGGAGCGCCTGAAGCAGCTCCGCGTCAACTAGCCCCGCGGGGCGAACGGGAAGGTCGTTGGGGGCGCCGCGCGATCCGCGGCGCCCCGTCATCCTTCTCCCGGCGGCGCGTTCTCTCTGGGCACGGCCCGACCGAGGCGGGCGAGCCCGACACCAACTTCCCGAAAGCACCTCCGATGACCCGCAGCCTGCTCTCCGCGCTGGCCCTGGCGGTCCTGGCCCTTCCCGCGTGCCGCGACTCCACCAGCGGCTCCACCCCCAGCCCCGACAGCGGGTCGGTGAGCTTCTCCTACACGGGCGCGGTCAGCGGATCGTACTCCGTCGCCGGCGAGCTGGAGGTGGAGAGCAGCGGCGCTCCCCGCTACCGCTCCTTCGCCGCGGCGATCGATGAGTTCCGGGGCGCCACGCACCTCGTGCACCTGATCGCCGGCCGGCCGCGCGGCGGCGGCCTGGGCGACCTGGTCTCCATGGAGCTGCCGAACCCCGCCGTGCGCACGTACGACGTGACCCTGGACTGCGACCGCGACTGCACGTACGTGAGCTTCAGCCTGGACGCGGGGTGGGACACCGAGAACAGCGGCATCGACGGCCGCCACTTCGGCATGGACGACGGCACCGTGCAGATCAACGACGTGTCCGGCGGCCGCATGCGCGGCACCTTCAGCGGCTCCCTGGTGGACGAAGGCGACCGGCTGAACGGCGTCGCCAACCCGCGGCGCATCCAGGTCCAGAACGGGGTCTTCGACGTGCCGGTGTTCGACGAGGAGCAGTTCCCCAACCTGGCCCGCTCGACGGACCGCGGGCACGTCCGCCCCGCCGCCAGGGCGGCGGACGTCCGCATCAGGTAGCTGGAGCGGACGGAGGAGGACGGGGCGCCGCGCGGATCGCGCGGCGCCCCTTTCCGTTTTCGACGGCGTCCTCTCCCGTGGACGGCGGATCGTCCCGCCGGGAGGCCGCTCCGCCCGCACCCCCTGCCGCATGGGTCGCGTCTCCCGCCCCGCACAACGCGGTTCACGCCATTCGCTTGTACCAGGTCCGGCGCGGGCGCCCTCCACGCGGCCCGGAGATTGACCTTCCCCCGCCGCGTCGCGCCGCCATTTGCAGTGCCGGCCACCGACCCTACTACATCCTTCCTGAGAGATCTTCGAATGACCCGCACCCTGCTCGCGGCTGCCGCCGCCGCCCTGCTCGTCCTGCCCGCCTGCAGCGACTCCACCGGCTCGGAGACCGCCGCCCGCGGCTCCATGAGCTTCCAGTACTCCGGGGCCGCGTCCGGCTCCTTCAACGCGTCGGGCTCGCTGCGCCGCGACTCCAACGGCGAGATGCAGGAGAGCGAGTTCGCGGCCGTGCTGCGCGACCGCCAGACGTTCGAGGCCGGCGTGATGGCCTACCGCCCCCGCCAGCAGGGCCGCGGCGACGTGGCGGCGCTCACGCTGGGCACGCTCACGGGCCCCAGGACGCTGACGGTGGACGGCGAGTCGTGCGGCGGGATCCCCGAGCAGAGCTGCCCCGGCGGCATCCTGATGTTCAACGTGGACGTGAACGCCGAAGAGATCGACGACGAGGCCTCCATCTACCTGCTCGCCACCGGCACCATCCAGGTCACCGAGGTGTCCGGCGGGCGCGCGAAGGGCACCTTCCAGGGCACGGCGCTCGACCTGGCCGACATCTTCGCCGAGAACCCGCGCACCATCCAGGTCACGGCCGGCACCTTCGACGTGCCCATCGTGGACGCGGAGGAGGGCGACCTGGCTTTCGGGCGCCGGACGGCGGACGGACCCCGCGCCGGCCGCGCCGGGAAGTAGCCTCGCGGGGAGGTGGACGAGGTGGGGGCCGGCGCGGGATGCGCCGGCCCCCTCCTCTTTTTCCCCTCCCGCCTCTACTCCGGCGCGGAGAAGCTCACCGGGATGCGCACCGTGAAGGTGCTCCCCACCCCCTCGATGCTCTCCACCGCCGTGTCTCCGCCCAGCAGGCGCGCCAGGCGGCGCACGGTGCCCAGCCCCAGACCCGCGCCGCCCTTCCGGCGCCGCAGCGGGTCCTCGCCCTGGCGGAACGGCTCCCAGATCAGCGGCAGGTGCGACGGGGGGATGCCCACCCCCGTGTCGCGCACGGAGAAGACGGCCGTGCCGCCGTCGCGGGCGGCGCCCAGGCGCACCTCGCCCCGCTCGGTGAACTTCACCGCGTTGGAGAGGAGCAGGCGCAGCGCCTGGCGCAGCTTGGCGGGGTCGGTCTCCACCACCCAGCGGGCGCCGTCGGTCTCCAGCCGGAAGGCGAGGCCCTTCTCGCGCGCCGCCTCCTCCGCCTCGGCGGCGGCCTCGCGGAGCAGGGGCGGCACGTCCACCCGCTCCAGCCGCACCCCCTCGCGCCCCGCCTCCATGCGCGCGTAGTCCAGCACCTCCTCGATGAGCTGCAAGAGCTGCCGCGCGCTGGCCTGCACCCGCCCCAGGTGGCGGCGCTGGATCTCGGAGACGGGCCCCGCCTCCCCGTCGGCCAGCAGGTCGGCGTAGCCGGTGATGACGTTGAGCGGGGTCTTGAGCTCGTGGGAGACCACGGCCAGGAAGTCGGACTTGGCCTGGTTGGCGGCCTCGGCCTCGGCGCGGGCCAGCCGCTCGCGCAGCAGGGCGGCCTCGCGCTCGGCCTCGGCGCGCTTGCGGGGGGAGATGTCCTCGGCGATGCAGTGCACGCCGATGAGCTGGCCGTGCACCACGGTGGGGACCAGGGTGACGCTCAGGTCCACCCGCCGCCCGGAGCGGTGCGCGATCGCCGTCTCGGCGTACTGCGGGTCGCCGGTCACCGCGCGCTGGAACAGGGCGCGCATCCGTCCCCGGTCGCCGGACACCACGATGTCCCAGAACCACAGGCTCAGCAGCTCGTCCTCGGCGAAGCCGGTCACCTGCAGGGTGGCGGGGTTCACCGCCACCAGCCGGCCCGTCATGTCGAAGGAGCAGACGGCGCTGGGGTTGTGCTCCACCAGCGAGCGGTAGCGCTGGCGGCTCTCCTCGTAGCGGTCCGCCACCTCCTTGCGGTCGGTCAGGTCGCGGGTCACCAGCCCGAAGCCCACCAGCCGCCCGTCGTCGCCCATGATGGCCGTCATCACCGACGACACCCAGAAGCGCGTGCCGTCGCGGCGGACCCGCCACGCCATGGCCTCGCAGCGCCCGTCGCGCGCCGCCGTCTCCAGGTCGCGCCCGGGGGTGCCGGAGGCCACGTCCTCGGCCGGGTAGATCAGCGAGACGTGCTCGCCCAGCGCCTCGTCCTCGCCGTACCCCGTCAGCCGCCCCGCGCCCTCCGTCCAGGTGGCGACGCGCCCCTCGGGGTCCAGCATGAAGATGGCGTAGTCGGTGACGTTCTCCACCAGCAGGCGGTAGAGCTCGTCGCGGCCGGGAACGTCGGTCGGGGCGCGGGCGGAGCGGGTCCCGTAGCGGTCGGGCATGGAGCGGTGTCCGCGGGGTTCACGGCGGGCCGGAGCGGCCGGGCGGGGGTGGAGCCGCAATCCTTCTGCCAACATACGGCGGGAAGCCCAGCGGCGCCTCCCCCCGGTGCCGGAGAGCGGAGGAGGGCGGGCTACCTCGCCACGCGCAGCCGCCGGGAGGCGACCACGGGGGCGGCGGCGCCCACGCGCACGGTGACCTCCAGAAGGTACTCGCCCGGGGCCAGCCGGGGGAGGGCCACGCCGATGGAGCGCGCCAGCACGCCGCCGCCCTCCGTCTCCTCGCGCCACCCCATCCGCACCGGAACGCCCGGCGAGACCAGCCCCACCCGCTCCGCCGCCCGCCGCGCCGCGCCGCCCACGCGGCGGGGGACCACGCTCACCGACACCGCCACCGTGTCGGGGCGCGCGGGAAGGCCGTAGACCTCCCAGAACAGCCCCAGCCGCTCCCCCGGCCGCACCCGGTCGGAGGCGCGGGCGCGGGACACGGCGTCGTCCAGCGTCTCGGGCAGGGAGCCGCCGTCCTCCAGCAGCAGCACGTCCGAGACGGAGACCCCCGCGGTCGCCGCCAGGGGCACCCCGTAGCGCGCCCGCGCCACCCGCCGGATCCCCGGCGCGCGCGCCTCCAGCGAGAGCACGGCCGGGCCCGGCGCCGTCTCCACCCGCAGCACGCCGCGCGGTCCCACGAACGACCCGCGCGCGACCGACGCGGGAGACGCCTCGTGGCGCATCAGCACCAGCCCCGCCTCCACCGGCTCCACGCGCGGCACGCTGTCCATCTCCCACGCCGCCACCACCACGGACGACGCGCCGCGCCGGAAGGCGGCCACCTGGTGCTCCAGCGGGCGGAAGGCCGTGGCGTAGGGGGGCGCGTGCAGGGTGCGCGCCGTCTTCTCCCCCAGCCGCCAGTCGCCCTCCTTGAGCGCCGAGGGGCGGGAGAGGACGCGCAGGGGGGGCAGGAAGTCCCAGCTCCGGGGCGCGTAGTGCGACAGGACGGAGGGGCGCCCGACCTGGCCCACGCGCTGGCGCAGCCGCTCCCACCCCACCGGCCACCCGTAGCGCAGCAGGATCTCGCGCAGGTCGTCGCCCCACGACAGGGTCTCGGCGCTCTCCGCCCGCTCCTGCACGCGGTCCATCACCAGCCGGTAGTGGTGCTCGGAGCGGCGGTCGTTCCCCGCGTCCATCCACAGCGGGTCGGCCAGCCACCAGATCCGCCGCGCCAGCGAGTCGCGCGCCGCCCCCCGCGCCCGCCGCCACGCCCGCAGGTCGTCGCCCACGAAGAAGGGCGACAGGTCGCCCCACCGGCGCCGCTCGCGCTCCGGCATGGCCCCCAGCGCGGCCGCGAACGCCGCCTCGGCCCCCGCCGCATCGCCCGAGGCGTGCAGCGCCATCCCCTCCAGCGCGCGGCACCACCACCCCTCCGCCCGGCACTCCCGCGCCGAGGCCAGCGCCGCCTCCGCCCGCCCCGCCTCCACCCGGTAGCGCACCCGCTGCCCCGCCACCCAGCCGTCGCCCGGGTGGGCGGCGGCCGCGTCGTCCAGCGCGTCCAGCAGCCGCTCGCGCGCCGCCTTCACCTCCGGCTTCTCCGGGGGCGGCTTCCAGTTCACGTCCGAGTCGTCGTTGGTGAAGCAGAAGCGCCCGATGCGCTCGTCGCACGACCCGCCCACCCCGTGCTCGAAGGTCCAGGGCATGTGGCGGAAGCGCGCCCGCTCGAACTCCGCCTGCGCCGCCCGCGCCTCGCGCAGCACGCGCAGCGAGTCCCGCTGCTGGCGCAGGGCGTCGGCGGACAGGGGGGCGGCCGCGGCCCGGGACTGGGCGGACGCGGCCGGAACGGCCGACGGGAGCGCCGCCGCCGCCAGGACGGCGAGGAGGAGGGCGGAGGGCCGGAGGCTCGGGTGCGGCATTCGTGGCTCGGCGCGAAGGAAAGAGGAGGCTCGCTGCCCTGTAACGTGCCGCACGTCGCGGGCCTGACAAGGGGCGGCCGGAGGGGGTGCCGTTGTTTCGTTTTCTCTTCGGTATTATCGTCGTGCTCCCCCTGCGCGGAGGGACGCGGCGGATGCGAGGCATCCTCACGTCACCGGGCGGGGAACGATGGGAGCGGCGGAGCGGCTGGACGGCCTGCGGCGGGAGCTGGAGAAGCGGTTCGGGGGGGTGGTCCTGCCCCGGCCCGGGGAGGAGGCGGGCGAGGAGCGCCCCGGCTTCCGCACGGGGGTGGACGCGTTGGACCGCCTGGTGCCCGGGGGCGTGCCCCGGGGCACGCTCTCGCTCTGGACGGGCGAGGCCACCTCGGGCCGCACGGCGGCGCTGCGGCGGCTGGTGGAGGAGGCCTGCCGGGCCGGGGCGCGGGTGGCGCTGGTGGACGCCTCGCGCACGCTGGACGCCGCCGACTGGTGCGGCGAGGGGGTGTCCCCCGCCGGGCTGTGGGTGGCGCGCCCGCCCGACGCCGGACGGGCGGGGGAGGGGGCGTGGGCCGCCGAGGCGCTGCTGCGCACCGGGGCCTTCGACCTGGTGGCGCTGGACGGCGCCCTGCCCGCCCCGCCCCAGGCGCACCGGCTGCGCGCCCTGGCGCGCGAGGCCGACGCCGCGCTGGTGGTCTGCGCGCAGGGCGAGGACCCGGGGTGGCGCGCGGACCTGAAGGTGGAGTTCCACCGCGCGCCGGCGGGGTGGGGGCTGCGGCCGGGCGCGCGCTTCCGGCGCCGCGCCGGGGCGCGGGTGGCCAAGGGGTGGGGGATCCGTCACGGAGAGCGAGAGGTGGAGCTGGTCCATGAGCCGTCGCATCGCCTGCGTCCGGGTCCCCGCGTGGCGGACCGGAGGCCCGCCGCCCGGGCCTGAGGAGCGCGCCGCGCTGGCGGGCGCGCTGCTCGCCGCCGCCCCGCGCGTCACCCCGGCGCGCGGGCACCCGTGCGCCTTCTGGGCCGACGCCGGCGGG
>JASLAX010000146.1 GCA_030146875.1 Longimicrobiaceae bacterium
GCAGGGGGTGCCCCCTCGGCAGCGCACCTTCGCGCTCGACGTCCCTCCCGCGTGGACCCGGATGCGAGGCGAACCTCTCCGCCAGCCGGATCCCGGGCTCGTCACCCTCTGCGATGGGGACATTTTCGATCGCCATTCACAGCTCGGAAGGAATCCGCGGCACCCGGATGACGCTCCGGCGGACGCAGTGCCGCTCGCGCAGCTTGCTTATCCCCATGCCGCTGGAATAGATTCGCTCCCATGGCAGAACGCGATCAGGATCTCGACGACGTGACCTCCGACGAGGAGCTGGAGCCTCTCGACGGCGAGCCGGACGAGGACGACCGCAGCATCGGGAGTGGGGGCCCCGACGACGAGGAGTCCGGGCCCACGCGCGCGGGCACCGTGGCGCTGGTCGGGTTTCCGAACGCCGGCAAGTCGTCGCTGATGAACCGGCTGGTGGGGGAGAAGCTCAGCATCGTCACGCCGTTCGCGCAGACCACGCGGGAGCGGGTGCTGGGGATCGACACGCGCGACGGGGTCCAGATGGTGTTCGTGGACACCCCCGGGCTGGTCGACCCGCGCTACCTGCTGCACCGCTCCATGCTCCACGTGGCGCTGGAGGTGATCGGCGACGCGGACGTGGTCCTGCTCCTGGTGGACGCGGCCGGCGAACCCCCCCACTTCTCGGAAGAGGTGATGGAGCAGCTTCGCCGTCACCGGAACCTGATCGTCGTCTCCAACAAGGTGGACGCCGCCTCGCCCGCGCGCCTGCGGGCCGCGGCCGAGTGGGCGCTGCTGGAGCTGGGGCGCGAGCCGGTGGAGGTGTCGGCGCTCACGGGGGACGGGGCCGAGGCGCTGCGCGCGATCGTCGCCGAGCGGCTCCCCCTCTCGCCCTACCTGTACCCGCCCGACGAGATCTCCTCGCAGCCCGTGCGCTTCTTCGTGGCCGAGATGGTGCGCGAGGCGGTGTTCGAGCTGTACGAGAAGGAGGTGCCGTACAGCATCGCCGCGAAGGTGGAGGAGTACCGCGAGGGCTCCTCGCCGCTGTACATCCGCGCGACGGTGTACGTGGAGCGGCCCACGCAGAAGGCCATTCTGATCGGCGCCGGCGGCTCGGCCATCAAGCGCCTGGGGAGCGCCGCCCGCGAGAAGATCGAGGCCTTCGTGGGCGAGCCCGTCTACCTGGACCTGTGGGTGAAGGTACTCCCCCGCTGGCGCCGCGACCCGCTCGAGCTGCAGCGCCTCGGATTTTTCGTTCCCAAGGAGGAGAACCACCCGTGATCGAGCCCTGGCTGCTGGACCTGCTCGTCTGCCCCAAGTGCAAGGGGGAGCTGCGCCACCTGAAGAACCCCGAGGCCCTGGTCTGCGAGGCCTGCGCGGTGCGGTACGAGGTGCGCGACGGGGTGCCCATCCTCCTGGTGGACGAGGCCGTTCCGCTCTGACCGCGGCGGGTGCCGCGCGCCCGTTCGCCGGGGCGGCGCCGCCCGTCTCCCGCGCCGCCCGCGGTGCGGAAAGTGCGCACGACACGTGTGGCGTCGCGCCCTTCGCGGGTTGACACGCCCCCGGGCCCCGCGTACGATACCGCGGACCCAGCCTTCGCTCCCGGCGCCACGCATTCATGCCCCAACGCGTCCTCCTGCACCTCTCGCCGCACGGACGTCCCGTTCCACAGCCCGTCCAGGATTTCGCCCGGCAGAACGGGTATCCACTGGTGGAGCTGCAGAGCGTGGCGGACCTTCCCGTGCGCATGGGCCGCGTGTACCCCGCCGGCCTGGTGCTGGACGGCTCCGACCCCGCGGACGGAGCGCTCGAGGTCTGCAAGACGCTGAAGCGCGAGGCGTTCACCTCCGTCATCCCCATCATCGTCTACACCACGCAGGCGCGGGTGGAGAGCGCCGCCGAGGCGCTGCAGGCGGGGGCCGACGAGGTGCTGGTGGACACGCTGAGCCCGCGCGAGGCCGTCCTGCGCCTGAGCGCGGCGCTGCGGCGGGCGGAGCGCGACGTGGGGGTGCACCCCACCACGCTGCTCCCGGGCACGGTGCAGATCGAGCGCGACATCGGCGAGCGGCTCCGGAGCGGCGAGCAGTTCGCGGTGTGCTACGCGGACCTGGACCACTTCAAGGAGTTCAACGACCGCTACGGGTACAACCACGGCGACCGCGTGATCCTGATCCTGTCGCGCATCCTGCGCGAGGTGGTCCGGGCGCACTCGCCGAACGCGTTCGTGGGGCACATCGGGGGCGACGACTTCATCTTCAACGCGCCGCTCACCGACTACCGCATCTGCTGCGAGGATGTGATCACCGTCTTCAACGAGCTGATCCCGCTGCAGTACACCCCCGAGGACCGCGAGCAGGGCTTCTTCCTGGGGAAGGACCGGCGGGGCGAGGTGTACAGCGTGCCGCTGATGACCCTCTCCATCGGCGTGGTCACCAACGAGCAGCGCTCCTTCGTCCACACCGCCCAGATCAGCGAGCTGGCGACGGAGATGAAGGCCTACGCCAAGACCTTCTCCGGCTCCATCTACGTGGTCGACCGGCGGAGCGACAAGCCCGTCCCGCTCGAGGGAACGCTCGCCGCCACCTCCGAAGAGACCCAGGAACGGCAATGAACGCTCAGTGCTCCCACTGCAAGACCGTCTTCCGGGTCGACCCGCGGAAGGTGCCGGCCGGGGGCGTCCGCGCGCGCTGCTCCATCTGCCGCAGCGTCTTCGAGGTGAAGCCGGAGGGCGCCGCGGCGTCCGTGGCCGCGGCGGCCCCGGCCCCGGTCGCGACCATGTCCGCCGCGCCCGCTCCGAC
>JASLAX010000156.1 GCA_030146875.1 Longimicrobiaceae bacterium
CCCCGAGTTCCTGCAGCGCGGCGGGCGGCCGGCGTTCATGATCCGCGCGGTGCTGGCGACCACGCTGTCCTCGGTGTACGGCATCTACTCGGGCTTCGAGCTGTGCGAGAACACGCCGCTGGGGCCGGGCAAGGAGGAGTACCTGGACTCCGAGAAGTACGAGATCAAGGCGTGGGACTGGGACCGCGAGGGGAACATCCGCCCGCTGATCACGCGGCTCAACAGGGTCCGCAAGGAGAACCCCGCGCTGCAGGAGTACGACAACCTGCGCTTCTACCAGGCCGACAGCGAGCAGGTGCTGTTCTACGGCAAGATGACGCCGGACCGCACCAGCATGGTGTTCGTGGCCGTCTCGCTGGACCCGTTCGACGCGCACGAGACCATGCTGCACTTCCCGCTGGCGGAGATGGGGGTCGGCTGGCACGACCCCTGGGAGGTGGAGGAGCTCCTGACCGGCGAGCGGCACTTCTGGAACGGCTCGTCGCAGTGGGTGCGGCTCACCCCCGACGCTCCGGCCCGCATGTACCGCGTGCGCGCCTGGCGGTCGTCCGAGACCGGGTTCGACTACTTCATGGCTCCCGTGGTGGTGGACATTCCCGACTCGATCTGACGGGACGGTCCTCACGCGGAGACACGGAGGCCGCGGAGGCGCGGAGAACCGCAACGGCGGGTCTCACGCGGAGGCGCGGAGAACGCGGAGGGTACGAGGGGCGGAGATCCCGCCGTCGATCGACCTACTCACGAGGGCCACCTCTTCGACATGAGAGAGGTGGCCCTCGCTACGTCGGAGGCCGCGTCCCGACGGGGCTGGCTCACGCACCTCCGCGTCTCCGCGTCCTCCGCGTCTCCGCGTGGAAAACCGTCCCCGGAATCGCGAGGCGAAAGGCGCGGAAACGGGACCGGGGAGGTCGACGCCCGGCCTCCGGAGCGCCGTGTGGAGAGCGGTGCCCCGGGTGCGTTCCATTGGCACGGGAGCGGCGCCGCCGTGGCGCTCCGGAGGGCGTCCCCCGTCCTCTTCCGACCCCGCCTCTCCACGCGCCGCCGCCCCGGCGGCGACAGGGATCCACGCCAGGCCGTACCCGCCCATGCCCACGGAAGCGCTCGCTCCCGGAGCGGTCGACGTGCTCGTCGCCGAGGTCACCGACCGGCTCCTCCTCGTCGTTCGCGGCGCCCGCGTGTTCGGGCACCGCCGCCTTCGCGCCGCCATGGAGACGCGCATCGCGGCGGTGGAGGAACGCATGGCCCCCTGGTCGGCGCTCTCCGTCTTCCTGGACGAGCGCATGGCCGCGGCGGAGGCGCCCGCCTCCCGCGCGGCGGAGGACGGCGAGGCCGCGCGGGCCGTGGCGGCGTGGATGCCGACGGGCGAGGCCGCCGTCGCCGCGGGGGCGCTCACGCTGCAGGCGCTGCTGCTGGCGCTGGAGATGGACGGGGCCACCTGGGAGTGGGCGCGCGATGTGCAGCGGCGCGAGCGGATGGCGCGCGCGGCGATCGCCGCGTGGGCCGCCGTCCGCCGCCGGCGGGACCGCGAGATGGCGGCGGCCGTCGGGGCGCCGGCCCTCCACGCCGCGCGCGAGGCGACGGAGCGCGCCAGCGCCGCGCTGCTCGACGCGCTGGCCGACTACCGTGACGCCCTCCGCCTCTCCCGCGACGAGGCGGCGGCGCGCCTCCGCCGCCTGGAGCGGCGGCGGAGGACGTGCGCGGCCGTCCTGCCCTGAAGCTCCGGCCCGAGACGCGGTAGCACCGGGTCCCCGCCGCCCCGGCGTCCCTTTGCGGCGCGCCGGGGCGGCCTGTATCTTCCGCCCGTTCACGCAGCAGGCCGGGCGACCGGCAATCGGACGGCAGACCAGACGAGCCCCCGCGCCGCGCGGCCGGGGGCCGGCGGCCACAGGGAGACCTCATGGCAGAGAGCGCACCCGGGGCGGTGATCCCCGCGCGGTACCAGCCCGCGCTTCCCCGCGAGCGGATGATCCTGGCGGAGGCGCCGGACCCCGAGGCGATCGAGATGGACGTCGTCTTCGTGGGCGCGGGGCCCGCGGGGCTCGCGGGCGCCATCGAGCTCGCGCGGCTGGTGCAGCGCGACGCCGAGGCCGGGGGCACCCTGGGCGAGGTCAACATCGCCGTGCTGGACAAGGCCGCCTCGCTCGGCGAGCACAACCTCTCCGGCGCCGTGGTGAACCCCCGCGCCTTCCGCGAGCTCTTCCCCGAGCTGAAGGACGAGGACTTCCCCTTCCGCGGGCCGGTGGGGAAGGAGACGGTGATGCTGCTCACCGAGACGGGCGCGTTCCGCATCCCCACGCCCCCGCCCATGCACAACTCCGGCAACCACGTGGCCTCGCTCTGCGAGGTGGTGCGGTGGCTGGGGGAGAAGGCGGAGGAGCTGGGGATCAACGTGCTCCCCGGCTTCCCGGCCGACTCGCTGCTCGTGGAGGGGCAGAAGGTGACGGGGGTGCGCACGGTGCCCTCGGGGCTGGACCGCAACGGCCAGCCCGGCAGCCGCTCCGAGCCCGCGACCGACGTCACCGCGCGCGTCACCGTGCTCTCCGAGGGCACGCGCGGCACGCTGGGGCAGGCCTGGCGCGAGTGGCAGGGCGTGGGGAGCGAGAACCCGCAGATCTTCGCGCTGGGCGTGAAGGAGGTGTGGGAGACGAAGGTGCCGCTGGAGGGGATCGTCCACACCCTGGGCTGGCCGCTCCCGCGCGACGCCTTCGGCGGGTCGTTCATGTACCCGCTGGCGCCGAACCTCGTCGCCCTGGGCCTGGTCGTGGGCCTGGACTACGAGGAGACCACGCTGGACGTGCACGTCCTGCTGCAGCGCATGAAGCAGCACCCGTACTTCCGGAAGTATCTGGAGGGCGGGGAGATGGTGGAGTGGGGCGCCAAGACGATCCCGGAGGGAGGCTACTTCGCGATCCCGCAGCGCCTGTCGGGCGAGGGGCTGGTGATGGTGGGCGACACGGCGGGCTTCGTGGACGTGCCCTCGCTGAAGGGCATCCACTACGCCATGCAGTCGGGGATGTACGCCGCGCGCGCGATCTTCGAGGGGCTGAAGCGGGGCGACACCGGCGCGGAGGCGCTCTCCGCCTACGACCGCATGGTCCGCGAGAGCTACATCCGCGACGACCTGTACCGCACCCGCAACATGCGGCTGGCGTTCAAGGACGGCTTCTTCGTGGGCGGCGCCAAGGCCACGCTGATGACGCTGACGAAGGGCAGGTTCCCGGGCGGCAAGATCGACATGCACGCCGACGCCGAGGCGCCCCGCACGCCGGCCCCCCCGCCGGCCTTCGTGCCGGACGGGAAGCTCACCTTCAGCAAGGTGGACGCGGTCTTCAAGGCCGGGAACCAGACGCGCGACGACATCCCCTCGCACCTGATCGTGGGGAAGGACGTCTCGCCCGAGGCCGCCGAGCTGTACGTGCACCTCTGCCCCGCCGGCGTCTACGAGCGCGACGGCGACCGGCTGGTGGTGAACGCGCCCAACTGCATCGACTGCAAGGCCACGGACGTGATCGGCCCACGCTGGACCCCGCGCGAGGGGGGGAGCGGGCCGGCGTACAAGCAGATGTAGCGCCGCCCGCCGTTCGCATCCGGAAGGGCCTCCCGTCCAGCGGGGGGGCCTTTCCGTCGGTAGGGCCGGGGTTTGCGACCCGCCGTCTGCCGCGATGCGGGAGAGGCCTCCGCAGATCCGGGGACCCCTTCGGCATCCGGGGGACTTGCGGAAGACGGAGGCGCCGCGATATTGAACGGCACGTTTTCCGTCTGTTTCCGCGTCCCTCGCCATGGCCGCTCCCTTCCCCTGGGACCGGCCTCCCCCGGTAGAGCGACCGGGGACGAGCATCCACCCCCCCCAAGGAGAACCCCGATGGCGTCGAAGCACCTCAGCCTGGACATCGAGCAGGTCACCGTGTCGTCCTTCCCGACCACCGAGACCTCCACGGACGTGGCGGCGGCCCGCCTCCAGCCCGCCGATGGCTTCTCCTGGCCGGACGTCTGCACCTGCATCGACATCTGCCGGCCGAGCGAGGACATCTACTGCTCCGGCGGCTGCCCTCCCGAGACCACGATCATCGAGTACTGACCGGCTCCTCCGCGCCGTCCGCGACGCCGCGGGGGAGAGGGGGCCCGGCCGCTCAGGCCGGGCCCCTTCGCCGTTGCCTGAGGGCCCCCCCCACATACGTTTGCTTTCCTTTGCGGACGAAAGGGCATATCTTCGGCGCGCCGTCTCTCCCGGCCGTGCGCGCGACGCGCCACGCGCCTTCCGGACCGCGCGCCATCCGGCGGCCCGCCAACCCCCTGACGTCAGGAGGAGTCCCATGGAGCGCAAGCTCTCGCTGGACATCGAGGACATCAACGTCTCCACCTTCGAGACCAGCACCCCCGAGGCGGAGACCTCCGCCGCGATCATCGGCGGCGGCGGCGCGTCGTGGCCGGCGATCTGCACCTGCATCGGAATCTGCGGGCCCACCGCGGACATCTACTGCTCCGGCGGCTGCGCCCCGTACGCGCTCGTCCAGGTCGCGTAGCCGCTCCGGCTCCTCCGCGGTGCTGCAGGGCCGCCCGGCATCGCGCCGGGCGGCCCTTTCCCGTTCTCGCCGCATCCGCGTGTCGTTTCTTCCGGCGGACGTCGCGCGTCGCGATGACGAGAGAGGGACGCGGAGTTCGCGGAGTTCGCGGAGGTGCACGGGCGCGTCGTAACCGCGAACTCCGCGCACTCGTTTTTCAAGGTTCTTCGTCGATTTGGTTGCAGGTGGTGCAGATAGGTAGAAGAAGAATGGACACCGGCCCTGGGGTCGAGCAGAATGGAGTTGTCTAAGCTCCCATTCACGCTCAAGCCTCAGAACACGGTGTCCGATCTCAGTATA
>JASLAX010000040.1 GCA_030146875.1 Longimicrobiaceae bacterium
CGGCCGCGGCCGGCCACGCGGGCCACACCGCATCCCCGTCCACCCCCGCGCGGAGCGGTGCGTCCGCGCACGCCGGGCACGAGGCCCGCGCCTCCTCCACGAGCGCCCACGCCCGCCACGGCGGCGCGGCGAGGTCCGCCACGTCGGCTGCCTCCGCCGGCGCGGGGCACGAGGGGCACGCGGCGTCGACCGGCCGGCGGACCTCCGCCGGCTCGCACGCGGGTCATGCCCCGGCGGCGAGACCGTCGGGCTCCCCCGCGCGCGGTCACGGGGGCCATACCGCGACGGTGGCGAGGGCGCCCACGGACGCGCACGCCGGCCACGTTCCGTCCAGGGCCGCGTCGTCCGGCGCCGGCGGTCATGAGGGGCATGCGCCGTCCGCGTCCGCCGCACCCGGTGCGAACGCGCACGCGGCCCACGCGCCCGCCCCGGCGACGCCGAGCGAGGCCGACCGCAAGCTGCTGGAGCTGGCGGAGGCGCTGGTGCAGGATCCGGCGGTGCGGCGGCGGATCGAGAGCGACCCGGAACTGCGGCGCGCGTGGACGGACCCGGCGGTCCGGCGGGTGGTCTCGCCCCGCCCGTAGCCGAGGGCTACCTTCCGCTCGTGACCGCGACCCACCCCCTCCCCGGCCGCCCGACCGTGCCGCCGCGCCTCTCGTGGGTGCTGGCGGCGCTCGTCGCGCTGCTGGTCGCGCTGCCGGCGACGGTGCTCGGGCACAGCGCGCTGCGGCGGTCGACGCCCTCGGCCGGCGCGCACCTGTCGACGGTGCCCCGCGAGCTGCGGCTGACCTTCAACGAGGCCGTAGGCCTCTCCCTGGCGCGGGTGGTCCTGGTGGGTCCGGACGGCGCCGCCGTGGAGCTGGGCGCGCTCGCGGCCCCGCCGGACTCGCCGCAGGTGGTGGTGGTGCCGATCAGGGGCGGCCTGACGGCGGGGGCGTACCGGGTGCGGTGGCGCATCGCGGGGGCGGACGGGCACCCGGTCGGCGGCGACTTCGGGTTCC
This sequence comes from Longimicrobiaceae bacterium, assembly GCA_030146875.1. Classification (GTDB taxonomy): domain Bacteria; phylum Gemmatimonadota; class Gemmatimonadetes; order Longimicrobiales; family Longimicrobiaceae; genus JASLAX01. Next base: position 1,002 of record JASLAX010000040.1, read on the forward strand.
TGATCGCCCCCGGCGCAGCCGGGCTCGCCCCCCCTCCGACGGCGGCCCCCGGCACCGCGCCCCCGCCCACGACCTCGCACCATCCCGCGGCGGACCTTCCCTCCGGCCCCGGCTTCGACGCCGGGTCGCCGCTCTACGCCGCGATCCGCTGGCTGACCTTCGTCGGCATCCTGCTGGCGATCGGCGCCGTCGTCTTCCGCGGCGCGGTCCTCCCCCGTGCCGGTCTCGACGGCGACGCGGGCGTGGACGTGCGCGCCGCCTCCACCCGCGGGGCCGCGCGCGCCGGCCTCATCGCCGCGCTGTCGCTGGGGGCGCTGGCCATCGCCCGGCTGCTCGCCCAGTCCTACGCGCTGCACGGGAGAGAGGGCGCGCTGGACGCATCGCTGGTCGGGACCACCCTCCTGCAGACGACGTGGGGCTGGGGATGGCTGCTGCAGGTGGCGGGGACCGTGCTCGCCATCGCCGGCTTCTCGGCGGCCCTCCGCCCGCGGCCCGACGGGGCGAGCCGAGGCCGGGGCTGGGGACCCGCGATGGTGGGCGCCGCCCTCCTGGCCATGAGCCCCGCGCTCTCGGGCCACGCGGCCGCGACCGGGCCGCTCGCCGCCGCGGCGGACGGGGTGCACGTCCTGGCCGCGGGCGGATGGCTTGGGACGCTGGCCGTCCTGCTCCTGGCCGGGGTCCCCGCCGCGGCCGCGGCGAACGGCGCGCGCGGGCGCTCCCTGGCCGCGCTGGTGGAGGCCTTCTCGCCCATCGCGCTGGCGTGCGCGGCGGCGCTCGCGGCGACGGGCGTGCTCTCCGCCGCGCTGCACCTTCCCTCCGTGGCCGCGCTCTGGACCAGCGGCTACGGGCGCACGCTGCTGGTGAAGCTGGCGCTGCTCTCCGGCGTCTTCGCCACCGGCGCGTACAACTGGCGCCGCGTGCGGCCCGCCCTGTCGGCGGGGGAGGGCGACCGCCGCTTCCGGCGCTCCGCCCGCGCGGAGCTCGCCATCGGCCTGCTGGTCCTTCTCGCGACCGCGGTCCTGGTCGCCACGGCGCCGCCGTCCTGACGTCGTCGCCTCTCCTCTCGTCTCCCCCACACCTCCACCGGAGCACCTCGATGCGCACCACGCTCGTCCGCCTGACCCTGGCCCTGGCCGCCGTCGTCCTCTCCGCCACCGCGGGGCTGGCCCAGCGGAGCGCCCGCGCCGACTCCATCGCCGTGGCCCGCACGGTGGAGCGCTTCCACGCGGCGCTGGAGCGCGGCGACAGCACGGCCGCGCTGGCGCTGCTGACGCGCGACGTGGAGGTGCTGGAGACCGGCGGCGTGGAGTCGCGCGCCGAGTACCGCTCGCACCACCTGTCGTCCGACATCGAGTTCGCGCGGGCCGTGCGCTCGGTGCGCGCGCCGGTGAAGGTGCGCGTCCGCGGCAACGTGGCCTGGACCAGCTCCACCAGCACCGCCCGCGGCACCTTCCGCGACCGGCCGGTCGACTCCGTGGGCGCCGAGTCGATGGTGCTGCTGCGCACGCCGCAGGGGTGGCGGATCGCGGCCATCCACTGGTCGTCGCGCCGGCGGTCGTAGGCGGGCCCGGGGTCGGAGGCGGGGATCCGGCCCTCGGCACTCCGGGGGCGTGAAGCCCCTGGCTGGCTACTACGATCGTCCCTGCGGGACTCCACCGCGCGGACCCGCCGGCGTCTGCCCACACGAGACCATCCAGGGTCCCTCTCCCACCCGTGGGAGAGGGTGGCGGGCTCGAACGGGAGCCGAGGGAAGCGCAGCGACGTCGGCCGAGCCCGCCGGGTGAGGGCCTCCACGGTCGTCGCACGCAGCCTGGTGCCGGTTCTCGGCATACCCGGAGTGGGGGCTGCCGTATAGGGAGATCCCCGACGGCGCGGGCTGCGCCGACGGGCGAGATTCGTTAGCGTACCGTGAGGATGTCCGTCCATGCCGCTCGCGCGGTCGAGCGGACGGCACCCCGCGCCCGCCCCGGGGTAGACGAGGGCCCCAGGAGCGTCAGGACACCACGAGGAGCGAGCGATGAGACACCGGGACCGGGCGCGCGGCGCCCTGCTGCTGGCGGCGATGATGGGCGCCGCGGCGTGCGGCGGACAGGGCCGCGAGGCCGCGCCGGCCGCCCAGACGCAGGTGGCGATGGAGACGCGGGCGGCCGCGCAGCCCGCCGCCGCGACCGCGCCGGCCGACGCGCCGCTCGCCGTCGTCTACAAGAGCCCCACCTGCGGCTGCTGCCAGAAGTGGGTGGAGATCCTGCGCGCCGACGGCTTCCGCGTGGAGGAGCGCGACACGGCCGACGTGCAGCCCATCAAGGAGGCCAACCACCTTCCCGGGCACCTCGCGTCCTGCCACACCGCCATCGTCGACGGCTACGTGGTGGAGGGGCACGTTCCCCCCGACGTGATCCGGCGGATGCTGCGCGAGCGCCCGCGCATCGCCGGGATCGCCGTTCCGAGGATGCCGATGGGCTCGCCCGGGATGGAGGCGGGCGGCCAGAAGGACCCGTACGACGTCGTCGCCTTCACCGAGAACGGCCAGACGTCGGTGTACGAGAGCCGCTGACGCGCCAGGGATGGAACGAGAGGCCGCCGTGGGAGAGCCCCGCGGCGGCCTCTTTCGCGTCCGGGCGGCACGGCGCTCGCAGCCGCGCCGCGTCGTCCGCCGCGCCCCGGCGCATCTTCCGCATCCAGCGAAGGCGTTCGATGATCCGCTACGGGCCCGCGGGCTTCCTCTACGCCGACTGGGCGGGGATCGTCTATCCCGAGCCCAAGCCGAAGGGCTTCGACCCGCTGGCGTACGTGGCCCGCTACTTCGAGACGGTGGAGATCAACTCCACCTTCTACGGCCCCGCCACGCGCAAGACGGCGGACGCGTGGATCCGCCGCATCGCGGACCGGCCGGACTTCCGCTTCACGGCCAAGCTCTGGCAGCGCTTCACCCACCAGCGGAAGGAGACGTGGACGCGCGACGAGGAGCGGCAGGTGCGCGACGGCTTCGACCCGCTGCACGCGGAGGGGCGGCTGGGCGCGGTGCTGCTCCAGTTCCCCTGGTCGTTCCGGCGCACGGACGGGAACCGCGAGTGGCTGGACGACGTGGTGAAGACGTTCCGCGACTACCCCCTGGTGCTGGAGGTGCGGCACGAGAGCTGGAACGTCCCCGAGCTCTTCGCCGAGCTGGCACAGCGGGGGATCGGGTTCGTGAACATCGACCAGCCGCTCTTCGGCGACTCCATCGCGCCCAGCGCGCACGCCACCTCGCGCGTGGGCTACGTGCGCGTGCACGGTCGCAACTACCAGGACTGGTTCCGCGACAAGGCGCTGCCGCACGAGCGGTACGACTACCTCTATCCCGCGCGCGAGCTGGAGCCGTGGGCCGAGCGGACCAGGGAGATCGCCGCGCAGCCGGAGACGGAGGACGTGTTCGTGGTCACCAACAACCACTACCGGGGCAAGGGCGTGACCAACGCGCTGATGCTCAAGTCGATGGTGGAGGGCCGGCCCGTCCCCGCGCCGCCGGGGATCTTCCCCGAGTACGGCGAGGTGCTGGAGGGGTACGCGACGCCGGAGGAGTAGGGTCGCGGGCGCGACCGCGAAGCTGGATGGCGCCGGGGGCGAGTCGGCGGGGGGGCCTTGACAGGGTGGCCCTGTCACGTGTAGTCTCGATGCCACGGGAGTCGCGTCCCTCCGGTCTCTGCTCCGTGCTCCGGCACGGCGCCGGCCATGCCCCCCTCGGGGGCGGAGGTAACGCGGCTCCTTTTTGTATCCCGTCCATCGCCTTCGACTGAAGCACCGGACCTTCGAATGATCCGCACGGCCGCACCTTCGCCTCCGACGACGACCGACGCCCGGCTCCCGGCGTCGCCGGTGCCGTGCGCCGTCGGGACGCGCGGAGCGGTGTTGCCGTCGGGCGCGTACGAAGGGGCACGGAGCGGGGGGTGGCATCACGATCGGGATCGGTTTCGCTGGACTCAGCTCCCGGGCGGGGCACGGACGAATCTCCTGAGGCATCTTCCGGTGTAGGCCACACGGTCTGCCGGAAAGGCCCGAGCAGCCGCTCGCGCGCCCCGCCTCACGACGGTGATGAGGCGGGGCGTTCCGTGTTCCTACGGCGGACCGTGGGGCAGGAGAGCGAGGAGAGAGGACGTCGGACGGCGGACCGTGCGGACGGTCGGCCGCATGCCCGGCGCACCAGCGGCGGGCGAAGCTACAGGCACTGCGCACCGGGATCTCCCCGGCGCGCGAGCACGGACAGGATCAGATGCTGCTGACGATCACCACGACCCACGAGCCGGCTACCGACCTGGGGTACCTGCTCCACAAGAACCCCGCACGGGCGCAGAGCTTCGCCCTATCGTTCGGGCAGGCGCACGTGCTCTATCCCGAGGCGTCGGCGGAGCGCTGCACGGCCGCGCTGGTGCTGGAGGTGGATCCGGTGGGACTGGTCCGCGGCGCGAAGGCCGGCGCCGAGGGCGCGGAGCGGCAGTACGTCAACGACCGGCCCTACGTGGCCTCGTCCTACCTGAGCGTGGCGATCTCGCAGGTTTTCGGGAGCGCGCTGTCGGGGAAGTGCCGGGACCGGCCGGAGCTGGCGGAGACCGCGATCCCGCTCGAGGCCCTACTGACCGCCGTGCCGTGCCGGGGCGGGGAGGAGATGCTCCGGCGCCTCTTCGAGCCACTCGGCTACCAGGTGGAGGCGGATCGGCAGCCGCTCGACCCCGCGTTCCCCGGCTGGGGCGAGAGCCGGTACTTCACCGTGACCCTCCGGGGCCAGGTGCGGCTGGCGGACCTGCTGCGGCACCTCTACGTGCTCGTTCCGGTGCTGGACGACGCCAAGCACTACTGGGTGGGAGACGACGAGGTGGAGAAGTTGCTCCGGCAGGGCGAGGGATGGCTCGCGGGCCATCCCGAGAGGGACCTGGTCGCCCGGCGGTACCTGCGGCACCGGCCCACCCTGGCCCGCGCCGCGCTGGAGCGGCTGGTGGAGGAGGAAGGCCCCGAGGCAGACGACGAGGCGGAGGCCAAGGACGCGCCCGAGCAGATGGCCGAGGAGCGGATCGGGCTGAACGAGCAGCGCCTGGGCGCCGTGGCGGCCGCGCTGCGTGCCAGCGGCGGGGCGCGCGTGGTGGACCTGGGATGCGGCGAGGGGCGGCTGCTGCGGATGCTGCTGGAGGACCGGCAGTTCACCGAGATCGTGGGGATGGACGTGGCGGTGCGCTCGCTGGAGACGGCGCGCGACCGCATGCGGCTGGAGAGCATGCCGCCCCGGCAGCGGGAGCGGATCCGGCTGATCCACGGCTCGCTCATGTACCGGGACCCGCGGCTCGCCGGCTTCGACGCGGCGGCCGTGGTGGAGGTGATCGAGCATCTGGATCCCCCGCGTCTTCGTGCGTTCGAGCGGGTGGTGTTCGAGTTCGCCCGACCGGGCACCGTGGTGATGACCACGCCGAACCAGGAGTACAACGAGCGCTGGGCGACGCTCCCGGCCGGTGTCTTCCGCCACAAGGACCACCGATTCGAATGGACGCGCGAGCAGTTCCAGGCCTGGGCCGCAGGGATCGCGGAGCGGTTCGGCTACAGCGTGCGCTTCCTGCCGGTGGGTCCCCAGGACCCGGTGCTGGGGTCCCCGACTCAGATGGGAGTGTTCACGCGTGAGTGAGAGAGCGTACAACCCGAACCTCATTGTCCCCGCGGGGACGGAGGTGGTCGCCCGGATCCCGGTGCGGGAGCTGGGCGCCGGCCGGTTGCTGCCCACGGGAGCGGTCGGGATGGTGGTCCAGCCCCCGACCGACGGCACCCACGCGTACCGGATCCGGTTCGTGGATGGGGCGGAGGCCATGCTGCGGCGCGGCGAGCTCGCCGTGCTCAAGCACGTGCAGCGATGGGGGATGGAGCGCGCCGAGTGCGTGCTGCAGGACTACGACCTCTACGAGCACGTGATCTTCCGCTGCGTGGTGGGCTCCCGCGCCTACGGGCTGGACACGTCCGGCTCCGACACCGACCTGCGCGGGATCTATCTGCCCCCGGCGGAGCTGCACTGGTCGCTCTACGGCGTGCCGGAGCAGCTCGAGAACCACGAGGCGCAGGAAGCCTACTGGGAGCTGCAGAAGTTCGTGGTGCTAGCCCTGAAGGCCAACCCGAACATCCTGGAGTGCCTGTACACGCCGCTGGTGGAGCATGCCACGCCACTGGCGCAGGAGCTCCTGGCGATGCGCCGGGTCTTCCTGTCGAAGCTGGTTTACCAGACGTACAACGGCTACGTGCTGAGCCAGTTCCGTCGGATCGAGCAGCACCGCAGGAACAACGACGGGGGAGATCAGGTGGAAGCACCCGATGCACCTCATCCGCCTGCTGATCGCCGGCATCCGCACGCTCCGCGAGGAGGAGGTGCCGGTACACGTGGGCGAGCACCGGGACCGCCTCCTCTCCGTCCGCCGCGGGGAGATGGAGTGGGGCGAGGTCGATGCCTGGCGGCTGGAGCTGCACCGGGAGTTCGACGACGCATACAGGGACACGCGGCTGCCGGAGCGGCCCGACTACAACCAGGCCGACGCGTTCCTGATCCGGGCGAGGCGGTCGATGACGTAAGAGAGCGGAGATGTACGAGGAGATCCTGAGCGCCGCGGCCGCCGAGCACCCCTACCCCCTGATGTTCGCCACGGTGAGCGGCGCTCACCTCTACGGGTTCCCCTCCGCGGAATCGGACTACGACCTGCGCGGGGCGCACATCCTTCCGGTCGAGGGGATGATCGGGCTGGAGCGGGGCGACGAGACGGTCCAGCGCTCCGCCCTGCGGCAGGGCCTGGAGATCGACCTGGTCACGCACGACGCCGGGAAGTTCTTCCGGCTGCTCCTCAAGCCGAACGGGTACGTGCTGGAGCAGCTCCTCTCGCCGCTGGTCGTGCGGACCACGCCCGAGCACGAGGAGCTGAAGGCCCTGGCGGCCGGGTGCATCACCCGCCGGCACGTGCGGCACTACCTGGGGTTCGCGCGGAACCAGTGGCTGCTTCTCGGCAAGGAGAGCCCGCCTCGGGTGAAGCCGCTGCTGTACGTGTACCGCGTGCTGCTCACCGGCTCCACCTGATGCGGACCGGCGAGATGGAAGCCAACCTGGTGCGCCTGAACGAGTGGTACCGGCTGCCGTACGTGCCGGAGCTCGTTGAGCGGAAGCTGACCGGCGCCGAGCTGGAAAGGCTGAGCGGCGCGGACATGTCGTTCCACGAGCGCGAGTTCGAGCGCCTGCTGGGCGAGCTGGATGATGCGGGGCGGCGGAGCCACCTCCCCGACCTGCCCTCCGCGGCGGGGGCGCTCCACGAGCTGGTGGTGCGGGTCAGGATGAGCATGGTCTGGGCATGACCGCCCGGGCCATACCGAGGCGACGGAGAGGAGCACCGTGAAGATCACCATTCCAGAGCTGGCCCTGGTGGCCCTGGTCGGCCCCTCCGGGGCGGGCAAGTCCACGTTCGCGCGGCGGCACTTCGGCCCGTACGAGGTCCTGTCGTCCGACTTCTGCCGCGGACTGGTCTCCGACGACGAGAACGACCAGGGCGCCACCAACGACGCGTTCGAGGTGCTCCACTACCTGGCGGCGAAGCGGCTCCGGCGCGCGAAGCTGGTGGTGGTGGACGCTACCAACGTGCAGCCCGAGGCGCGCCGCCCCCTGGTGGCGCTCGCCCGCGAGCACCACGTGATCCCGGTCGCCATCGTGCTGGACGTTCCGGAGCAGGTCTGCCGGGAGCGGAACCGCGAGCGGGCGGACCGTAGCTTCGGCCCGCACGTGATCCGCGGCCAGAAGGATCAGCTCCGGCGTTCCCTGCGGGGTCTGCAGCGGGAGGGATTCCGCCACGTCTTCGTGCTGAGATCCACGGAGGAGGTGGAGGCGGCGGAGATCACCCGCGAGCCGCTCTGGAACAACCGGAAGGCGGAGCACGGGCCGTTCGACGTCATCGGCGACGTGCACGGCTGCCTGGACGAGCTGATCCTGCTCCTGCGTGAACTCGGCTACTCCGTCACGCCCCAGGCGGGTTCCGACGGGGGGCCGGCGTACGACGTCCGGCCGCCCGCGGGCCGCAAGGCCGTGTTCCTGGGGGACCTGGTGGACCGTGGGCCGAATACTCCGGGCGTTCTGCGCCTGGTAATGGGAATGGTGGCTGCCCGCACTGCGCTCTGCGTGCCGGGCAACCACGACGTCAAGCTGACGCGGGCGCTCCGCGGCCAGCGCGTGCAGATCAAGCACGGCCTGGCCGAGTCGCTGGAGCAGCTCGAGAAGGAGCCTGCGGAGTTCCGGGAGGCCGTCGCCGAGTTCCTGGACAAGCTCGTCAGCCACTACGTGCTGGACGAGGGGCGTCTCGTCGTCGCCCATGCCGGTATGAAGGAGGAGTACCAGGGGCGTGGCTCGGGCCGTGTGCGCGAGTTCGCGCTCTACGGCGAGACCACTGGCGAGACGGACGAGTTCGGCCTGCCGGTGCGTTTCAACTGGGCGTCGGAGTACCGGGGGCGGGCGACGGTGGTCTACGGCCACACGCCCGTGCCGGAGCCGGACTGGGTGAACGACACGCTGAACGTCGATACCGGCTGCGTGTTCGGCGGACGGCTCACCGCGCTGCGCTATCCGGAGCGGGAGCTGGTCTCGGTGCCGGCGGCGCGGGTCTACGCCGAGCCCGTGCGGCCCTTCCTCCCCGAGGATCCAGTGGCCCCGCGGCTCTCCGAGCAGCAGCGGCTCGACGACGTGCTGGACATCCAGGACGTGATGGGGAAGCGGATCGTGGAGACGCGGCTGCGCGGAAAGGTGACGGTTCGGGAGGAGAACGCCGCCGCCGGGCTGGAGGTGATGAGCCGCTTCGCCGCCAACCCCAAGTGGCTGATCTACCTGCCGCCCACCATGTCGCCGTCCGAGACGTCGAAGGAGCCGGGTCTCCTGGAGCACCCGGCGGAGGCGTTCGGATACTACCGGCACGAAGGCGTGCCGCGGGTGGTGTGCGAGGAGAAGCACATGGGCTCGCGCGCCGTGGCGATCGTCTGCCGCGACGAGGATGCCGCGCGGCGGAGCTTCGGGGTGGTGGAGGAGGGGATCGGGATCGTCTACACGCGCACCGGCCGACGCTTCTTCGGCAACCCGGCCCTGGAGGCGGAGTTCCTCGCGCGCCTGCAGGCGGCGGTGGGAGCCGCCGGGATCTGGGACGAGCTGGGGACGGACTGGGTGTGCCTGGACGCCGAGCTGATGCCCTGGTCCGCCAAGGCCCAGGAGCTCCTGCGCCTGCAGTACGCCGCCGTGGGCGCAGCCGCGCGCGCCGCCTTCTGCCAGGCGGTGCCGGTGCTGGAGCAGGCCGCCGCCCGGGGCGTGGGGACCGAGATCCTGGCCCGGTTCCAGGCGCGGGAGACGCTCGCCACGCGGTACGTGGAGTCCTACCGGCGCTACTGCTGGGACGTCTCTTCGGTCACGGACCTGAAGCTGGCGCCGTTCCACCTGCTCGCCAGCGAGGGAGCGGTGCACACCGGCCAGGAGCACGGCTGGCACATGGAGATGGTGGGACGCATCGCCGCGGCGGATCCGGAGGTGCTGACCGCGACCCCGTACCGCGTGGTGGACGTCACCGACCCCGATGCCCAGGCGGAGGCGATCCGCTGGTGGGAAGAGCACACCGAACGGGGCGGGGAGGGAATGGTGGTGAAGCCGCTCGACTTCGTCGCCCGGGGGCGGCGGGGGGTGGTCCAGCCCGCGGTGAAGTGCCGCGGGCGGGAGTACCTGCGGATCATCTACGGCCCCGAGTACACGGAGCCGCAGAACCTGGAGCGCCTCCGCAACCGTGGGCTCTCGCACAAGCGATCCCTCGCCCTGCGGGAGTTCGCGCTGGGGGTGGAGGGGCTGGAGCGTTTCGCGCGCGGCGAGCCGCTCCGGCGCGTGCACGAGTGCGTGTTCGGCGTGCTGGCACTGGAGAGCGAGCCCGTCGATCCGCGCCTGTAGGGAAAGGTGGGGGCCTCGTGCCCCCACCCCTTCTCAGCGCCGTGTGGGGGCGGCGGCCAGGTAGATCCGGCGAGTTCCCACGTGACGATCGGAGCGGATGTTGTCGGTGAAGTGCGGTCCGCCCCTGGGGACGTAGGGTAGGCGGTGCTCGCGCGCGTCCCTTTCGCGAGCTACAGTTCGGCGTCCTGTCGCACCTCTTCCTCCGTCCCCCTCCCCGATGTCCGTCGTCCCGGTCCCCACGGACGCCGATCCCCGCCGCTGGCGCATGCTGGCCCTGCTGGCGGCGGCGGAGCTGCTGGGGATGTCGCTCTGGTTCACGGCGAGCGCCGTATCCCCGCACCTGCAGGCGGCGTGGGGGCTGGACGCGGCGCAGGCGGGGTGGCTCACGGGCGCGGTGCAGCTCGGGTTCGTGGCGGGAACGGCGGTGGCGGCGCTGCTGAACCTGGCGGACGTGCTCCCCTCGCGGGCGTACGTCGCGGGATCGGCGCTCCTGGCGGCCGCGGCGAACCTCGCGCTGGTCGCGGCGGACGGGTACGGGCAGGCGCTGGCGCTCCGCTTCCTGACCGGCGCCTTCCTGGCCGGCGTGTACCCGCCCGCCATGAAGATGGTGGCGACGTGGTTCCGCTCGGCGCGCGGCATGGCGATCGGGACGGTCGTCGGGGCGCTGACGGTGGGGAAGGCGATCCCGTACCTGCTGCGCGCGCTGCCGGACCTGGACTGGCGCGGCGTGGTGGCGGCCGCGTCCGCCGGCGCGGTGCTCGCCGCCGCGCTCGTGGCCCTGGGCTACCGCGAGGGGCCCTTCCCGTTCGCGCGGCGCCCCTTCGCCTGGAGCCGTGCGGGCGTGGTGGTCCGCCACCGCGAGACGCGCCTGGCGGTGGCGGGGTACCTGGGCCACATGTGGGAGCTGTACGCCATGTGGACGTACGTATCCCTGTTCTTCCTCGACCTGTTCCTGCTGCGGGGATCGACGGAGGCGGGCGCGGCGGCGCGGTCGGGGGTCGTGGCGTTCGGGGTGATCGCGGCCGGCGGGGCGGGGTCGGTGCTGGCGGGGCGGTGGGCGGACCGGCTGGGGCGCGAGCGCGTCACCATCTGGGCGATGGCCGCGAGCGGGGCCTGCGCGCTGGCGATGGGGTGGCTGCTGCGCGCGCCGGCGGCGGTCGCGGTGGTGGTGGCGCTGGTGTGGGGCTTCGCGGTGGTGGCGGACAGCGCCCAGTTCAGCGCCGTGGTGACGGAGGTCGCCCCGCCCGACGCCGTGGGCACCGCGCTGACCCTGCAGACGGCGATCGGCTTCCTGCTCACCTCCGCCACCATCGCCGCCGTCCCGCCGCTCCGCGCGGCGGGTGGATGGCCGCTGGCGTTCGGGATCCTGGCGCTGGGCCCCGCGGCGGGGATCGCCGCGATGGCGCGGCTGCGGCGGGTGCGTGCGGCCGCTGCCTGAATGGAGAAGGCGGATGCGCATGCCGCGTCACCCGCCCTCTTCTTCCTCCGCTTCCGGCTCGTCGGCCCTCGGTGGATTCCGCCACTCGGCCCAGCCCGGGCTGTCGACCTCGATGAACGGTCTTTCCGCGCCGCGGGAGCGCAGGAACTCCCGTTCGTCCGGGTCGCGCGGCGGCCTCGTCGCGCCTGTCCAGTCGACGCGCGCGCGGTACGCGGCCGCGTTCTCGCGCCGCTGCTTCCATATCGCCCGAAGCTCGGACAGGTCGACGTCGTCGATGTTCATCGTCGTGGGCGACGGCTAGGCGCGCACGCTGGGCAGGATGACGATAATCCCCGGATGCGCTTCCACCTCCCGAAGCATGGGGCGGAAGTCGTCCCAGTTGTTCGTGACGAGCGAGAGGTTCTCCCGTACCGCCCGCTGAAGCACCTACGCGTCCGGAAGGGACGACCATCCGCGGTGGGCGACGTGAAAGGCGGCGTACCCGAACGCCTCCGCCGTCCTGGCGAGGGCCGGCGAGAGGTTCTCGTCGATGAGGAAGCGGAGCATGGAAGCCGCGCTCAGCCCCCCTTCCGGAGCACGGTCCCGTCCTTCCACGGCGTTCGCCTGGGACGACCCCGCTTCGGGTGCATCCGTACGTAGAGCAGCGCCGCCTGCAGCGAGTCGGGGGTGAGCGAGGGATAGTCCTCCAGCAGCTCCTCCTCGCCCGCCCCCTGCCGGACCAGGTCCGCGAGCATGTGCACCGGGATCCGCGTTCCGCGCACCACCGGCTCGCCCCCGTGGACCGCGGGATCGCTCGCCACGGTGGAGCGTGCCTCCTCCAGCTCGGCGATCCGTGACTTCAGCTCCAGCAGCGTCGTGGCGACCTGCACCTGGACCGGTCCAATCTGCACGACCGTCGGGTCCGGGCGAGCGCCGACGGAACGGCCGAGCTGCTCGCGCAGCAGCCGCTTTCCCTCGGGCGAGAGCAGCGGCCCGACCGCGCCGCGCAGGCGCAGGTAGAGCAGCTCCGGCAGGTTGAGACGGCGCTCCCGGTCGCCCTTCCGCCGTGCGGGCACGGTACGGACCTCGTCCCGGTCGATGGCCTGGTTGATCGTCTTCTCGGAGAGCCCCGTGACGAACGCCGCCTCTCGCGGCGGCAGCGCCGGATAGTCGCGCCGGCGCTCCTTCGTGGTCGCCATAAATCCTCCTCGTTGCGAGGATGTAATTTTGGCGCGTGGAGCCGGCGCTGTCAACGTCGACGGAGACGGAGCCCGCCGTAAGACGTCCGGGGCGGACAACGATCCGCGCGCCCGGCGTGTCTGATCCGAGGTCCTCTCGCCCTTCCCGAGCCACTTCCGGAGGTGACGATGCTCGCTCTGGCGTCCGCCTTCCTCTCCGCGCTCTCCGGCGCGGCTGCCGCTCCCGTGGCCGACACCGTGCCGATCCGCGAGTGGAACGTGCCGTGGGCCGACACGCGCCCGCGCGACCCGGCCGTGGGCGCGGACGGGCGGGTGTGGTTCGTGGGGCAGGTGGGCAACTACCTGGCGGTGCTGGACCCCACCTCGGGCGACTTCCGCCGCTTCGAGCTTCCGGAGCGCGCCCTGCCGCACAACGTGGTGGTGGGGCCGGACGGCGCGCTCTGGTACGCGGGGAACGGCGACTCTCACGTCGGCCGGCTGGACCCGGCCACGGGGCAGGTGAAGCGGTTCCCCATGCCGAACTCGCTGGCGCGCGATCCCCACACGCTCGTCTTCGGGAAGGGCGGGGAGCTGTGGTTCACCGTGCAGGGCGGCAACTTCGTGGGGCGGATGACGCCCGACGGCACCGTCCGGCTGCTCAGTCCCAGCGTCCGCCGGGCGCGGCCGTACGGCATCGCGCTGGACCCCTCGGGCGCGCCGTGGGTGGCGCTGTTCGGCACCAACCGCGTGGCGCGGGTGGACCCGGCGACCATGCGGATGCGGGAGTACACGCTCCCGGCGGCGGACGCGAGGCCGCGTCGCATCGAGGTGACGCCGGACGGGATGGTGTGGTACGTGGACCACCAGCGGGGGACGCTCGGGCGGCTGGACCCGCCGAGCGGAGAGGTGCGCGAGTGGCCCGCGCCCGGCGGCGCGACGGCGCGGCCGTACGCCCTGGCGCAGGACGACCGCGGCCGCCTGTGGTTCGTGGAGACGGGGTCGCGCCCCAACCGGCTGGTGGGCTTCGACCCGGCGACGGGGACGTTCCTGGACCCGGTCGCCCTCCCCAGCGGCGGGAGGAGCGTGCGCCACATGGTCTTCCACCCGCGGACCCGCGCGCTCTGGTTCGGGACGGACGCGGGGACGATCGGCCGCGCGATGCTGCCGTGAGCGTGCTGCGCGCCCGCGTGGCCGCGATGGCGCTGGGGATCGCGCCGGGGGCGATGGTGGGCGCCCCGCTCGCGTTCCTCGATGGCCCGCCCCCGGCGTTCACCGGGGGATTCGGCGAGCCGACGTGCCGGCAGTGCCACTCCGACGTGCCGGCGCCCGACCCGGCCGGCGCCGTGGCGGTGCGGGGCCTGCCGGCGCGCTACCTCCCCGGCGCGCGCTACGTGCTGACGGTGCGCCTGGGCCGGCCGGAGATGGTCGCGGCCGGCTTCCAGCTCAGCGCCCGCGGCGAGGATGGAAGCCAGGCCGGCACGCTCCGCCCGCTCGACGAGCGGGCGGCCGTCCGTACGTCCGGCGGGGTGCAGTACGCGGGGCACACGCGGGCGGGGACCGTCGTGGCGGGCGACAGCACGAGCTGGCGGGTCGAGTGGACGGCGCCTCGGCGCACCGGCGGGTCGGTCCGCTTCCACCTGGCCGGGAACGCCGCCGACGGCGACGAGTCGCAGCTCGGCGACCACGTCTACACCGCGACGAAGTCAGTCGACGTTGGGCAGGAGCCCCGACTGCCCGGATTGGAGCCGCAACGTAAGCGGCGACAGTGACCCCAGATCGCCAACGTGGAGCAACGCTGACGTGGTTTTTCACCGGGTAGGAGGCTTCTCGCTACAGAGGCCAGATTTTGCGCGTCTTCAAAAAGGCATCCTCCACGGTGTAAGTATAGAAATGCTCCCACGCTCCAAAGAATGCGTCAATACCGTGGGTATATGAAGCCGTACGGGATAACTCTGAGAACACCGCTGCCAGCCACCGGACTACCGTCAGCGCATAGTATCGTCCGTATCGTTGCACGATTTCCGTCTGCCCCGTGCGGATTGATGCTGATAGAACGTCCCGCATTGGATCACCGCTCTCACTGTGGTGAAGCACCACCGAGAAGGGCGAAATCATAGCATCTATGAGAGTTGCATTGTTCTCGACCCGCTTCTGCGCTGGCTTGCCATAGTAATGCTGCTGTAGAATCAGTTCCGCAACATCGTTCCACCATTTCCGAATCGGCTCATCCGCGCCAAGATTCGGATCGCCAAGTGTTGCGAAGTTCGCGTACCGGCCCCGGCTGGCATCAGCAAAGGAGTCGAGGGATTCAATGATCTTCGTACTGATGGCGGATGTGGGCCGCTCGAACCTAAGGGACGCATTGTGCGTCTTTGATAGAGAATCAACGACCTCAACTAAATCAACCAACTTGTGCCCGAACTTCCGTACTACCTTTTCCGCCGGCATGTCACCGTTGTTAGAGATCGTGTGATCAACAACGAGGATGAGTTTTGCCAGCCGCTCCAGCCCGACGGACAACCCGAAAAACGCGGTGTAATATTCACCTGCGCCGTCCGCGTAGTTGGCTCGTCCCAAAGCTGTTACGCCTGAGAGTGTGTTTAAGAATCTGTTCTGAGGGTCAATCGGCAGTTACAGTTTACTCTCATGACGAGACGAGCCTATCCGACAGACCTGAGTGATCCCGAGTGGGAGCGGTTCAAGCCGCTCCCACACGGGATAACGCAGGTCTGTCGGATAGGCTCGTCTAGTCATGAGAGTAAACTGTAACTGCCGATTGACCCTCAGAACAGATTATTAAACACACTCTAAAGGGCT
>JASLAX010000162.1 GCA_030146875.1 Longimicrobiaceae bacterium
CGACCCGCCGCGTGGCGCCGCCCACGGAGGCGGGTCGACGGCGCGTTCCGGCACGCCCGCGACGCCAACGACCCCACGCGCGTCACCCGCCGCAACGCCGACCTGGCGGAGTGGAGCGCCTTCGCCACCGCGGGCGCGCGCCTGGGCGGCGGCGAGCTTCGCCTCCGCGCCGGCGGCGAGGCGATGGAGCGCGGCCTTCCCGGGCTGGGCTTCGCCCCCTCGGAGCGTGCGCGGGAGACGCTGGAGCGCGGGCGCGCATCCGCGTCGTGGCGGCGCGCGGGGCAGCGCGGGCTGGCCTCCGTCGCCCTCTCCGCCACCGGGCAGCGCGCCCGCTTCCGCGACCCCGCGCCCCCGTTCGGCCTGCCGTACGACGCGCGGACCCGCGCCCGCTCCGTCGTCCTGCGCGCGGAGGCGGAGCGCGCGGACCCGCTCCCGGGCGTGCGGGCGTGGGGCGCGGGGGTGGAGGGCGGGCACCAGCGGGTGGAGGCGGGCTCCCTCTCCTCCGCCGCGCCCCGCTCGCGGGCGGACGGCGGCGCCTTTCTCCACGCCACCCTGGGGCGGGACGCCGGCGCGACGGATCTCTCCCTGGCGCTCGAAGGGCGGGCGGACCGGGACGGGGTGGAGGGCGCGGTGCGCGGAAGCCACGGCGCGACGCTGACGGCGGCGCGCGGCCCCGTGCGGGTCCACCTGGCCTCGCGCTCCTCCTTCTCCCCGCCCACGCTGGGAGACCAGTTCTTCCGCGAGGGCGTGGCCGTGGCCCCCAACCCCGACCTGCGCCCGGAGCGGGTGCCGATGGAGTGGGAGGCGGGGGTGGAGGCGGACGCCCGCCTGCTCGGCGCCGACGCGACCGCCGGGGCCACGGCGTTCCGCGGCGACGTGCGCGGGATGATCGTGTGGGCGCCCGACTTCCGCTTCGTGTGGTCGCCGCGCAACACCGACGTGCGCCGCCGCGGCGCCGAGGCACGCGCCGCGCTGGCGTGGCCCCGCCTGCGGCTGGCGGGGTCGTGGTCGTACGCCGCGGTGACCTACGACCGGCCCGGCGGCGCGGAGGACGACGTGCAGGTCGCCTACCGGCCGCGCCACGGCGGCGACCTGCGCGCGGAGTGGAGCGGCGCGCCGGTGCGGGCGTCGCTCGGCGCGCGGTACGTGGGGGCGCGGAACCCGTCGCCCTCTCCCCTCAACGAGCTGCCGGGCTTCTGGACGCTGGACCTGGCGCTGGGGCGCACCTGGCGCGCCCGCCGCGCCCTGCTCGACCTGGAGGTGCGGGTCGACCGCCTCCTGGACGAGCGCGACGCGCTGATCTTCGGCTACCCCGAGCCCGGAAGACGGGCCTCGATCGGTCTGCGCCTGCGTGGCGCGGACGCACCCTGACCAAGCAAGGACGAATGCTCCGATCTCTTCGCGGGCGCGCAGCCGCCGCGCTCCTGGCCCTTCCCGCCCTCGCCGGCTGCGACACCGACAGCACGGGCCCGCGCGTCGTCACGGCCGAGGCCGTGTCGATCGTGAACTCGACCGACCGCACCCTCACCGTGGTCGCCACCGAGAACCCCAACGCGAAGTTCACCGTGGGACTGGGGGCGCAGGGCTCGCCGGTCTCGGTCGCCGCGCGCGGCCGCTGGGCGGTGGTGCCCATGGGCACCTACCCGTTCGCCGTGGTGGTGGACCTGCAGGCGGGCGCGGTCTCGCGCACCGTTCCGCTCCCGGCCGGCTCGGGGGCGACGGGCGTGGCGTTCCTGAACGACTCCATCGCCATCGTCGCCAACCCGGCGCTCAACTCCGTCACCCCCGTCAACGTGCTGCGCGGCACGGCGGGCGCGAGCATCGCCGTGGGCGGCTACCCGCAGGCGGTGGTGGCCGGCGGCGGGCGCGTGTACGTGCTGAACGCGGAGCTGGTGAACTTCTCCCCCGCCCGCACCTCCACGGTCACGGTGATCGACGGCGCGCTGCAGGTGGCGGGCACGATCCCGCTCGGCGGCTTCAACGCGAGCGCGGGCGCGTTCGAGTCCGGCCGCCTGTACGTGGTGAACTCCGGGCACTTCGGCCAGGCGGACGGCTCGCTCTCGGTGGTGGACGCGGCCACCCTGACGGAGACGCACCACGCCACCGGGTTCGGGAGCTTCCCCGGCTCCATCGCGCTGGACGGCTCCGGGCTGGCGTACGTGGGCCTGTACGACCAGGGGCTGCTGGTGTGGAACACGGGGACGCGCACCTTCACGCGCGGCCCCGACAACCCGCTGCTCACCGGCGGGGGCGTGCCCCTCTCGGGCGTGGGCTTCGACGGCAGCGACCGCCTCTACACGCTGCACCCGGGCACCTGCCAGGCGGCGGGAGCGGTCACGCAGACGCGTCTTTCCAGCGGCGAGTCGGGCAGCGTGACGACGGGCGTCTGCCCGTTCGCGCTGGCGTTCTCGAGCGTCCCGGCCTCGGACTGACACCCGACCGGGACGGCGGGGCGGGGCTCGGGCGGCAGACGGTCCCCGGGGACGATCCCGCCCTTGCGGGCGGGATCGTACGCCGCCCGGAGGGCGACGGAGAGAGGGGCGGACCCGACCAGGTCCGCCCCTCCGCGTTCTGCCGTGTCCGTCCGCAGGTCCGCCGCTCCCTCCCGGCGAACGGCGGCCGTACCGCGCCGCATCTACAGGGCCTCCCGCGCCGAGGGGAGGCCGCCCCTCAGGGGGCGGACGCGCGGTTCTTGTCGATGATGGCGGCCAGGATGAGCAGGAAGGCCAGGAGGCGCACCCCGTACAGCCAGGTGGTGTCGTAGCCGGCGTTGGTGAGGACCGAGAGCGCCACGCGCTGGGCCGCCAGGAGCACGAAGGCGGCTCCGAAGATGCCGAAGAGCCGGTCGCTGGTCTCGCGGTAGAAGCGCAGGAAGAAGAGCGCGGCCACCAGGTAGCCCAGCGCCAGCCCGCCCGAGACCAGGTCCCTCATCGCGCCTCCCACACCAGGCCGTAGACGAGCAGCGCCACGCCGATCAGGGCGGGAACCGAGCGCCACACGGACAGGTCCACCTGCGGCACCACCCGCACGTCCACGAACAGGATCACGTTGTTCAGCGCCAGGCCGGTGAAGCAGAGCCCGCTCCAGAAGAGCAGGCGCACGTGGCTGCGCATCCATCCCCGCAGGAGCAGGGCGGCGCAGGCGATGCTGGTGAGCGCGCAGAGCGCGTAGACGAGCGTGGCCATCAGCCGTCTTTCCTGAGGCGGAATGCGTCCGCGAAGCTGCGGACCGGGTCGGGGGCGCGCCCGAAGACCAGGTTGATGATGGCGACGCGGTTGGCGCGGTACGCCGCCGTGAGCGCCTCCACGCGCGACGCCGTGCCGTCGTTGGCGGGGGCGTAGCGATAGGTGGGGTTCGCCTCGCCGCCGGACGAGAGCAGCCCGCGCGCCACCAGCTCCTCCAGGCGCATGGTGGCGGAGGCCGGCACGGTGTACACCGCCTGCGATACCTCCTCCGCCGTCCACGCCCGGTCGGGCTGGCCGTGGAGGAGGACCAGGATGTCGAGCTGCTCCGCCGACGTCACGTTCTCGGCGATGAAGCGCCGCACGTCGTCGGAGACCGCCGGCCCCGTCACCGCACCCCGTCCCTCGTGCCGGTCATCGCTCTCGCGAAAAGCATCCGTCCCGCCGCGGCCGGGCGGCCGCGCGGGGAAGATGCGATCGAAGCCTTGCCCGCACGTCGCGGGCCAGCAGGGAAGCGCCCCCGACCCGGCGAGGCCGCAACCTGAGTCCGCGCAGGGTCTTACCACCTCGTGCGCCTTCGACCCGGCGGACGGCCGTCAGCCGCCGGCCGATGAGGTCCGCAGCCGTGCGCCTGCCAGCCAGCGGCCGGCCTCCTCCACCTCCGCCCGGTCCAGCCCGTGCCCGCCGGGCCGCCAGGAGAGCTCCACGTCCGCCCCCGCCTCCGTCAGCATCTCCGCCAGCCGCCGCGTGTTCTCGGCGGGGATGACGGGGTCGGAGCGGCCGGCGCCCAGCCAGACCGGCAGGCCGGCCAGGTCGGGGCGCGCGGGCGGCTGGAGCGGCACCATCGCCCGGAAGAGCACCGCCCCGGCGAGGGTCGCCGGCCGGAGCAGGAGGAGCGACGCGGCCACGTTCGCCCCGTTGGAGAAGCCCGCGGCCACGATCCGCGCGCGGTCCAGCCCGTGCTCCTCCACCGCCTCGTCCACCCACGCGGCCAGCTCGTGCGTGCGGGCGACCAGGTCCTGCTCGTCGAACACCCCCTCGGCCAGCCGGCGGAAGAAGCGGGGCATCCCGTTCTCCAGCACCTTTCCCCGCGGCGAGAGCAGCGCCGCCCCGGGCGCCAGGATGCCGCCGAGCGGAAGCAGGTCGTCCTCGTTCCCGCCCGTCCCGTGCAGCAGGAGGAGCGTGGTGCCGTCCCCCGGCCCCGCCGCGGGGACGAAGCGGTGGTGGAAGTCCCGCGCGCTCACGCGGCCCCCCGCGCCGGCACGCCCGGCAGGTGCAGGGGAAGCAGCCCCGCCTCGATCTCCGCGCGGTCCGGCTCGTACCGCGGCGGCAGCTTGAGGGCCTCGCCCAGCGACTCCACCGGCTCGTCCACGGCGAACCCCGGCGCGTCCGTGGCCAGCTCGAAGAGCACGCGGCCCGGCTCGCGGAAGTACACCGAGCGGAAGTACTGCCGGTCGATGACGGGGGTGGGGTGCATCCCCGCGTCGGCCACCTGCTGGCGGATGGCCCGCTCCGCCGCCTCGTCCGCGGCGCGCCACGCCACGTGGTGCACCGTCCCCGCGCCGTGCAGCGGGCGCAGGAACCCGCCGACGGTCCGCACGTCCACCCGCGTCCCCGGCCCGCCGTCGCGCGCCGCGAATCGGGCCACGGGGCCCTCCTCCCCCGCCGGCCGGAAGCCGAGCGCGTCCGTCAGCAGCTCCACGGTCGCCTCGGGCCGGTCGACCCAGAGCGTCACGGACTCCATCCCGTGGATGGCGTGCTCCGCGGGCACGTCGCTCCCCTCCCACGCCGGCCGGGTCCCGGCCGCCGGGTCGCCGACCAGCTCCAGCATCAGCCCGTCCGCGTCGCGGAAGGCCAGCACCGGTGCGCCGAAGCGCGTCGTGGGCGTCTCGTGCTCCACCCCGTGGCGCACGAACCGCTCGATCCACCACCCGATCGACTCCGGTGCAACGGCGAGCGAGGTCACCGCCGCCTGCCCCGCGCCGGCGCGTCCGCGCGGCGCGCCCGGCCAGGGGAAGAAGGTCAGGATGGTCCCCGGCGTGCCGGTCCCGTCGCCGTAGTACAGGTGGTAGCTCCGCGGGTCGTCGAAGTTGACGGTCCGCTTCACCAGGCGCAGCCCCAGCGTTCCCGCGTAGAAGTCCACGTTGCGCTGCGGGTCGCCCGCGACCGCGCTCACGTGGTGGATCCCCAGCACGCTCGTCCTCATCCCGTCCTCTCCCTCTCCGGCCCGGCCGGCGTCGTGTCGTTGTCGTCGTCCCGCGAAAGCCCTGCCCGCGGCCGCCGCCTCAGCGGAAGTCGGCGATCGTGTCCGTCGCGTGCCGGTGGTGGGGGAAGCCCTCCTCCGCCGGCACCCCCACCGAGACCATCGCCGGGATGGAGACGTGCCCGGGGAGGCCCAGGACCCGCTTCACCTCCGCGGGGTCGAAGCCCAGCATGGGCGAGGTGCCGTATCCCATCGACGCCGCGCTCAGCAGCAGGTAGCCCAGGGCGATGTAGCTCTGCCGGGCGCCCCACGCCTCGCGCTCCGCGTCCGTCTTCCCGGAGAAGGCGCGCCGCACCCCGTCGGCCACCCCGCCCACGCGGTCGGCGCCGTAGCCGGGGTGCACCACCTCCTCCACCGTCTCCAGCGCCGCCCGCATGTCGCTGTACATCACGATCACGGCGGGCGCGCCGGCCACCTGCGGCTGCCCGTACGCCGCCTCGCCGAGCTTCGTGCGAAGCGCGGCGTCGCGCACCACCACGAAGCGCCATGGCTGCACGTTCCAGGCGGAGGGCGCCAGCCCGGCAACCCGCAGCATCTCGCGCAGGTCCGCCTCGGGCACCGGCTCCGCCGTGTACCGGCGGATGGAGCGGCGGGCCTCGGCCACCTCACCTACCGACATCGTTTCCTTCTCGCTCGCGAACATCATGATCCACTCTCCATGTCCAGGCAATCTTTCGATATCGAAGCATGAGGGCGAACGAAGAGCCCTCATCCCTCCGTGGCGGCCCGCCCCAGCTTGCGGCAGAGGCGGCCCAGCGTCCGCTGCTCCTCCGCGTCCAGCGCCCCCATCAGGTCCACCACCCTGCGCACGTGCGCCGGGAACTCCGTCTCGATCACATCGCCCCCCGCGTCCGTGAGGCTCACCACCTGGACCCGCCGGTCGCGCGGGTCCCGGTCCCGCCGCACCCAGCCGCGCCGCTCCAGGTTGTCCAGCACCGTGGTCAGGTTGCTGCCGCTCTTCAGGATCTTGCCGCAGAGCGTGGTCTGCGTCATCGGCCCACGGTGCAGCAGCGCCTCCATCACAGCGAACTGCGTCTCGGTGAGCCCCGGCTCGCGCCCCGGCGCCGCGAACACGCGGGAGAAGACCGTCCCCGACGCCCGCATCAGCTTGACGTAGGCGTCCAGCGCCAGCCGTTCTTCCTCGGTACCCTCGTAGTACGTGGGCATGATCCTCGTCCGTTAAATCATTCGATGTCGAATGTAATGGACGGGAGTAGGGCGGTCAAGAGGGGGTTCGTGGGAGCTATGCGTGTGAGTCGAGCCTCTCGCGCGCTAACGTGGCGAGGATTGCACCATGTAGCCGCAGGACGACCCCTCTCACCTGGCCCTCCGAACAGTGTTCGAAGTTGAACGCTTGATACTTTCGATTCGGCTTCTTTCCGTTCGTGGAAGACTTCTCGAACTCCTTAATGCCTTCCGCCTTCAGAATGGCGGAGATCGTCGATCTCAGATCATGTAGGATTGCGCGCTCCGTCTCGCCGATCGTGATTTGAAGAACCCCCGCACCGCGGGCAACCTTCGCCACCCTCCAGGCGCGTGAGTCACCCCGATCCTCGTCCGAAACCCAGTACGAGTTCCATCCTCCGTGAGGTTCAGGGCTGAAGCACTCACGAAGGATTGCGCTTACCGTCTGGTCGTTCATCGTCGCGTCTCCTGCGGGGGACTGAACGTCAGTTCCGTCTGCGAATATAAAGCGTCTTCTCGACGGTCGCGTGGACGACGCCCTCCGCATCGACCAGGTCCACGGTGTAGACGCGGTCGATGCTGCGCTCCGTCCGCAGGGCGGCGCGGATTGCGTCGAGCTCGGCGTCGTCCACCACGAAGCGGGCGTGGAGCGTGGCGCGGCCGGGCCTCAGGAAGCGGATGGACGCGGCGCGGTCCCACACCACGTACTCGGGGCCCAGGCGGCGGATGAGCATCACCATGTAGAGCGGGTCCACCGCGCCGTACATGCTGCCCCCGAAGGTGGTGCCCACGTAGTTGCGGGTCCGCCACCCCAGGGGGAGACGGACCCGCACCTCGCTCCAGTCCTCCGCGATGCGGGCGATGCGCCCGCCCGTCCCGCGATACGCCGGGAACAGGTTGAACGCCGCCCGCGTCAGCCGCATGCGGAGCGACTCGCTCACGGCGTCACCGCGCTCAGGGCTTCGCCGCGCGCTTCTTGAACGACCAGACGAAGGTGAAGCGCGCGACCACGGTGCCGTCCGGCAGCCGTCCCACCGTCTCCATCTCCGCCGTGGCGCCCTCGCCCGTCTCCAGCGTCTCGCGCACGGCCGCGAACGCCTTCTCCCCGTCCTCGCAGGTGAAGACGGCCGTGTCGGCGGCCTTCTTCTCGAACGCGGCGCGCATCTCCACGATCAGCATGGCGACGGGAGACGGCGCGCTCTGCGCCGCGAGCATGGCGGGGGCGCCCGTGCTCAGCTCCGCCGCCATCGACTGCGCCGCGAAGTACGTGGAGCGGAACGGGTTGGTCGTCCTCCACCCGTACGGCACCGAGACGGCGCACCGCTCCGGCGTCAGCTCGCGCATGCGCAGCCCGGCGAAGAGGGCCAGGGGCAGCTTGGCGGCGAAGTACGCCCGCATCTTCATCGGGTTGAGCATGTCCGCGGCGATGCGCCCGGCCCTGGCGCGGACGTCCGGGGAGAGCTCGACGGGGGCGATGGCGGGCATGGGTCGATGGTCCGGGGTGTCGGATGGGCGGGCCGGCGGAGGCCGGCGCCGCGTCAGAGTGGCCGCGCCGGGGTGGGCGGCGCAAGGGGCGCGGCGCCGCGGGCCGCGCGGTCCAGCAGCCAGGTGGCGACCTCGTCCCACAGGCGGGGAGCCACGCCGCGGCGGAAGAAGCCGAAGTGCCCCACCGCCCGCGCGCCGACGTCCGCCGGCGCCAGGTGGCGGTGCTCGATCCGCGCGTTCTCCATCCACCGCAGCAGCGCCTCCGTCGCGCGCCGCGGGGCGAAGGAGTCGTCCGTGAAGCCCAGCGCCAGCACCGGGGAGCGGACGGCGCGGAAGGCGTCGCGCGCGCCGGGAACGTGGTCCGTCAGGTAGCCCGGCGAGCGGCACCACCGGGCCCACTCCCGCGCCACCCCTGCCGGAAGGTCCTCGCCCATCCCCAGCATGGAGAACGGGAAGCGCCCCATCGCGCCGGCCACGGCGGGGAAGGCCCGCCAGAGGACGGCGTAGGCCGCCCGCGTCCGCGCCGGCCAGTGCCCCCACCACCCCGACTGCGCGCCGACCAGGACGATGCCGGCGAGCGCCTCCGGCGCGGGGAGCAGGCCCACGAGCTGCCCGCCGAACGAGTGCCCCACCCACAGCACGGGAGCCCCCGGCCAGCGGCGCGACGCCCAGTCGAGCGCCGATGCCGCGTCGAGAGAGCCCCAGTCGCGCATGGTCGCGCGGAATCCGCGCAGCCGCTCCGGCCGCGACCCGCCGATGCCCCGGTAGTCGAAGGTCACCACGCCCAGCCCCCGCGCCGCCAGGTGGGCGGCGAAGCGGTCGTAGAACTGCCGGCGCACGCCGGTGGCGGAGCCCAGGACGACCGCGCCGGCCGGGGCCGCGTCCCGCGGCGCGTGGACGGTCGCCGCGAGCGGGTACCCGTCCCCGGCGGGGAGGCTCGCCTCCTCGGATACGACGGCGGCGTCCACCGGGGCCGCCACGCTACCCCGCGCGGCGGCGGCGGCGGCGCGGGGCGCCGCTTCCCTCGGCGATGAACTCCACCGCGCCGCGCACCACCTCGTCCGCGCGCAGGATGCGGCGGTGGCCGTGGCCGTGCACGCTCTTCAGGCGCGCGCCGGGCCAGCGGGCGGCGAGCGTGGCCGCGTCGGCGAAGGGGACCTCCGCGTCGTCCACGTCGTGCACCACCAGCGCGGGCACCTGCAGCCGCGACCCCATCCCCGCCACGTCCATGATCTCCATCTCGTGGCCCACACGCTCGCGCAGCAGCGCGTGGAAGCGCCGCGCCGTGCGGTCGGAGAGGCCCATCATCCCCACCGCGCGGTCCACCACCTCGTGCAGCGAGGCGGGCCCGGCGATCAGCACCACCCGCGCGACCCGCATCCCCCGCGAGAGCGCGATGGTGGTGGCAGCGACGCCGAAGGAGTGCGCCACCACCGCCGCCACCGGGCCCAGCTCCTCGCCCACCCGCAGCAGGGCGTGGGCGTACTCCAGCACGTCGGTGGTGCGGCCCGGGGCGTCGCCGTGGGCGGGGCCGTCCAGCGCCACCACGCGGTACCCGGCGTCCACCAGCGGGTCCACGAAGGCGGCGAGCTGCGTTCCGCGCCCCTCCCACCCGTGCACCAGCAGGACGATGGGCCCGTCGCCGCCCCACGCGTGCGCCCCCACCCCCGCGCGAAGCGGCAGCGGCCGGGCGTCCTTCAGGGCCTCGCGCTCGCGGGCCGGGCGCGCGAAGCGCCGCGGGGTGCTGAACAGCCGCATCGCCGCGCGCGCCGCCAGCCCCGGCGAGACCGCCCCCACCGCCCCCAGCGCGGCCCGCACCATTCGCAGCACCGTCTCTTCCTTCACGTCTTCCTCGCTTCGTCGCCGCGCCCTCGCTGCAGAGACCGATCGGTCTCTACAACCATAACGACGCACCGCGTCGGGAGCAACTCCCCCGTCCGTATCGCCCGTCGGCGACGGTTTTCACGGGGAGACGCGGAGAACGACACGGGGCGGCGGGCGATCCGCGTCGCCCGCCGCCCCTGGTCCTCGATCCGACGCGGTCAGCGCCGGGCTTCGGCGTCCTGCGCGAGGAGGGGAAAGGGGTTCACGTTGGTCCCCTCCCACCAGCGCCGCAGGTCGCTGAGCACGGCGATGGAGAAGTGCAGGTGGTAGTCGCCGGGCTGCGCGTTCCCGGTGTCGCCCACGTACCCGATGGTCTGCCCGCGGCGAACGCGGTCGCCCTGGGCCAGGCCCTCCGCGTAGCGCTCCAGGTGCGCGTAGTAGTAGCGGGTGCGGCCGTCGGTGGAGAGCAGGTAGATGGCGTTGCCCCCGCGCGCGCCGCGGTGGAAGCGCAGGATGCTCCCGTCGGTCACCGCCACCACCGGGGTGCCGCGCGGCGCGTGGATGTCGATGGCGTCGTGCTCCCGTCCGCCCGAGCGGGCGGCGCGGAAGGTGTCGCGGAGCTGGCGGGGGAGGATCCCTTCCACCGGGATCAGCAGGCGGCCCTCGGCGTGGCGCTCCTTCATCCGCTCCAGGAGCGTGGTCCCGGAGCGGGAATCGGAGGAGCCGGAGTCGGTGTCGGCCTTCCGCTGCGCGGCCAGGGGTGCGGCGCCCAGGAGAAGGGCGAGCGCGGCCGCGCACGGGGTGCGGAAGCGGGCTGGGAGTGTTTGCATGGGAGGGGTTTTCGGTCTGGCGGCTCGACCAGCATGGCGGCGCGCGGACGCCGCGGTAGCCTCGAAGCTTTGCGTCCCCGCCTTTCGACGGGTTTGCCGTGGTCAGATCGCCCGGCGCAGGGAGCGCCGGGAGCGGGCCGCGAGACTCCCCGCGGACGGCGTGGGAGGCCGCACGGCGGGAGGGGTGAGTCCGCGGGGGATGTGAACCGTGTGGCCGCAGGATAGTCTCACCCGAAAAGCTCCGCAAGCCGTTCGGTACGAAACCGAAAACCAGCCGTTTATGCGGACAATGCCTATCGCTTTTGTCCCCAACGATTTGCGCCGCGGGTCCATATCCGCCCCCTTTCGCGCTTCGTGGTGGACGGCCCGCGGAGAGCCGCCCGGGGGGGACCCGCGCCGCCGTTCCCGGGGTATCCTGACTCCGCTCCCGAAGGACCGCCGCCTCACCCGTGACCCGTGTCGCCATGCGAGCCGCCCTTCTCGTCCTCGTCCTGGCCGCGCTGCCGGCCGCGGCCGCCGCTCAGCAGCAGCCCGCGCCGGGCGACCGGCCGTTCATCCCCGTGACCGCGCCGCGCGCGCTGGAGGCGCCCGTCGCCGAGCGGGCGCCGAAGGTGAAGCCGGGGGCGGCGCGAGCGCCCTCCCGTGCGCGGAGGGCGCTCGCGGGGGCGGTGGCGGGCGCGGGGCACTCCGCGGCGCTCTCGCGCTTCGACAACAAGTGCAGCGTGTCGCGCTCGACCCCGCAGGCGGCGGTGGCCGGCGCGGTGACGGGCGCCATCCGCGGCGCCGCGACCCGGCGAAAGCCGGCGGCGCGGAAGGACGCCCGCTACCCCGACCTCCCCTGGATCGCGGAGGAGTGCCGCCCGCGGCCCACCGCCTCCCTCGTGGACGCCCGCCCCTGAGCCCCGCCGCCCCGGCGGACGCGGCGGCGCCCGGACTGGACGCCGCCCTCTCCGCCGAGCTGGACGACCTGCGCCGCGCCGGGCTGCTCCGCGCCCTGCGCCGCGTGGAGCGCCGCGACGGCGCCGCCGTGGTGGTGGACGGCCGCCCCGCCGTCGACTTCTCCTCCAACGACTACCTGGGGCTGGCCTCCGACCCCCGGCTGGCCCGGGCCGCCGCGGCGGTCCTCCGCTCCCAGGGGACGGGCGCCGCCGCCGCGCGCCTGATCTCCGGCAACCACCCCCTGCACGAGGCGCTGGAGGAGTCGCTCGCCGCGCTCAAGGGCACGGAGGCCGCCCTGCTCTTCCCCACCGGCCACGCCGCCAACGTGGGCACCATCCCCGCCCTGGTGGGCCGCGGCGACGCCGTCTACTCCGACGCGCTCAACCACGCCTCGCTGATCGACGGGTGCCGCCTCTCGCGCGCCGAGCTGCGCGTGTACCCGCACGCGGACCTGGACGCGCTGGACGCCATGCTGGGGGAGGACGACGGGCGCTTCCGCCGCCGCCTGGTGGTCACCGACGCCGTCTTCTCGATGGACGGCGACCTCTGCCCGTTGGACCGATGGACGGAGGTCGCGCGGCGGCACGGCGCGTGGACGTACGTGGACGAGGCCCACGGCACCGGCGTGCTCGGCTCCCACGGACGGGGGTCGACGGAGCGGTGGGGGGTGGAGGGAGAGGTGGACGTGGTGATGGGAACGCTGGGGAAGGCGCTGGGGACGGCGGGCGCCTTCGTGGCGGGATCGCGGACGCTGCGCGACCTGCTGCTGAACCGCGCCCGCTCCTTCGTCTTCACCACCGGAACCCCGCCCGCGCTCGCCGGCGCCGCGCTGGAGGCGCTGCGCGTGGTGCGCGACGAGCCGTGGCGCCGCGACGCTCTCCGCGCCCGCGCCCGCCGCCTCCGCGCGGGCCTGGCCGCCCTGGGCCACCCCGCCCCGGGAGAGGATGACGGCCACATCGTGCCCGTCCCCATCGGCGACCCGCGCGTCGCCGTCGCCGCGGGCGAGGCCCTGCGCGAGCGCGGCTTCCTGGTGGGCGCCGTCCGCCCCCCCACCGTGCCCCCCGGCACCTCGCGCCTGCGCCTCACCGTCAGCGCCGCGCACACCGAGGCGCACGTCGACGCGCTGCTGGCAGCGCTGGCGGAGGTGCTGCCGCGGCGGTGACGGGCGAGCGGTGGACGTCGGGGGGATGGCCGGCGTCCGCGGCGGGAGCCCCTCACCCGGCGGGCTCGGTCGGCGGGGGTGAGGGGTCCACGCCGGCGCGTCCCGACATCCGCCATTCCGATCCCGGTCTCCGCATCCGCATTCCCGACCACCGTCACCCGACCCGAATGACGCAGCCGACCCATCCCGAGTGGCTCGCGCTGGACGCCGCGCACGTCTGGCACCCGTACACGCAGCACGGCATCGCGCCCGCGCCGGTGCCGATCGTGTCGGGGGACGGCGCGTGGCTGACGGACGCGGCCGGAAACCGCCTGTTCGACGCGGTGTCGTCGTGGTGGGTGAACCTGCACGGGCACGCGCGGCCGGAGATCGCCACGGCGGTCGCGGAGCAGGCGCGCACCCTGGAGCAGGTGATCTTCGCCGGCTTCACGCACGAGCCCGCCGCCCGGCTGGCCGCGGAGCTGGTTGAGGTGCTGCCGGCGGGGCTCACGCGCGTCTTCTACTCCGACGACGGCTCCACGGCGGTGGAGGCGGCGGTGAAGATGGCGCTGCAGTGGTGGGCGCACCGGGGCGAGCGGCGCCCGCTGGTCGCGGCGCTGGAGAACGCGTACCACGGCGACACCTTCGGGGCCATGTCCGCCAGCGCCCGCGGGGTCTTCAACGCCCCGTTCGCCGGGCACCTCTTCGAGGTCGCGCGCCTCCCCGACCCGTCGGAGGACGACCTGCTCGCCGCGCTGGACCGCCTGCTCGACGAGCGGGGGACCGAGCTCGCGGCCGTGATCGTGGAGCCGCTCCTGCTGGCCGCGGGGGGGATGCGGACGTGGAGCGAGGAGACGCTGCGCGGCGTGCGGGAGAGGACGCGCGCGGCGGGGGTCCTGCTGATCGCGGACGAGGTGGCCACCGGCTTCGGGCGCACCGGGCCGCTCTTCGCCTGCCAGCGCGCCGGCGTCTCGCCCGACCTGATGTGCCTCTCCAAGGGCGTCACCGGGGGCTTCCTGCCGCTGGGCGTCACCGCGGCCACGGAGGAGGTGTTCGCCGCGTTCGTGAGCCCGGACCGCCGCCGCACCTTCTTCCACGGCCACTCCTACACCGCGAACCCGCTCGCCTGCGCCGCCGGCCGCGCCTCGCTGCGCCTGCTGCGGGAGCCCGCCTGCACGCGGCGGCGGGGGGAGATCGAGGCCGCGCACCGCGCCGGCCTGGCGTCGCTGGAGGGGCATCCGCTCGTCACCCGGCCGCGAGTGCTGGGCACCGTCGCGGCGTTCGACCTGCACGCCGGGGAGGGCTACCTCGCCCCGATCGGCGCGGAGCTGGCGGAGTTCGCGCGGGGCGAGGGATTTCTGCTGCGGCCACTGGGGAACGTGGTCTACCTGATGCCCCCCTACTGCGCCACCGACGCGGAGCTGGCGGACGCCTACGCGGTGGTCCGCCGCTTCCTGCAGGCGCGCGGCTAGGCCGCGGCCCGGCCCGTGCGGAAGGACGGGCAGACGACCACGGAGGGACGATGATCCGCATCGGGGTGACGGGCACGGACACGGGGGTGGGAAAGAGCGTGGTGGCCGCCGCGCTCCTGGCCATGCTGCGCGCGCGGGGAGTGCGCGTGGCGGGGATGAAGCCCGTGGAGACGGGCGTGGCGCCCGGCGACCCCGCGGCCGACGCGTGGCTGCTGCGCCGGGCGGCGGGAGGGGAGGACGCGGAGGAGGACGTGCGTCCCATCCTGCTGCGCGAGCCGCTGGCGCCGTGGGTGGCGGCGCGGAGGGAGGGGACCTCGGTGGACCTCGCGCGGCTGGACGAGGTCTACGCGCGGCTCTGCGAGGGGCGCGGGGCCATCGTGGTGGAGGGCGCGGGCGGGCTGCTGGTGCCCTTCACCCGCGACGTGGCCTTCGACGGGCTCTGCGTGATGTGGGGGCTGGACCTGGTCGTGGTGGCCCTCAACCGCCTGGGCGTGCTGAACCACACGCTGATGACGGTGCGCTGCGCCCACGACGCGGGGCTGCGCGTGCGCGGCGTGGTGCTGAACGCGGGGCCGAACGCCCTGGCGGGCGCGGCGGAGGAGACCAACCGCGACGCCCTGGCCGAGCTGGTGGCCCCCGTTCCCGTCCTGGCCTTCCCGCGCGTGGCCGACCCGCGCGACCCCGCCGCGTTGGCCGCCGCGGCGGAGACGGCGGGGCTGGACGCGCTGGCCGCGGACCGCGAGCCGCCGCCCGCCTCCTCCTCCTGACCTACGGCGCCGCGGCCGCGGCCGGGGCGCCGCCGCGCGGGTAGAGCTCGTAGCGGGCCCGCACCGCGTCCCACGCCAGGTTCTCACGCTCCCAGCGCGCGTAGATCTCCCGCGGGTCCACCCCGCGGCGCACGGCGTCGGGCCCCCACTCCGACCCCAGCATCTGCAGCATCGGCCCCATCCCCAGCTCGCGCGGGTGCATCTTCCGCAGCTCGGAGAGGAAGACCAGCGCCGTCAGCACCGGCCGGTACGCCTCGCGGTCGGTGATGCGCATGCGCACGCCGCGGCAGAGCCTTCCCGGGAACTGCATCCACTCCCCGCCGCGCGGCGTCCAGCTCGCCAGCTCCATCTCCACCCCCGGCAGCCCGTACGCGCGCACCCGGCGCAGCAGCTCGGGCGCGTCCACGTACGGCGCCCCCACGTACGAGAACGGCGAGTCCGTGCCCCGGCCCACGCTCACGTTGGCCGTCTCCAGCATCACCAGCCCGCTGAAGGCGAGCGCCGCGTCCAGCGTGCGGATGTTGGGCGAGGGATGCACCCAGGGCAGCCCCGTCTCGTCGAACCATGCGTCCGCCCGCCACCCCTCCACCGGCACCACCGAGAGCCGCGTTCCCAGCCGGTACTCGCCGTTGACGTAGCGGGCCACCTCGCCGGCCGTCATCCCGTGGCGCAGCGGCACGGGGTAGGCGCCGGTGATCAGCGGCCCCCGCGAGCGCATGCGGTACTCCATCAGGGGCCCCTCCACGCGGGTGGTGATGGGGTTGGGGCGGTCGAGGACGACGAACGGGATCCCCGCCGTCGCCGCCGCCTCCATGGCGAACGTCATGGTCCAGACGTACGTGTACGGCCGCGCGCCGATGTCCTGCATGTCGAAGAGCAGCACGTCGATGCCGCGCAGCATGGCCGCCGTGGGGCGCTCGGTGCGCCCGTACAGGGAGTGGACGGGAAGCCCCGTGCGCCGGTCGACCCCGCTGGCGATGCGCTCGCCGCCGCCGATGCCGCCGCGCAGCCCGTGCTCCGGCCCGAAGAGCGCCACCAGCCGCACGGACGGATGCGCGTGCAGCACGTCGATGGCGCTCACGCCGTCGCGGGTCACGGCGGTGGGATTGGTGATCAGCCCCACGCGCTTCCCGCGCACCAGGTGCAGCGAGTCGGTGAGCAGCACCTCCAGCCCCGGCCGCGGGTGCAGCGGGGCGCGGGCGGCGGCGGGCGCCCGCGCGGGGGCGGAGGCCTGCGCGCCGGCGGG
>JASLAX010000208.1 GCA_030146875.1 Longimicrobiaceae bacterium
CCCGGCCGCGGCGGAGCTGGCCGCGGTGGTGGCGGCGCGGCCCGGCCACGCCCGCGCCCACCGCCTGCTGGGCGACCTGGCCCGTTGGGAGGGCCGCCCCGGCCCGGCGGCGGCGTACTATTCCCGCGCCATGGCGCTGGACCCGTCGCTGGAGGGGATCGGCGGCGTTCTGGCGGAGACCCGGGCCGAGCACGCCCGCGCCCTGCACGCCTGGCGCGCGCCGGGCGCCGAGGAGGGCCGCGTGGCCGCCGAGTCGTTCGGCGACAGCGAGGGCTTCCGCTGGCTCTCCACCCGCGCGGAGCGGAGCTGGCGCCCCGGCTTGGGCACGGTGACGGTGGCCGTGCGCCGCGACCGGGCGGCCGGGGAGCTGGGCACGGTCGGACGGCAGGACGCGTCCGGCTTCGGGGCCGAGGCGCGGCTGGAGCGCGGCCTCTCCCCCGACCTGCGCGTCGCGGCCTCGGCCGGGGTGGTGCGCTACGCCGGCGCGGGGACGCACCCCACGCTGGGCGCGGGCGTGGCGATGACCGCGGGGGGCGGGACCTCGCTGGCGGCCCGCTACGACCGCCAGCCCGCCGCGCGCCGGTCGGCGACGTACGCGGCGGTGGAGGCGCGGGCGGTCTCCGACGCGGTGCGGCTGGACGTCTCCCGCCCGCTGCTGGGGATGACCGCCACCGCCAGCGCGGAGGCCGAGCGGCTCTCGGCGGACGTGGGGACCACGGAGCGGCTGGGCGGCACCGCGTCGCTCACGCGCGAGGTGACGTCGCGGGTGACGGCCGGCGTCTCCGTCTCGGGGCTGACGACCTCCGCAGCGGCGCCGACGGTGCGTGGGGCGGCGCTCTACTGGTCGCCGCGGGCCTACGTCGCCCCCTCCGCCACGGTGGGGTACCGCGCGCCGGTGGGCGAGGAGTGGACGGTGGAGGGCTCGCTCTCCCCCGGCTACGCCTGGGTGGAGGAGCGGAGCGGCGGGGTGCAGCGGTACGAGAGCGGCGGCACGCCCACCCTGGGCGTCGGCGCCGCGGCGAGCTGGCGGCGGGGACGCTGGTCCGCCGCCGTCGCCGGATCCTGGGGCGGGGCGGGCGAGAGCGGGTACCGGGCGGCGACGGTCCGCGTGGGCGGGTCCTACGCGCTGAAGGGGGAAGAGGTGGCCCGGTGAGGGTCGGCTATGCCCTGCGGGTGGTGGCGGGGCTGGCGGTCGTCGCGATCGCCGCCGTCCTGCTGCTGGGCGTCCTGCTGGCCATCCGGCTCCCGGTGGAGCTGCAGACCGGGCTGGTCCGCGCCACCGTCGTCCTCCTCCTCCTGTTCATGGTCGTGCTGGTCGTGCGGTACCTCTCCCTGCTCTGGCTGGGGTACCTGCACCACCTGCACGACGCGCGGCGCGACGCGGCCGACGACGGGAGCTTCCTGCCGCCGGTGAGCATCATCGTCCCCGCGTACAACGAGGGGCCCAACATCCAGGCCTCGCTCCGCTCGCTGCTGCGGCAGGACTACCCGCGCTTCGAGGTGCTGGTGGTGGACGACGGCAGCACCGACGACACCTTCGAGCGCGCCCAGGCCATGGCCGGGCGGGCGCGCGGGGCGACGGTGCGCGTCATCAGCAAGCGGAACTCGGGGAAGGCGGGCGCGCTCAATGCCGGCATCGCGCTCGCCCGCTACCCGTACGTGCTGTGCATGGACGGCGACTCGCGCCTCTCCGAGACCACGCTGCGGCGCGCCGTGCGGCACTTCCGCGACCCCGGGGTGGCCGCGGTCGCCGGGAACGTGAAGGTGGTGAACCGCCGCAACCTGTGGACGCGGATGCAGGCGCTGGAGTACATCGAGGGGCTGAACATGGCGCGGCGCGCGCAGGGCTTCATGCGCGCCGTGAACATCATCCCCGGCCCCATCGGCGTGTTCCGCCGCGACGTGCTGCAGCGGCTGGGCGGCTACGACACCGACACCTACGCCGAGGACGCCGACCTGACGCTGAAGATCCTGGCGGCGGGGTGGCGGGTGGAGTACGAGGACCAGGCCATCGCCTACACCGAGGCGCCCGAGAACCTGGTGTCGCTCATCAAGCAGCGCTACCGCTGGACGCGGGGGATCCTGCAGGCGCTGGGGAAGCGCCGCGGCGTGCTGTGGGCGCCGCAGAGCTTCGCGACCTGGCTCTCGGTGCTGATGATGCTGTTCGAGGCGATCCTGTGGCCGCTGATGAACGTGGCCGGCAGCCTGTTCTTCGTGGTGGTGGCCGTCTCCTTCGGGGCCAGCGACTACCTGGTGGCGTGGTGGCTCCTGCTCACGGTGCTGGACCTGGCGGCGGCGCTGCACACCGTGGCCATGGAGGAGGAGGACCTGTCGCTGGTGCCGCTGGCGATCCTGTACCGGTTCGTGTTCGTGCTGCTTGTGGACGTGGCCAAGCTGGCGGCCACGGTGGAGGAGCTCCTCAAGGTCGAGATGACCTGGGGCAAACTGGAGAGACTGGGAAGGATCTGATGGACGTCATTCAGCTGGTCGTGATCGCGATGGTGCTCACCATCCTGGCCACCATCACCCTGGCCGCGGTGAGCTACGGGGCCTTCAAGGTGCGCGAGCGCCGCTCCCCGGGCGCGGTGGAGGCGGAGGGCCCCTCCGGGCCGTACTTCTTCGAGCGCGTCCGCTTCGTGGGCCGGGACGCGCCGCCGGCGCGCTGATGGCGCTCGACCGCCCCCGGCTGGCCGCGCTCACCTTCCTGCTGGTCGTGGGGGCGGGGCTCGCCGGGGTGGGCGCGTGGGCCTGGCGCTCGATGACCGCGGCCCAGAACGTCGCCTTCGGCGAGAACTCCAGCGGGTACCGCGCCCCCGCCGACCTTCCCTCCGCGCTGCCCGCGGTGTCGCTGGCCGGGGTGCGCGCCGCGGTCGTGGCCCACGCCGCCAGCGAGGGCCAGCGCCGGCCGGGCGCGCTGCGGGCCGAGGCGGAGCGGTGGCGGGGCTGGCTCGCCGGGGCGGGGGCGCGGATGGTGGCGCCGGCGGATGCCGACGTGCTGGTCGTTCCCCACGCGGTCTGCCTGGGGGCGGAGCTGCGCGCCGGGATCGAGCGGCACCTGCGGGCGGGGAAGGGGATCGTCTCCGTGGGCCTGCTGGGCGCGCGCAACGCGAGCTGCCACCCGCTCCCCGACACGCTGCTCTTCGCGCTGCTGGGCGGCGGGCGCCCCAACGCGGCCCCCCTCCGCTCGCGCGGCGGCGAGTCGCACTACGCCGTGGTGCTGGGCGAGACGGCGCTGGGCGCGGGGATTCCCCCCGGCTCGCGCCTGGAGATCCGCAGCGCCGACCAGACGGTCTTCCGGGGCCCCGAGCGCTCGGTCTTCTACACCGACTACGAGCGCACGCCCGTGCGGCACCGGGACCGCGAGTGGTTCGACGGCGCGGTGGCGCGGGCGCGGGTGGGGCCCGGCCGCGTCGCCGCCTTCGGCTTCGGGATGACGGAGGTGGTGCCGGGGTGGAGCGAGGACATCGCCCGCCGGCTGGCCGCGAACGCCGTGGCGTGGGCCGCGGGGCGGCCGGTGGTGCAGGTGGCGACCTGGCCGGAGGGGAAGCGTGCGGCCGCCGTGGTGGCGCAGGACGTGGAGGCCGACTTCGGGAACGCGCGCGCCGCGGCCGACGTGCTGGACGAGGCGGGGATCCCGGCGACGTACTTCCTGCTGGGCGACCTGGCGCGCAAGAACCCGTGGACCACGCGCCGGCTGGTGCGCGGCGGCGAGATCGGCACCCACACCGACGACCACAAGGCGCTGGACCGGCTCACGCCCCAGGCGCTCGACGCCTCGCTGGGGCTGGCGAAGAGCGAGGCGGAGAAGCTCTCCGGCCGCCCCGTGCGCGGGCTGCGGCCGCCGGAGGAGCGCTTCGACCTGGAGACGCTGCGCGCCTGGGCCCGCGTGGGCGGCGACTACGTGTTCGCCGCCAACAACACGCGCTCGGCGTCGCCCGAGATGGTGCCGCTGGGCAGGGACACGCTGGTGCTGCTGGCCCGGGTGGTGGGCGACGACTTCGAGGTGCTGGAGCGCGCCGCCATCCGCGACCGCGGGGCGATGACGCGCACCATGCTCCGCGAGGTGGACGAGGTGATGGCCTACCGCGGCATCTACATGTTCTCGTACCACTCGCAGATGTTCGCGCGGGACGACCTTCTCCCGGTGCTGCGTTCGCTGGCGGGCGCGCTCCGCGCCACGCCGGGCGTGTGGGTGGCACAGGCGGGAGACGTGGCCACCTGGTGGCGCGCCCGCGCCGCCGTGCGGCACGAGGTCTCCACCGACGGCCGCACCGTCCTGGTCACCAACACCGGCCGCACCCCGTTCCGCCAGGGCGTCCTGCTGGTCGACCTGCCCGACGGAGCCCAGAAGCGCATGGCGCTGCCCGAGTTGCCGTCCGGGGGATCGGTGCGCCTCCAGGTGCCGGCGCGGTAGAGGCCGTCCCAGCGCCGGGCGGCGTCGAGGAGGTCGATCGGGGGGATCGCCGGCGGCCGCGGTTGTCGGACCGACGAGGCCGGCCCCTCGCCGGCGAATCGAATCCAATCGCCGGCTCCACGGCGGCTCCGGCCGATCTCTCCCCGACGAGCGGAGGCAGCGGCTCCTCGAAGCGTCCGAGCCTCCGACGCTACCGACCGCCGTCGGCCGATGAGGACGCGTCTACCCCCCGCCCTGGAAGAGAGCCGTGTACGCCCTCACCCGCTCCAGGTAGTCCATCGCCTCGGGGTTGGTGTGGCGGGTCCAGTCGCGGCCCCACCGCTCCACCAGTCCGTGGACGTACGGGTATCCCTGGTTGTAGGAGACGACCACCAGGTCCAGGAGCTGCCCCTCGGTGAGCGGGCGTCCCCCGTTCAGGCGCGTCCGGGCGAAGGTGCCGTGCGCCCCCGGCCACTCGTCCTCGGTCCACGCCTGCTCCAGCATCCGCAGCCAGAGCGTGGCCGCGCGGCTCGCCGCCACCGGGTCGAAGAAGTACTCCTGCCGCGCCGACACCGCGCCGGACGCCAGCAGCGCCCTCACCTGGTCGCGCGTGATCCCCGCCCTCCGCGCGGCCGTGCTCCGCGGCCACGACGCCACCTCCGCCCCCGCCCACCGCCACCCCTCCACCTCTCCGGTGATGGTCAGCAGGTCGGCGTCCGCGGCGGGGGTGAGCTGGGCGTAGCCGTAGGCCGGCACGCCGCTGAGTGCGTCGGCCTCGAACCCGCTCTCCTTCGCCAGCACGGCGGCGACCAGGGCGGGGTTCACGCGCAGGCGCGGGTCCGCGCCCCACTCCTCCAGCAGCGGCGCCACCCGTCGCGCGAAGAACGGGTATCCCTCGGGCCGGGTGACGCGGGGCGAGCCGTCCGCGTTCACCAGTGCCGCGTGGGGAACGGCCGCCAGCCGCTGCCCGGGCACGGCGTGCATCCGCGGCCCGTCTCCCGCCGGCGAATCCGAC
Source organism: Longimicrobiaceae bacterium (assembly GCA_030146875.1). Classification (GTDB taxonomy): domain Bacteria; phylum Gemmatimonadota; class Gemmatimonadetes; order Longimicrobiales; family Longimicrobiaceae; genus JASLAX01. The sequence goes on from JASLAX010000208.1 coordinate 5,409, forward strand.
GCGCGCGCCTCCCCACCGGGAGCGGGGGGCCGCGCGCAGGCGGCCAGGGCGAGCAGGGCGGCAAGGAGGCGGCGTCTGGGCATCGCGTGGGCGGCGGAAGGGGCGGGAAGACGGCGCGGGGGAGCGGACCGTCCGCTCCCCCGCGCCCGCATCGGTTCCGGGGGTCCGTCAGTAGGACATGAGCTTCGCCCGGACCGCCGCGCCCATCTCGGTGGGCGTACCGTCCCAGCTCGAGATCAGCGCCGCGAAGGTGCACTTCAGGTCCTGGCGGTCCGCCGGCGGGGCGTACCAGGCCCAGGCCACCCAGTGGATGTTCTTCTGGTCGGCATAGTCCATCACCGCCTGGTAGTACGGCACCCCGCAGTTCATGGTCCCGAACTCGCCGATCATCACCGGCACGCGCGCCGTCAGGTAGCCGAACGCCGCGTCCCAGGCGGGGGGCTGCTTCTCCGGCCAGTCGTAGACGTGGCTCCCGTAGATGACGTTGTAGCCGTCGATCATGTGGTGCTCCGCCTCGCCCAGGTCGAAGCCCCAGTTCAGCCCGTTCACGATCACCAGGTTCCGGGCTCCCGTTCCGCGGACGGCGTCGTAGAGCTGCTGGTAGCCGGCGGTCATGTAGCCGTCGCCGCTGGGGCCGCCGTTGCGCCAGGTGCTCCAGGAGATGTCGTGCGGCTCGTTGTAGAGCTCGAACATCACCCGCCCGTCGTCCTTGTAGCGCGCCGCCACCTCCCTCCAGAAGGGAATGGCGTGCTGCGCGTCGGCCATGCGCTCCAGCGCGTACGACTTCTGCTCCGGGTTGCCGCGATCCGAGAAGTGCATGTCCAGGATCACGTCCAGCCCGTTCTCCTTCGCGCGCTTCACGGTGGAGTCGACCAGCGCCCGGTAGTTGGGGTCGTACCCGCCCGCGGTGCTGAGCCAGAACGACGGGTTCAGCGGGATGCGGACCACGTTGGCGCCCCAGCTCCGGATGTTGCGGAAGTCCTCGCGCGCGAGCTGCGGGTCGATCAGCCGGTCGTCGCCGCGGTGCCACGACTCCAGGCCGGAGCGGGCGATGCCGGTGAAGCGGTGCGGCCGGCAGGTGGTGGCGCTGACGATCTGCGGGCCCACCGCCGCGTAGCCGCCCGCCGCGGCGTCGACCGCCGTGGCCGTCAGCGCCACCGATGCGGGCGCGCGCGAGCGGAGCGACGCCTGGATCCGCTGCGTGCCGCCCGTGGTGCCCATGGTCAGCCCCACCCGCGCGATCCCCTGCGCGTCGGCCGTGGCCACCGCGCGCTCCAGCTTGCCGGTGCCCTCGGTCACGGTGAAGTAGACCTTCGCCCCCGGCACGGGCGCGCTCAGCGCGTCGGTCACGCGCACCTCCAGCGGCGAGCCCAGCGCGCAGCCCACCGGCATCCCCTGCGCGTCGCCGGAGACCACGGCGAGGTTCGCCTCGGAGCCCCAGCGCGCGGTCGCCGTGAAGCCGGTGGAGAGGGAGCGCCCCGGCACGGAAGCCGTGGCCGCCTGCGCGCCCTCGGCCGCGCCGAGGGTCCAGACGCCCTTCGCGAGGCCCTGGGCGTCCGTGGTGGAGGTGGAGGGCGAGAACGAGCCGCCGCCCGTGGTGGCCTCGAACCGCACGGAGACGCCCGACATCGGGGCGCCGCTCGCGTCGACCACCCGCACGGCCACGGTGTCGTCCACCGGGTGCCCGGGCGCGCCGGAGACGTCCGCCGGTGAGACGCGCTGGATGGCCGAAGGCTCGCGCGTCCCCGGGCCGGGGCCGGGGCCGCCGCCCCCGCCGCCGTCGGAGCAGGCGGGCAGCACTAGCGCCGCGGCCAGCGCCATCAGCGCGGCGCGGTTCCGGAGCCGGGATCCCGCATTCGCGGAGAATCGATCATGCCCGCCCTGCCGGGCGGCGCTGGTATGCCACATGGGACGCGATCCTCTGCATCGGGGCCGCGGCCGTGCTCTCGAGAACGAGGGCGGCGGGACGGCTGGGTTCACGGAAGCTCGCCCCGGACCGGGGTGCCGGACACAAGCGCAACGCTCGTGCCACCAGTCGGATACGCGGGAACGTGGAGGGCGGCGGTGGCGGTCCCGAGGCCGGGCTCGTTATCTTTCCGTGCAGGGAGATGGCAGGGGGGACACCGACGCCGAAGGAGGGGCACGTGCCCGCGGAGAGCTCGCAGTTCGGACACCAGGGGGTGCGCGCGGTCGCGGAGCGCATCCGGGCCGGAGGCCGCGTCTCCGCCGCCGACGCCGCCCTGCTCTGGGAGCACGCCTCCGACGACGAGATGAAGGCGCTGGCCGGCGTGGTCCGCGCCCGCCACCACGCCCCCGACCGCGCCACCTACATGGTGATGCGGATCATCAACTACACCAACGTGTGCGTGGCGCAGTGCGACTACTGCGCGTTCTACGTGCTGCCCAACCAGCCGGGCGGCTACGTGCTCACGCGCGAGGACGTCTTCGCCAGGATCGACGAGCTGCTCGTCGCCGGCGGCGACCTGGTGGGCTTCAACGGCGGCTTCAACCCCAGGCTCCCCCTCCACTACTACTGCGACCTCTTCGCCGCCGTGCGCGAGCGCTACGGCGACGCGGTGGAGTTCTACGCGCTCACCATCGCCGAGTTCATGTTCCTGGCCGACCGCGCCAGGCTCTCGTACGCCGAGACGGCGGCGCGGCTGCGCGAGTCCGGCGTGCACTGGGTCACCGGCGGCGGCTCCGAGATCCTGACCGAGGACTTCCGCGCCCGTCACGCCAAGTTCAAGTACACGGTCGCCGAGTACTTCCAGGCGCAGCGCGCCATCGTGGAGTCGGGGATGCGGACCACGGCGACCATGGTGATCGGCTTCGACGAGACCTTCGAGGAGCGCATGGAGCACCTGCAGCGCACCCGCGACTTCCAGGACGGGTGCCTGGCGGACGGGTACTCGGGCCTCTTCTCCATCCTGTCGTGGACGTACAAGCCGTACGGCACCGCCCTCGGCGGCGCCGAGGTCACCCCGCGCGAGTACTGGAGGCACATCGCCCTCACGCGCATCTTCCTGGACAACGTGAAGCACGTCCGCACCTCGGTGCTCACGCTGAACGAGGACGCCTTCCGCGCCCTGGAGTTCGGCGCCGACGACTTCGACCTGCCCATCGAGGACGAGGTGACGCAGAAGGCCGGCGCCACCATCGACCTGGACTTGGACCGCCTCCTCGCCATCCCGCGCGCCCTGGGCTACACCGTCGAGTACCGCCACGCCGAGCGCCCGCCCGCGCTCACGCCGGCGTAGAAGGAACCCGGCGAAGCAGGAATCCGGCGAGTACCCCCGCACATCCCGTGATTTGAGCCTGAAGGACATCGTCCTCGACCTGTTCGGTGCCCATCCCGCAGAGCCCGCGGCCCGGACGGCGCCTCCCGCGTCCCCCTCCGCGCGTCCGCCCTCCCGCGGAGGCGCGGCGCCGGCGCGGGAGCCCCAGCCCAGCCGGGATCCAGCGCCCCGCACGTCCGCGCGTCCCCAGCCGCACCGGTCAGGCGCGCCGGGGTCGAGGGGGCGGGCGCGGGACGGCACCCCCTCGCTGCTGGCGCGGAGCGAGGCGGAGGCTCTGGCGGTCGTCCTCCGCGGCGGGGGCGCGTACCGGCGGGTGGTCTTCACCCGAAACCGGCGGGTGATGGCGTCGGCCGTGGAGGGCGGGGCGGTGCTGCGGCTGCACGCGGGGTTCGCGGAGGCGCCCGAGGCCGTTCTGGCGGCGGTGGGCGTCCTCTTCTCCACGCGAGACCGGCGGCGGAGGGCAGCGGCGCGGGAGACGGTGCGCGCCTTCATCGCCACGATGCCCGCGACGCCCGCGCAGCCCCGGCCGCGCGTCCGCCGCGCGGATCCCGGCGACCGCGCGCACCTGGAGCGGCTGCGGGCGGAGTTCGACGCCGTCAACCGGGAGTCGTTCGAGGGCGCGCTGCCCTCCGTCCCCCTCTGGCTCAGCGGGCGCATGCGGCGGCGGAACGGGCACTTCTCCGCGCGGCCGCTGGAGATCGTCATCTCCCGGCGCCTCTGCGTCCGGGGGGCGCCCGGGCAGGCGGAGCAGACCCTCCGCCACGAGATGATCCACCTCTGGCAGCACGCCACCGGGCGCGCCGTCGACCACGGGCTGGAGTTCCGCCGCATGGCCCGCGCGCTGGGCGTCCACCCCCGCGCCACCCGCACGGTGGAGTGGCGAGACCGAGGACCGTGAGCCCGCGTCCGCATCGCTTCGGCGGGGGCGGGCGGGACGGCGGAGGCCCCTCCGGTCCCCGGCCGACGGAGGGGCTCCATCGCGCTTCCCGCCGTGCGTCCACCGCCCGCCGCGCATTTGCACGCGAGGCGGGTCCACGGTAAGTTCTCCCCCTTTCCGACGAACCGAGCGTGGCGCGCCCCGACGGGTGCGCCGCTTCCGCATGCCCCCGGACCGACCCATGGCCGATACCGACGTGATGGAGAAGCTCGTCTCGCTGTGCAAGCGGCGGGGCTACGTCTTCCAGTCCTCCGAGATCTACGGGGGCACGGGCTCCGTGTGGGACTACGGCCCGCTGGGCGTGGAGCTGAAGCGCAACGTGAAGGACGCGTGGTGGAAGGCCATGGTCCACGAGCGCGACGACGTCGAGGGGCTGGACGCGGCCATCCTGATGCACCCGCGCGTGTGGGAGGCGTCGGGCCACGTGGACGCCTTCACCGACCCCCTGGTGGAGTGCCTGAACTGCCACCGCCGCTTCCGCGAGGACACGCTGCAGGAGCAGGCCGGCACGAAGGAGATGGAGGGCGTGCAGTGCCCCTCCTGCGGCGTGAAGGGCAAGTGGTCCGAGGCGCGGCAGTTCAACCTGATGTTCAAGACCTTCATGGGGCCGGCGGAGGACTCCGCGTCCACCGTGTACCTGCGTCCCGAGACGGCGCAGGGGATCTTCGTCAACTTCCTGAACGTCCAGTCCGCGTCGCGCCAGAAGGTTCCGTTCGGGATCGCTCAGATCGGCAAGGCGTTCCGCAACGAGATCACGCCCGGGAACTTCACCTTCCGCACGCGTGAGTTCGAGCAGATGGAGATGCAGTACTTCGTGGAGCCCGGGACCGACGAGACGTGGTTCGAGTTCTGGCGCGAGCGGCGGATGAAGTGGCACACCGACGTGCTGGGGCTGGACGCCGACCGCCTGCGCTACCACCCCCACGAGAAGCTCGCGCACTACGCGCTCGCCGCCGGCGACGTGGAGTACCGCTTCGGCGGCACCATCGGCGAGGGCGGCTGGGGCGAGGTGGAGGGGATCCACAACCGCAGCGACTTCGACCTGGGCCGCCACCAGGAGTACTCGGGCAAGCGCCTGGAGTACATCGACCCGGTCGCCAACAAGCGCTACCTGCCGTACGTCATCGAGACCTCGGTGGGCGCCGACCGCATCACCCTGGCGGTGCTCTTCGACGCCTACCGCGAGGAGGAGGTCGAGGGCGAGACGCGCGTGGTGCTGGGCCTCAAGCCCTCGCTGGCGCCGCTCAAGACCGGCGTGTTCCCGCTGGTGAAGAAGGACGGCATGCCCGAGCGGGCGACGAAGATCCACGAGGACCTGCGCCGCCGCGGCATCCAGAGCTTCTACGACGAGTCCGGCGCCATCGGGCGGCGCTACCGCCGCCAGGACGAGGCGGGCACCCCGTTCGGCATCACCGTCGACGGCGAGACCATCGAGCAGGGCACCGTCACCGTGCGCGACCGCGACACCATGGAGCAGTCGCGCGTGTCCGAGGACCGGATCGTGGAGTTCCTGCGCGAGAAGATCGAGGGGTAGCTCTCCCGTCGTCGGCGGGGCCGCTCCGGAGCCCGGCGGAAACCGCCCCGCCGGTCTCCTCCGCGGGGCCGGCGAGCCTCCTCCTCCAGGCCGCGAAACCCCCGCGGCCCTCCGTCCGGGGTCTCCCCGGCCACGGACCGAGCCTCGCAACCGCGCGAGTCTCGGTCCGTTTCTTTGTGGGGGGGTAAGCCGCGGCCCCTCGTCCAACCCGTCGCGTCGGACGGCCTCTCGGCACCACCTCGAGCTCGACAGCCCGCGAAGGCGGGCTTCGTGTGGTCGTTGCAGCGGTTTCAACCGCCGGGCGAGGGGGCCGCCTCGTGCGCCCCGCACCCCCGCCCGCTACCTTGCTCTCCTCCCGGTGGTCCCGCTCCCCGAACGCCGCCGTCCCGTGCCCGAAGTCCCCGAGCAGTCCGAGCGCGCACCCGCCTTCCCCGAGGCGGACTTCTCGCGCATCCGCACCATCCCCGTCGGCGGCCGCCCGAACAAGGTGGTCGCGGAGCAGTTCGCCGCGCCGCCCTCCGTCGATCCCGCGGAGCGCACGTTCGGCGCGTTCGTCGCGTCGCTCCCGCACGTCCTGCAGGCGGAGTCGTTCCTCGCCGTCGTCGACGCCGTCGTGGGGGCGGTGGAGGCGGAGCGGACCGTGCTGTGGATGCTCGGCGGGCACGTGGTGAAGACGGGCCTCGGCCCCGTGCTCGTCGACCTGATGCGGCGCGGCGCGGTCACGCACCTGGCGTCCAACGGCTCCGCGTCCATCCACG
>JASLAX010000234.1 GCA_030146875.1 Longimicrobiaceae bacterium
CGCCGCGCCGCCGCGCAGCGCGCGCGCGACGCCGAGCGCCGGGCCCGGGAGGCGGAGGCCCGCGCCCGCGAGCACGAGCGCGAGAACTAGCCCCACCCCGTCCGGGTAGCACGGGCCCGTCCGACACGCGTCGGACGGGCCCGCCGTCTTTCGGGCGCGTTGCCGCGCCCCGCCGGGGGCCGTACCTTCCCCGCGTTCCCGGCCCCGGGCCGCACCCACCGTCCCAACCCGCAGCGAAGCCGATGAGCGAGACCGCGCCGAAGCGCCTTCTCTCCGCCCGGAACGTGTTGAACCTGCTCCTGGTCTTCGTCCCCGTGGCGATGCTCATGGAGTGGGTGCTCCACTCGCCGCCCATGTGGATCTTCGTCATCTCCTGCCTGGGCATCATTCCCCTGGCCGGGATGATGGGGCACGCCACCGAGGAGATCGCCGAGCACGTGGGCGAGGGCGTGGGGGGGCTGCTGAACGCCACCTTCGGCAACGCGGCGGAGCTGATCATCGCCATCATGGCGCTGCGCGCGGGGCTGCACGACCTGGTGAAGGCGTCCATCACCGGCTCCATCATCGGCAACGTGCTGCTCGTCTTCGGGCTCAGCGCGCTGATCGGCGGAGTGCGCTTCGAGACGCAGCGCTTCAACCGCACCGCGGCGGCGCTGGGCTCCACGCTCCTGGTGCTGAGCGCGGTGGGGCTCATCGTCCCCAGCGTGTTCCACGCGATCGCGGGGGCCGGCGCGCAGGCGGCCGAGCGGAACCTGAGCCTGGAGATCGCCATCGTCCTGATGCTGACCTACGTGGCGTCGCTCTGGTTCACGCTGCGCACGCACCGCCACCTGTACATGGGCGACGCGGGCGAGGCGGGCCGGGACGGGGCGCACCCCAAGAGCAGCGTCAAGAAGGCGATGGCGATGCTGGTCCTGGCCACCATCGGCGTGGCGGTGATGGCCGAGTTCCTGGTGGGCGCGGCCGAGGCCACCGCCGAGACGCTCGGGTGGAGCGAGGTGTTCGTGGGCGTGATCGTGGTCGCCATCATCGGCAACGCGGCGGAGCACTCCACCGCCATCATCATGGCGGCCAAGAACCGGATGGACGCGGCCATCAACATCGCCGTGGGCTCCTCCATCCAGATCGCCCTGTTCGTGGCCCCGCTCCTCGTCTTCCTGAGCTACGTGATCGGGCCGCGCCCCATGGACCTGATCTTCACCCCGCTCGAGGTGGTGGCGGTGGGGCTGTGCGTGGGGATCATGGCCTTCTGCGCCAACGACGGGGAGTCGCACTGGATGGAGGGCGTGCAGCTCCTGGCCGTGTACGTGATCCTGGGCATCGCCTTCTACTTCCTGCCCGTGGTCCACACCCCCGAGGCCGCCGCCGCCGCCGGCGCGGCCGTGGGAGGGGGGCACTGACGCGCGGGACCGGCTCCCTCTCCCGGGCATGGGAGGCGCTCGACGCCGTGGGCCGCCCGACGGGCGAGCCCACGCGCGACTTCCCGCGCTCCCGTCCGGCGCAGGAGGGGACGCGCGGCCCCGAGGCATGTGCGTCGCGGCGCAGTGGGGGCGGTGCTGCCATGCGTTTCTTGACCGAAGCGCCGGACGCCATTAGCCTGTAGGCCTGCGCCCGGGCTCCCGCGCGCCGCTCCCGCCGCTCGACGGACCCGCTCCCGTTCCCCCCGCAATTCCCCTCCGGAGGTTCTGACGCATGGGCAAGTGGCTCAAGCGATCCGGCATCGCCGCCGCCGTGCTGGTCGGCGTGGCGGTGCTCGCCGCGGGCGCCGTGTACGCGGCCAGCGAGATGCGCCTGCGCCGCACCTGGCAGGTGCCCGGGCAGGCGCTGGCGCAGCGCACCGACCCCGCCGCGCTGGCCCGCGGGAAGCACGTGGCCACCGCCATCGGCAAGTGCATGGACTGCCACGGCGCCGACCTGGGCGGCAAGGTGTTCATCGACGACCCCGCCATGGGCCAGGTGATCGCCCCCAACCTGACCGCCGGCGACGGGGGGATCGGGAAGCGCTACACCGACGCCGACCTGGAGCGCGCGGTGCGCCACGGGATCGCCCCGGAGGGGCGCGGCCTGCTGGTGATGCCCTCCGACGAGTACTACCACCTGAGCGACGAGGACGCGGCCAGCCTGTTCGCGTACCTTCGCTCGCTCCCCCCGGTGGACCGCACGCTGCCCCCGTCCCGGCTGGGTCCGCTGGGGCGCGGGCTGTACCTCTCCGGCAAGCTCCCCCTGTTCGCGGCGGAGCGGATCGCGCACCAGGCCCCGCGCCCCGCCCCGGTGTCGCCGGGCGTGACCCGCGAGTACGGCGAGTACCTGGCCACCGTGGGCGGGTGCCGCGGGTGCCACGGCAAGGACCTGGTGGGCGGCCCCATCCCCGGCACCCCGCCCGAGTGGCCGCCCGCGTCCAACCTGACCCCGGCGGGGATCGGGGCCTGGACCGAGGCCGACTTCTTCAAGTCCCTGCGCTCCGGCATCCGCCCCGACGGCACCGCCATCAACGGCGTGATGCCGTGGGCGCTCGCCGGGCAGATGAGCGACGACGAGATCCGCGCCGTCTGGCTCTACCTGCGCTCCGTCCCCGCTAAGCAGACCCCCGCCGCGGAGTAGCCGCGCCCGGTTCCACGACGAAGGACGTCCCCCGCGGCCACGTGCCGGCGGGGGACGTTCTCGTTGGTGCTCGCGGTCCTCGGGAGTGGATCGCTGGAGGGCAGGGAAAGGCGGCTGGCCTCAGATCGCGGTGGGAAGGAGGCGGCGGACCTCCTCGAGCAGGCGGGCGGGGGTGCAGGGCTTGTCCAGGTAGGCGGCCACGCCGGCGGCGCGGGCGGCCACGCGGTCCACCGCGCGCGCCATCACCGTCACCACCAGCACCGGGGGGCACGCCGTCTCCGGCTCCTCCACCAGCGAGCGCAGCGCGTCCCACCGCTGCGGCCCCAGCGGGAACGGCTCCAGCACGAGCAGTCCCGCCCCGCCCTCGCGCGCCAGGGCGAACCCCTGCTGCGGGTCGCCGGCCTCCACCACGACGTAGCCGCCGTGGCGCAGGATGGCCCCGTAGATGGCCCGGGAATCGGCGTCGTCGTCGACGAGCAGGACGGTGGCGGACGGCATGCGCGCGGGCGGCACGGGGTGAGCCGGCCGCCGAAGAGGAGAGGGCGAGGGAACGTTCCTGTCGTGCGTACGGAGGAATCTAACGCACCCACCCGTGCGACAACAGATTTTTCCGGAGGGTGTCCCCGAGGGCGCGCCGGCTCAGCCCGCGGCTGAGAGAAGCGCCTGGATCGGGGGCCCGGCGAGCAGCTCCGGGAGTCCCCCGGCGGACGCCGCCGCGGACCCCTCGCCGCCGAAGAGGAGCGCGACCACGGCGAGGACGGCCAGGGCGAACAGGACCGCCAGGGTGATCTTGATCCAGCTCCACGGCCGCTCTCCCTGCACCTCGCCGGTGCGGGCGTTCACGATGCGGCGGTAGACGCGGTCGCCGTGGCGCCAGGCTCCCACCCACACGGGGAGCAGGACGTGCTTGAAGGTGACGTCGGAGTAGCGGACGTCGGCCGAGGTCACCATCTGCTCGTCGCCGCCGATGTCGGCGCGGATGGTCTGGTGGATCGCCGCCTCCATCACCGGACGCGCCTTCGCGAAGCCCTCCTCCAGCCCGCACTGGTAGCACTCGGCCCGGAAGCCGGCCAGGTACTCGTCCGAGTACGGGACCAGCGAGTCCAGGTCCCAGGGCTGCAGCGCGGTGGCCTCCTTCTCGGGGAGCGAGCCGCTGGCGACCACCAGCACGTCGTCGAACGCGTCGTGCACCGTTCCCGAGGCGGGATACCACCGCGTCTTGCGCACCTGCCGCGTGCGGGTGACCTGCCGGCCGTTCTCGGTGGTGGTGTACGTCTCGCTCACCCAGTACCACTCGCCGCGCATGCCGGCGTAGCGGGTGACCGCGCGGGCGTCGTAGGTCCAGTAGGGAACGTAGACGCCGGTGATGCCGCCCTCGCGCCTGGCCCCCTTCACGAAGTCGTTGGGCGCGAACCAGAGCGTCCCCACCCACCGCTCCAGCGCCTTCTCGGCGTCGGCGCGGGTGACGCGGAAGGGGAGCAGGGCGCGCGGACGCACCGCCCGCTCGCTCTGCGCGGCCGGGAGGAGCGACGAGCCGCAGAAGGGGCACGCCTCCGCCACCACGTTCGGCGGCAGGGTGGTCTCCGCCCCGCAGCCGGAGCAGCGGGCGGCCAGCACCTCGTCGCCCTCGGCCGTGCCGGCCAGGCGCGAGGCCCAGGCGTCGAAGTCCAGCTCCTCCACGGCCTGCGCGGCCGTCTCCCGTGCTCCGGAGACGGCCGTGCGGGCGTTGCAGTACGGACAGGTGAGCGTCTCCTGGCCGGGGTCGAAGCGCAGCCCGGCGCCGCAGCCCGAGCAGGCGACGACCGGCTGCGGGGCCGGCGTGCTCACTGCGGCGGGAGCGGGGGCGGCGTGGCGGGGAAGAGGGACGCGAGCTCGGACACCTCACCGGCGGGGGTCCAGGCCCCCATCCCCTCGCGCCAGACCAGGGTCTCGCGCGTCAGCCCGCCGCTGCGGGCGCTCTCGCGCAGGGCGTCCACCCCGTGGGGGCCGGACTGCTGCCCGCCCGCGGCGGTCCAGAACGCGGGGCCCTGCTGCGGGAGCGGCGGCGGCCCGGAGGCGCCGCCGTGGCCGCCCGCCTGCCCGCCGGCATGTCCCTGCCCCTGCTGGCCCAGCGTCTGCGCCATCTGGTTCCCCATGGCGAAGCCCATCCCCATCCCCATCCCGGCGCCGGCCGAGCCGCCCGGGTTCTTCGCCGCGGCCTCGATGGCCTGCGCGCTCTGGTACTGGGTGTAGGCGCCCAGGTTGCCGATCACGCCCATGCTGCTGCGCTTGTCGAGCGCCTTCTCCACCTCTTCGGGAAGGGAGACGTTCTCGATCAGCACCTTGGTGACCTCCAGCCCGTAGCCCGCGAACTCCGGGGCGATGCGCTGCGTGAGCAGGCCGCCCATCTCGTCGTAGTTCGCGGCCAGGTCCAGCGCGGCGATCTTCCCCTCGCCCAGCACGTCGCTGAAGCGGGCCACGATCAGGTTGCGGAGCTGCTCCTGGATCTCCTCGACCGAGAAGTGGCCGTTGGTGCCCACGATCTCGCAGATGAACTTGGCGGGCTCGCCCACCTTCACCGCGTACGTGCCGAACGCCCGCAGCCGGATGGGCCCGAACTCCGGGTCGCGCAGCATCACCGGGTTCTTGGTGCCCCACTTGCGGTCGGTGAACTGCCGCGTGGACACGAAGTACACCTCGGCCTTGAACGGCGAGTTGAAGCCGTACTTCCACCCCTGCAGCGTGGAGAGGAGGGGAAGGTTCTGCGTGGACAGCACGTGCCGCCCGGGGGCGAACACGTCGGCGATCTGCCCCTGGTCCACGAACACGGCCGTCTGCCCGGGGCGCACGATGAGCTGCGCCCCGTTCTTGATCTCGTTGTCGTGCCGCTCGAAGCGGTACACCATCGCGTCGCTCGAGTCGTCGAGCCATTCGATGATGTCGATCAGCTCGGTGCGAACGAAGTCCCAGAGCGCCATGGCCTGCTCTCCTGTGAGTGCCCGGTCGTCGCGGCGGTCCCGCGTCTCCTGTCTCTTATGTAGGGGACGCCCGGGCGTTTTGGCAACGGTCGGCGCCTCGCCGGCCGGCCGCGACGGGAAGACACTACGGGGGATGCGGACCCGCGGTTTCCGCCGGCCCGCGTCCGGATTCCGTACGGTGTCCGGCGACCGGACGGTGCCGCCGGGCGCCCGGCCCAGCATCCGCGCGGATTTTCCGCCGCCGGAAGGTGGCGCGGGACCTGCCCGACGGGGCGTATCCCGGCTCCCCTCGCCCGCGCCGCGCCCATGATCCTCTCCCTTCGGCCCCCGCCCGCGCCCGTCCCCGCGCCGCCCGCTCCCGGCGGCCCCCCCGGCCCCACGGCCGAGCTGGCCGCCGCCCGCATCCTGGTGGTGGACGACGACCCCCGGGCGCTGCAGGAGCTCGGGCGGTTGCTGGCCGGGGCGGGGTACGCGCGCGTGGAGCTGGCCGCCAACCCCTTCGGGGCCGTGCGGCTGGGCGAGGCGCTGCAGCCCGACCTGGTGCTGGTGGGGCTGCACCTGGCCGGCGCGGACGGGATCGCGCTGATGTGCCGGCTCCGCTCCCTGCTGCCGGACGGCGAGCGCGTGCCGTTCCTGGTGCTCTCCGGCCGCGCGGCCCCGGACGAGCGGGCGCGGGCGCTGGCCGCGGGGGCCAAGGACTTCCTGGACCGGCCGTTCCAGCCGGCCGAGGCCCTGCTGCGAATCCGCAACCTGCTGGAGGCGCGCCACATGGACCGCGCGCTGCGGCGCCGGAACGACCGCCTGGAGGAGCGCGTGCGGGAGCGCACCGCCACGCTGCGCGCGCAGGAGGAGCTGTACCGCGCCCTGGTGGAGAACGCGAGCGACCTGATCTTCCGCACCGACGCGCACGGCTGCTTCACGTACGTGAGCCCGTCGGTGCGCGAGGTGCTGGGCTACCATCCCGAGGAGCTGGTGGGCACCCGCTGGTGGGAGCTGGTGCGCCCCGACCTGCGCGCCGGCCTGGCCGAGCACTACCTGCGCCAGAAGGAGGGGGCCCCCGCGGCGTACCGCGAGTTCGCGGTGGTCACCCGGTCGGGCGAGGAGCGGTGGGTGGGGCAGAGGGCGCAGGCGGTGCACCGCGAGGGGGCGTTCGCGGGGATGCAGGCGGTGGCGCACGACGTGACGGAGCGCCGCCGGATGGAGCGGCTCAAGGACGAGTTAGTGTCGGTGGTGTCGCACGAGCTGCGCACGCCGCTGACCTCCATCCGCGCCGCGCTGGGGCTGCTGGCGGGGGGGCTGCTGGAGAGCCGCCCCGAGCGCGCCCGCCAGACGCTGGAGCTGGCGCTGCGGAACTCCGATCGGCTGGTGCGGCTGATCAACGACGTGCTGGACCTGGAGCGCATGCAGTCCGGCCGGTGCACGGTGGAGCCCCGCCCGTACGCCGCCGCGGAGCTGATGGAGCAGGCGGCCGAGGTGGTGCGCCCCCAGGCCGAGGCCGCCGGGGTCTGGATCGTCCTGAACGACGGGGGCCTGGAGGTCGTGGCCGACCCCGACCGGGTGCTGCAGGTGCTGGTGAACCTCCTCTCCAACGCGGTGAAGTTCTCCCCCGCCGGCGGCACCGTGTGGATGGAGGCCGCGGCGGCCGAGGGGACGGCCACCCTGTCGGTGCGCGACCAGGGGCGCGGGATCCCCGAGGGGATGCACGAGGAGGTGTTCGAGCGGTTCCGGCAGGTCGACTCCTCCGACGCTCGCGAGCGCGGCGGGAGCGGGCTGGGGCTGGCGATCTGCCGGGGGATCGTGGAGCAGCACGGCGGCCGCATCTGGGTGGAGAGCGAGGCGGGGCGCGGGAGCGCCTTCCGCTTCACCCTGCCGCTCCCGGCCTGATCCCGCGGCGGGGGAGCCGATCGGAAGAAGAAGCTGGCGCGGCGGGTGGCCGGTGCTTACATTTGCCGCCACATCACGCGATCTGGCCCGCAGCGCCCCTCCGGGCGCCGGGAGACGGTCCGCGCCCATCCGCGCGGGCCGCTTTTCACTTCCGCCCCCACGAGGACTCCGGATGCCACTCGCCCGCTTCCCACGCGCCGCGCCGCCGCTGCTCGGCGCGCTCCTGGCGTTCAGCGCCGCCGCCTGCGACTCGCCCACCGCCGGCGGCCGCTCCGCCCCGTCGAACGGCCCCTCGCCGGCCGTGGTGCCGGCGAAGGGGACCGCGGCCACGCTCGACGTGGCGAGCTGGAACATCGAGTGGTTCGGCTCGTCCAACGGGCCCACCAACGAGACGCTCCAGCTCTCCAACGCCCGCGACGTCATCTCCGGCGCGGACCTGGACATCTGGGGCGTGGCCGAGATCGTGGGCCAGACGCAGTGGAACTCGCTGGAGTCGCAGCTCCCCGGCTACACGGGCTTCCTGGCGAGCGAGGCCACGGTGACGGGCGGCGCCGCGTCGTACGGCGCGACGGAGCAGAAGGTGGGCATCCTCTACCGCTCCTCGATCGCCACGCTGCTGGGCGCGAGGATCATCCTGACCGCGAACGACGCCGACTTCGCCGGCCGCCCGCCGCTGGAGGTGAAGCTGCGGGTGACGCTGAACGGGACCACCGAGGACGTGGTGGTGATCGTCCTGCACGGCAAGGCGTTCTCGGACGTGACGAGCTGGCAGAAGCGGCTGAACGCGTCCAACGCCCTCAAGGCGTACCTGGACGCCAGCTATCCCACGCAGAAGGTGATCGTGGTGGGCGACTGGAACGACGACGTGGACACCTCCATCACGTCGGGCCAGCTCTCGCCGTACAAGAACTTCGTGGACGACGCGGCCGACTACCGCTTCCCCACGGGCGCGCTCTCGGCCGCCGGGATCTCGTCCACGACGAGCTACCCGGACATGATCGACCACCACCTCACCAGCAACGAGCTGCACGCCACGCTGGTCCCGGGCTCGACCGAGGTATACCGGGTGGACTCCTTCATCGCCAGCTACGACGCCACCACGAGCGACCACTTCCCGGTGCTGACCCGCTACACCTTCGGGGGCGGCGCCGCACCCGGCAGCGTGACGGTCTCGGCGCCGAACGGCGGGGAGACGATCACCGGCGGGACGGTGCGCAACGTGACTTGGACGTCCTCCGGCATCTCCAACGTGAAGCTGGAGTACACGCTGAACGGCGGCACGAGCTGGACGCAGATCGTGGCGAGCACCCCGGCGTCGGCCGGGTCGTACGGGTGGACGGTCCCGAACACGGCCAGCACCAGCGCGCGGGTGCGCGTGAGCGACGCCGCCGCGGCAGCGACGAGCGACGCGAGCGACGGGGCGTTCACGGTGGTGGTCTCCTCGCCCGCCCGGGTGATCATCAACGAGATCCTGGCGAACGAGCCCGGGAGCAACGTGGCCGGCGAGTTCGTGGAGCTGGTCAACGTGGGCGGGTCGTCCATCTCCATCGCGGGATGGACGGTCTCGGACGGCGCGGGGGTGAAGCACACCTTCGCGTCGGGGACCACGCTGGCGGCGGGGAAGGCGGTCGTGGTGTTCGGCGCGGCGAGCGGGATCCCGGCGGGGACCGTGAACGCGGTGGGCGCCTCCACCGGCACCCTCGGCCTGGGCAACGGCGGCGACTCGGTGATCCTGAAGGACGGCGGCGGCGTGACGAAGGCGTCGTACACCTACCCCTCCTCGCTCTCGGGGACGGACGGGGTGTCGATGAACCGCTCGCCGGACGCGTCCGCCACCGGCTCGTGGGTGCTGCACCGAACGCTCTCGTCGCTGTCGTCCTCGCCCGGGAAGATGGCGAGCGGCGCCGCCTTCTAGCCGGACCCCGCCTGCCGGCGTCCCCCCGGACGCCCGGAGGCCACGCGAACCCCCGCCAGAGAGCGCTCTCCGGCGGGGGTTTACGTCCGATAAAACGACGTGTATCCTTGGACCGTCCTCCCGTTCCCCCTCCTCGACCCGCCCGCCGTGAACGAGCCCGAGCGTCCCCCCGACGACGCCCTGCACCTGCGGGACACCGTGCGCCTCTCCGCCGACGGGCTGGCGAAGGTGCTGGGCGACCTGGAGGCGCGGGTGATGCGCGTGGTGTGGAGCATGGGCCGCCCCGTGCCCGCGCGCGCCGTGCACGACCGGGTCGCGCGAGAGCACGACGTGACCGTGCACACCGTCATCACCGTGCTGAACAAGCTGGTGCGGAAGGGCCTCCTGCGCCGCGAGAGCCGCGACGACCTGCTGCACTACGAGCCCACCCTGGACGAGGAGGCGTTCCGCGCCCAGGCCTCGCGGCGGGTGGTGGAGGGGATCCTCTCCTTCGGCCCGGACGCGGTTACCTCCTCGTTCGTGGACGTGCTGGCGGAGCACGACCCCGAGCGGCTGGCGGCGCTGGCGCGGCTGATCGAGCGCCGGCTGGGCGAACGGGGGGACGGGTGAGCGGGTCGCACCGCAGCGCCGCCCTGGTCTCGCGCGAGGAGGGGCGGCGGAGAGCGCTCCTCCTCGGCATCTCCGCGCTCCTGCTGCTCAGCGTGGCCCCGGTGTTCGGCCACCACTTCGCCGTGGGGCTGGAGCACGGGCTGCGCGGGAAGGACCACCTGGGCGCGCTCTGCCTGATCGCCCTGCACGAGCTGCTGGCCCCCGTCCACTGGGGCTTCCACGCGCTGGTCGTCGCCGGGCTGCTCCTGGCCACGGCGGACCGGGCGAGGGCGGCGCTGCGGACGCGGCGCACGCTGGCCGCCCTCCCCGGGGAGGTGCCGTCCCCCGCCGACGCGCTCGGGACGGCGGCGCTGGCCGTGGGGCTCGACCTCCGCCGCGTCCGCGTCGTCGACGGCCTCCCGACCCCCGCGTTCACGGCGGGATGGTGGAGGCCGCGCGTCTACGTCTCCGCGTCCCTCCCCGGGCGGCTGTCCGGGGACGAGCTGGAGGCGCTGCTGGCGCACGAGGAGGCGCACCTGGCGCGGCGCGACCCGCTGCGCCTCTCCGCGCTGCGCTTCGTCGCCCTGGTCCTGTTCTGGATCCCCGCGCTGCGCCGGCTGGCGGACGACGTGGCGGACGAGGCCGAGGTGCAGGCGGACGACCGCGCGGCGCGGGAGCGCCCGCTGGCGCTGGCCTCCGCCCTGGTCGCCCTGGCCGGGTGGGGGCGGCTGGACCGGCCGCCGGGGGCCGGCGTGGGCTTCGCGTCGCCCGCCGCTCTGCTGGAGCGCCGCGTCCGCCGCCTGGCCGGCGAGGAGCCGCCGCCGGTGAGCCACGTCACCCGCCGCTCGCTGGCGGGCGCCCTGCTCGCCCTGGTGCTCGTGTGGGCGTCGAGCGCCATCGAGGTGCACCCCATGCCCGCGGACCACGCCGCGCACCCGCTGGACCACTGCGGCCACCCGGGCGAGCCCTCGCTCGGGCACCTCCTCTGCCGGTGGGACGCTCCCCCGGGCCGCCTCTGCCCCCACGCACTCGCCTCGCGATGACGCCGGACCCGCCGTCCTCCCCCGCCTCGACCGCGCCGCGCGCGCCGCGGTCGACCAGCTACCGCGTGCGCCGCGTCCACCGCTGGCTGGGGCTGCTGATCGGCATCCAGTTCCTGCTCTGGACGCTGGGCGGCCTCTACTTCTCGTGGGTGGACTTGGACACGGTGCACGGCGACGAC
This sequence comes from Longimicrobiaceae bacterium, assembly GCA_030146875.1. GTDB lineage: Bacteria > Gemmatimonadota > Gemmatimonadetes > Longimicrobiales > Longimicrobiaceae > JASLAX01. The sequence continues at coordinate 11,168 of JASLAX010000234.1, forward strand.
CTGCACGCACCCCGTCCCCACCTCCGCGCCGACGCGCCGCTCGCCTCGCCTTCGGCCGTGCTGGCGGGCCTGCGGCGGACGGAGCCGGTGGACTCGATCGCCACGCTGGAGCTGGTGCACGTGCTGGGGACCCCCACGTACCGGGTGGCGTACTTCACCCGCGGGCCCCAGGGCGCCGTGCGGAAGACGCGGCTGGCGGACGCCGCGACGGGGGCGCCCCGGCCGGCGGTGGGACGGGAGGAGGCGGTGCGGATCGCGAAGGCGGAGTTCGCCCATCCCGCGCGCGTGGCCTCGGTGGAGTACCTGACGGCGGAGAGCGTCGGCGCGCACCACGAGTACCGCGAGCAGCCGCTCCCCGCCTGGGCGGTGACGTTCGCGCACGGCTCGGCGCGCCCCACGGCGTACGTGCCGGCCGAGGTGGGGCGGGTGATCCGCATCCGCAACGGGCGCTGGCGCGCGTTCGACTTCCTGTGGATGCTGCACACCATGGACTACCGGGGGCGCGACGACTTCAACAACCTGGTGCTGCGCGCCTTCTCGATCCTGGGGCTGCTGACGGTGGCCTCCGGCTTCACTCTCTTCTGGCTCACCTCGCGCCCGTACCTGGACCGTGCGCACCGCGCGGCGCGGAGCCGGCAGGGAGCGCCGGGGCGGGACGACGCCACCGTCCCCTGACCCGCTTGACATAGGGGGAGGGGGTATATAGATTCGTCCTCGCCGCCCGATAGGGGGCGGGGGTAACGGGGACGAACGCGAGGGGGAGACATGGAGACGACGAAGATCGCGATCGAGGGGATGACCTGCGGGCACTGCGTGGCGGGGGTGCGCGGCGCGCTGGAGGCGCTGGAGGGGGTGAAGGTGCGGGACGTGCAGGTCGGGTCCGCCACCGTGGAGCACGACCCCGCGCGGGTGGACGCCGCGGCGCTGGCGCGCGCCATCGAGGACGAGGGCTACCGAGCGGCGCCCGGCGCCGCCTGAGGCCGCGGAGCGCGCCGGCCGACCGGCCGGCGGCGCCCCGCTCCTGGCGCACGAGTTTTACCCGCGGTAAAATCCGCCTCTCCGCCGCCGGCGGAGGGCAGCGACGGACGCACGGACGGAGACCATGAGCACGAGAACCCTGGGGTGGGGCGGGCTGGCGGCGCTGGCGATCGTCGCCGCGGCCGCGCCTGCCGCCGCCCAGACGGACTACTTCAACACCGACGCGGGTCGGCCGCTGCGCATCGAGGACGCGTACCCGGTGGAGCGGTACGCCTTCGAGCTGCAGCTCGCCCCCGTGCGCCTGCACCGCGCGCGCGGAGGGACGTACACGTGGGAGGTGGAGCCCGAGATCGCCTACGGGATCCTTCCCCGCACGCAGCTCGAGGTGGGCTTTCCCCTCGCCGTGGTGGACGACGCCGGCGGGTCGCAGGTGCAGGGGCTGGCGGGGATCGGAATCTCCGCGCTGCACAACCTGAACGTGGAGACCCTCACGCTCCCCGCGCTGGCGGTGGGCGCGTCCGTCGTCCTGCCGGTGGGCCGGCTGGCGCCGGACCACGCGTACGCCAGCCTGAAGGGCATCACCACGCGCACCTTCGGGCACACGCGGCTGCACGCCAACGCCGAGTACACCTTCGGCGACGAGCCGGCGGCGGGCGAGGACGCGGGCGAGGCCTCGCGGTGGATGGCGGGGGTGGCGCTGGACCGCCCGCTGCCGCTGCGGTCGCTGCTGGTGACCGCCGGCACCTTCGCGGAGCGCCCGCTGCACGGGGGAGAGGACCTGAGCTGGACGGCGGAGGCGGGGATGCGCTACCAGATCTCGCCGCGCCTGAACGTGGACGCCGGCGTGGGCCGCGGTCTGACCGGCGACGACCAGGGGTGGTTCGCCACCTTCGGCACGGCCTACGCCTTCGCGATGCGCTCGCTGATCCCCACGCCGCGCCGTCGCGAGCTCGCGACCCGGGGACGGGAGGGGGGACGATGACCGCCCGACGATTCCTGGCCGCGGCGGCGCTCTCGGCCGTCCTGGCCGTCGACGCGGCGCCCCTCGCGGGGCAGTGGGTGCGCGAGAACGAGCAGTTCTACCTGCCCGCCAGCCACAACTGGGTCTTCCGCAAGCACTACCCGGCGGCGGACCGGCTCTTCAACGCCTTCGACTACGGGCACGCGATCCTGTACGAGGAGCTGTGGCGGCACCCCGACCGGGCGCCCGCGCGGCTGGAGGGGCGCGAGTACGACTTCGTGACGCGCCAGCTGCTCACGAACCCGCCGCGCCTTCCGCTGGAGGAGGCGGCGATCGAGGTGCAGTACGCCAAGCTCGCCCCCGAGGCCAAGCTGATGTTCGAGTGGGCGCACCTCCTGCACCGCCAGATCTACGACGTGCTGGCGGACGAGCGCCTCTCGCAGGCGGAGAAGGACGCGGGGGTGGAGGAGCTGGTGCGGTACTACAAGAGCCGGCCGGACCTGGCGTTCTCCTCGGTCCCCAAGACGATGGAGCTGATGGAGGGGCAGCCCTACTCCACGGCCTTCCGCGAGGGGATGCCCAAGTTCAACGGGCTGATCTGGGCCTACCACTGGCTGCAGGTGGGGCTGTACGAGCCGCTGGTGGCGGGGCGCACGGTGGAGGAGCGGCAGACGGGGGTCACCGCCGCGGTCACGCGGTTCCGGCAGATGCTGGAGAACGCGCCCACCAACATGCCGCGGGTGATGCCGATGACGCCCGCGATCGCCCCCGAGTTCGCGCGGCGCTACCCCGAAGCGGCGATCATCTTCGACAACCTTCACGGGATGCACGACGTGATCTCCGACATCCTGGCCTCGCCCAGGGTGCCGCGGGAGCGCAAGCGCGCGGAGATCCTGCTGGCGGCCCGGCGCTACCGCGACGCCACGTCGTTCGTGATGACCCCGGACGAGTGGCGGGAGATGTCGCTGGCGATGGGCGTGCAGAACATGGGCGGCCCGGTGACGGGTTTCCTGGCCGGCTTCCCCACGCCCACGGTGGAGCGCGGGGCGGTGATGGCGCACGGGGCGGGCGGTCACGCGGGACACGACGCGACGCCCGCCGCCGCCGGGGCGGAGCACGAGGGGATGGACCACGGGGCGGCCCCGCCCGCCGCGGCGGGGGCGCACGACGGGCACGGGACGCCCGCTCCTGCCTCCGCCGCAGAGGGGACGGACGGGATGCGGCGGATGATGCGGATCCACGAGCGGATGATGGCGGACCCGGTGATCCGCGAGCGCGTCGCCACCGACCCCGTGCTCCAGGGGATGATGCGGGAGATGCACGGCGGAGCCACGACCTCCGCGGCGCCCCCCGGCGCCGCGGCGGACAGCGCGCGGGCGATCGACTTCGCCGTCCGCCTGCTCTCCGATCCCGCCGTGGAGGCCCGCGTCCACGCGGACCCGGAGCTCCACCGCATGTGGAGCGACCCCGAGGTGCAGCGCCGCCTGGCGGAGCTCCGCGCCCGGCGGGCGACCCCGTCGCGGGCGCCGACCCCGACCCCGGCGGCGGCGCCGGCGCACCAGCACTGAGCGGGAGAGGACGATGAACGCCAGGCACGGAATCCTCTTCGCGCTCCCCCTCCTTCTCGCCGCCTGTGGCGGCGCGGGGGAGGAGGGAACGCGGGCGGCCCCGAGCGACACCGCCGCCGCGCGTCCGGCGGCCGCGGCCCCGCCCCCGGCGGCGGACTCCGCCGCCCACGCGGCGATGGGGCACGGC
>JASLAX010000015.1 GCA_030146875.1 Longimicrobiaceae bacterium
AGCGCACCTTCGCCTGGTTCGGGCAATATCGTCGGCTCAGCAAGGACTACGAGGAGCGGACCACAGCCAGCGAAGCCATGATCCACCTCGCTATGATCCAGCTCATGGTCCGCAGGATCGACAATTCTTAAACACACTCTAACCCTGCCAACGACCGGCCTCCGCCCGGCCGCCGCCGGAGCCGCTGCCGATGGTGGGTCGATCACCGCCGGCCGTCGCCTGCTCCCGCAGCCGACCTCTACGTCGTCCCGGAGGGACGATCGCCGTTCTTAGCGGGGGGCTTTACGCCCCCGGTACGCGGACGCAGCCCCTAACCCTGCCAACGACCGGCCTCCGCCCGGCCGCCGCCGGAGCCGCTGCCGACGGTGGGTCGATCACCGCCGGCCGTCGCCTGCTCCCGCAGCCGACCTCTACGTCGTCCCGGAGCGACGATCGCCGTTCTTAGCCGGGGCTTCACGCCCCCGGTACGCGGACGCAGCCATCCCCTGCCGACGACCGTCCCACCGGCGCCTCCCCCGTGCGAGCGACGCCCGTCTACCTCCGCCGCGCGATGAAGGCGAGCCGCCGCGGGGCCAGGGCGTGGTCGCCGTACGCCCTGGACGTGCGGACGGTGAAGCCCGCCTCGCGGAGCGCGCCGGAGACGTCGCGCGGGTCCAGCACGTCCACGCGATGGGTCTCCTCCGACCGCCGGTATCCGTCGGACGCGCCGCCGACCGAGCGGAAGAGCGTGATGTCGCGGCGGAGGGTGCGGCGCTCGGCGTCCTCGGCCACGTCCACCAGCACCGCCCAGTCCGCCCCCGCCTGCCAGCTCCGGTAGCGCAGCAGGTCCTCGCCACGCCCGGCGCGCACCACGGCGTCGAACACGAAGAGGCCGCCGCGGGGCAGCGCCTGCGCCACGCGGGAGAAGAGGGGGGCGAGGTCCAGGCGGCCGTCGTCTCCCGCGCCGGGGGGAAGGTAGCCGATGCCCTCGCCCAGGACGGTGATCGCGGCGGCCGGAGGCAGCGGCGCGTCGTGCAGCGAGCCGACGGCGAACGTCGCCCCCGGCGCCGTCTGGCGGGCGAGGTCGACCATCGCGGGGGAGAGGTCGATGCCGTGGACGGCGTATCCCGCGTCCAGCAGCCGCCGCGCCCAGGGCCCGCTCCCGCAGCCCAGGTCCAGGACCAGCCCCGCGCGGATGCCGGCGTCCGCCAGCAGGCGCAGCACGCCGGCCGCGGCGCCCTCCGCGAAGCCGCCGAAGCCCACGTGGTGCACGTAGGCCAGGTCCTCCGCGTAGAAGCTCACCGGGCCGGCGTCGTCGATCGCACCGGCGCCTCCGCCGGGTCGAAGACGTCGTGCCCGTATCCGCATCGCAGCGTTCCCACGATCCACTCCGTCAGATGGTCCGGGTCAGGAGGCTCAGCCGTCCAGGGGCCCGGGCTTGTAGAGCAGGAGATGCCCCCATCCCACGCGCGGGCTCACCAGCTCCGCCCCCGGCGCGGGGTTCCAGACGGCGTCGCGGAACTCGTCGTCGTCATTGGCGGGGGTGCGGTGCCAGCCGCCGCCGGCCATCGCGAGCAGGCGCTCGAACGAGACCACGCCGGAACGCACCGGGCGGAAGCGGAGCGTGACCTCCCAGCAGTCCGGGAACTTGTGGTACCGCTTCACGCTGCTGCCGATCAGCGGGTGCGGCGCCGCCAGCTCGGTCGCCCGCGCGATCTCGGCGGCGGTCTCCGCCCCGTCCGCGACGTCCACCATCAGCCGCAGGACCAGCACGGGCTCGCGATCGGGATCCGGGGGAGAAGACACTCGCGGCGCTCCGGGGGACGGCGGGAGGGGCAGGATGCGGACCGGCCGGCGTCGCAGGCGCCGGCCGGGGGAGAGGTCAGCCGACGCGCGTCCACAGGAGCTGGAACTCCAGCTCCTCCTCGTCGCCCGAGCGCTCGTGCTCGATGTTGAAGTCCACGTCGGCGGGAATGCGCAGGCGCTCGCCCGCCACCTGGATCGTGAACGGCTTACCCGCCTCCACCGAGTCGGCCAGGCGGCGCAGCTTGGCGGCGAACTGGGCGCGGGAGTAGGTCTTCTGCAGGTCGCGGTCTTCTATCTTCGCCATCGCAGGGGTGCGGCTGGGGGAACGTGCGCGGGTGGACGACGGGAAGCTACGGCGAGAGGGCGCGTTGCGACACCCGCCGCGGTCGGTCGGGCGCCGCGTCGCCCATGTGGCCGATCTCCTCCCGCAGCCGCTCGGCGCCCAGGCGCTGCCGCATGGCCGTGGCGGTCACGGAGAGCTGCTGGAAGACGCTGTGGTGCCCGCGCGCGGCGGCCGAGGTGGTGGAGAAGCGGTCGCCGGGCGCGTTCGCGTCCAGCCACGCCAGCGCCTCCAGGCTGCGCGCGCCGATCGCCTCCAGCGCCTCCGCGTCGCCGAGCCCCTCCGCGGCGTGCGCGGCGGAGGCGAGGGCATGGTACGCGGCGGCGTGCTCGCCAAGCTCGAACGCCTCGCGGTGGGCGTCGAGCAGCCGGTCCAGCAGGGTGCGGAGGCGCGCTTCGTCGGTCATCTGCCCCAGGGGCGGCGGGAGGGTCGGCATCGGTCCGCCCCCCTCCGCACGATCGGTTCCGCGGCCCCGCGCGCCGGGCGCCTACGGAGAGCGGACGCCGGGCTCGGCCTCCAGCGCGCGCCGCATGGCGCGGGTCTCGCCCTGCAGCGAGCGCAGTCCCGAGATGCGGTTGGCGGCGGACGCCTGCAGCCCGAAGAGCAGCGCCACCGCCTCCGGATCGGCCCGGAGCTGCGCCATGTCGACCCCCCTGGTGGTGGGGCCGTCCAAGAAGACGCGGCGCATGAACGGGAGCGAGCGGGCCATCCCCGTGGCCCCGTCGCTCATCGCCCCGCGGAACTGGCGCAGCCGCTCGGACTCCGCGTCCACCGAGGCGAAGTAGGACACGACCTTCCCGCGCAGCGAGTCGTTGCGCACCAGCCGCAGGTCGCCGGTGCCCAGCAGCGCGCGGTAGCTCCCGGTCATGGGGCGAAAGTCGGAGAACGACCCCGCGTCGGCCACCCACCCCACGAAGACCTCGGGCGGCGGAGGAGGCGCCCCGGAGGTGAGGGCGTCGATGGCGCGCGCCATGTTCCGCGCGGCGGTGGTGTCCAGCGCCAGCGCCGCGTCGAGCCGCCGCTCGTTCTCGCGCGTGTCGGAGAGGATCTGGCGCAGGTGGTCGCGCTCGCGCCCGCGCTCCTCGCGCCCCTGCCACCACGCCTGCGCCAGCAGCGCGCACAGCACGCCCGCCACGATCACCGCGAACTCGCGCGCGGCATCGGGGGTCATGGGGTCCGCGGAGGGAGGGGTGACGCGGTCGCGTCCATCATAGGCGGAGCGCCGCCGGAGTCAGGCTCGCAGCCAGCGGAGCAGCTCCATCCCCACCTGGTAGAGGATGAAGCCGACGACGGCGGCCATCGCCGCCTTCCGCAGCATGGCGCCGCGGATCGCCCGGGGCGAGGCGGGGTCCCACGCCCGCCCGGCGTTCAGCGCCTCGAACGACTCGGCCACCTGGCGGTTGCGGAAGCGGAAGAGGTGGCGCTCGGGATCGAACGCGTCGCTGCGGTCGTCGCTGAAGTCCAGCGCGCCCGAGACGGAGGTGGGCTCGGCCGGCAAGACGAAGCGGCAGCCCAGCGGCCCGCGCTCGACCTGCACCGCGAGCTCGTGCGACGGCTGGCCGGGCTCCGCGATCAGCAGGGCGCCGCGCGAGCGGATCAGGCGGACGAAGGTCCAGGTGAGGAACGCGAAGAACCCCGCGACGCCCACGCCGATCAGCACGTCCCACGACGCCCCCGCCCAGTCCACCGAGCGGAACAGCCGCGGGACCACCACCGTCATGAAGAACAGGCAGACGCCCAGCGGAACGACGTAGGGCGAGGCCTCCAGCGCCCACTTCCACAGCAGCCGCCGACGCACGGCGCGGTCGATGGGCGTGCGCTCGGCGCGGTGCCGGCGGATGCAGCCGTCGCAGGCGGGGGCGCGCACCTCCGCCGGCTCGTAGTGGTTGGGGCCGTCGTCGCCCGTGCGCCGGAATAGCTTGGTAACGCGCAGGCTGCCCCCCGCCGCCCCGCCGCAGCAGATGCAGACGTCGGGGAAGCGCGCGGCGTGCACCGGCCCCACCACCTCCACCCCGACGTACGCATCCTCCTGCTCCGGCGGCTCGTACACCGTGGGCTCGGTCTCGCCTGCGTCCATTCTCGCTCCTCCGGGTGGGGGTGCGGCGGGTACCGTCAGCGGGGGTCGTGCGCGATGATCTCGGTCGTACCGTCCGACCGATCCGCCCACCGACCGCCCTCACGGTCGGAGGATGAGGTCCAGCACGCCGTCGGGATGGAGCGGCATCTCGCCCGCCGTCAGCTCGCCGAGGGGGACCCAGACGGCCTCGTGCCGCAGCCCGTCGGGCTCGATGCAGACGAACTCGTCGCCGGGGAAGACGTCCTCGTCGGCCACGCGTGCGGCGTGGACGAAGACGATCTCGTGCCCGGGCGCGCCCTCATAGGTGAAGAGGCTCTCCAGCACCCCCAGCGGCTCCACGTCCTGCAGCCCCAGGCCGAACTCCTCGATCCACTCCCGCGCCACCGCGTCCGCCGCCCGCTCGCCGAACTCCACGCCGCCGCCGATCGCGCGGTAGTAGCGCTCGCCCGTCACCGAGTCCGACCCGCGCTCCACCAGCACGCGGTCGCCGTCCCGCGGCACGGCCACGGACAGCACGCGGATCCGGCCGCTCACGCCGTCCTCCCGCCGTCCATCCACCGCTCCACCGCCCATCGGTGGCTCTCCAGCGTCAGGGCGCGAGCCGCCTCCGCCGGGTGGAGCCAGCGGAGGTGGTGGTCACTCTCCTCGCGCGCGTGCAGGGCGCCGTCCCACTCCGCCGCCAGGAAGGCGCACGTCTTCTCGTACCACTTCTCGTCGCTCACCGACCATACGAGCTCCACGGCGCGCCCCACGAGCCGCGAGGCCCGCAGCGTCATCCCGCACTCCTCGCGGCCCTCGCGCACGATCGTCCCGGCCTCCGTCTCCCCCTCCTCCACCCCGCCGCCCGGAAGGTGGCAGCCGCTGGGGTTGCGGACGACGGCGAGCCGCCCTCGGTCGTCCGCCACCAGGGCGTACGCGCTGGGCCGCGGAACGTACTCCACCCCCGGCACCCGCTCCCCGAAGACCGGGCCGAGGCCGTCGGCGTCGCCCCTCACGTCGCCCCTCACGTCGCCCCTCACGTCGCCTCCCCGGCCGGGCGGCGGCGGAACGTGAGGGCGACCTGCGCCACGCACACCGCCGCGGCCGCGAAGCCGACGAGCCGCGACTCCTGGCGGGCGCCCGAACCGCAGTCCGCTCCGCCCACCCCGCGCCAGTGGGGATGAGCCGCGAGCAGGACCAGGAAGACCAGCGGCGCGGCGCGGGCCCGGCGCGTGGAGAACGCGAGGAGGAGGCTGCCCACGCCGGCGGCTCCGAGCACCAGGACCTCCCGCGCCACCGCCGCCCGCGCGTCTCCCACCGGGTCCGCGCCGGGGAGGGGGCTGCACGCGTGCGCCGCCGTCGCCGCGGCCACCAGCAGCACGGCGGCGAGGAGGAGGGTCGGGACCGCGGCGCGGAATCGGTTCATCGGATCGCGGGGGGACGGAGCCGGACGGGCGCGGGGATGTCCGTCGATGCCGGGACGAGACGGAGCGGCGGGTCGTTCAGCACCTGGGGGAAGGCGAACGAGACGACCTCCACCCCGTAGGCGCGCGCGCGGGCCGGCGCGTACCAGGCGTGGCGGTCGTCCCACAGGGGCTGCACCAGGATGCGGTCGCGTGCCAGCATCTCCGTGGTCCGCGAGGGGGGAAGAGGGGTCGCGCGCGGAGGAGCGCATCCCGCGGGCCACCTCCGCCGACCGGCGGGGAACGGCGACGCGGAGATGCGCCCGGCCGGCCGTCCTCCCCCGGCGGGGAGGACCGCGGCGCGCGGTCAGCTCCGGACGAGCGTCCCCAGCCGAGTGTTGTACGTGGCCGTGCGCTGCCAGGTGTACGTGCTGCCCGACGGGCGGATGGCCCAGAAGTCGAAGTCCGCGTAGCGGCGGTCGCCCGCCGCGTTCAGCACCGTCCACCCCGTGGCGCCGTAGTACGAGCCCGCCGCGCCCACGAAGCGGTCGGCCAGGTCCTCGATCTCCACGTCCCGCTCGGAGGCCAGGTACGCGTGCGCGGCGACCCACACCGCGTCGTACACGGCCAGGGCGAAGGCGTCGGGCGCCTGGCCCGCGCGCGCCTGGATGCGCGCCGCCAGCGGCTGCCACTTCTCCGCGGACGAGGCGTCCAGCCCGAAGAGGGCGGTGGGGAAGCCCACCGTCTGCGCGAACGACACCGCGGCGGCGTTCCCCAGCAGCGCCGAGCTCTGCGCCACGCCGTCCGCGCCGTACCAGCGGACGGTGCCCAGGACGGGGTCCTGCGCCGCCGCGGCGAGCAGCGCCGCCACCTCGTCGAAGCCGGCCACGTAGACCGCCACCTGTGACGCCGGCCGCGCGGCGAGCGCGGTCCGCACCTGCGTCCCCAGCGTCTCCACCGTCCCGGCGAAGGCGGTCGCCGTCGCGGAGTACTCCACTCCGGCGGCGACGCTGCCGCCCAGGGTGGGGAAGCGGGTGCGGATGCCCGCCTGCAGCCCCTGGTTCCCCGCGTCGGCGCGCCAGACGGGGACCACGGCGCGGATCCCGTCGGCCCACATCAGCCCGGAGACCGCCACGCCCTCGAGCGAGTCCGCCGCGGTGAAGCGGAAGATGCGGTCGCCCGCCACGGCCAGCGAGCCGGCGGTGCTGGACTGGCTGACCACCAGGAGCGGGTTGGCGTCCACGTACGGCTTGAGCACCGCCAGCTCGGCGCTGGACTGCGGGCCCACGATCACCCGCACGCCGGCGTTCCGCAGCGCCGTCGCGGCGGAGAGCGCGGTGGCCGGCTCCAGCTTCGTGTCGCGCACGTCGGCGCGGAAGGTGATGCCGCGGCCCTCCGCGTAGGCGTTCACGTCCTCCACCGCCAGCTCCATGGCGGCCTTGCTCGTGACCCCGAGCGTGGCCCAGTTCCCGGTGAGCGAGAACAGGCCGCCCAGCACCACCTCGCGCGTCGCGTCCGGGTCGGTGCCGGTGTCGTCGCAGGCGACCGCGGCGGACAGGGTGAGCGCCGCGGCGGCCAACGCGCGCGCGGTGCGGAAGAAGCGGCCGGGGCCGCGCTTCGCGGTCTTCATCGGGTACTCGTCCGGGGTCGTGTGAGGTCGGCGGAAGCGCCGGGAGGGGAACGCCGGAAACGGGCGGCGCGCGGGAAAGGTCGCCTGCGCCCGGCGTTCGCGCCAGGGGACGGGGCGCCGGGGCGCCGGTCGGGCCGGCGCGCGCGGGCCGTTGCGGATCGCGCGGGGCGTGGCGAGCTACTACCCGATCCGGGACGGCCGCGAGGAGGACTACGCCTTCCTCACCCTCCAGCGCGGCGCGGAGGCCCTGCAGGTGAACGTCCGCGCCACCGACGCGGTGCTCTCGTACGGGTACGCCGACACCGGCCCGTACGCGCTTCCGGCGCACGCGAGAAGCGCGGTCCCGGCGTGGTGGCGGGGCCGCGCTTCGTCGTGGCGGAGGTCGGCTCTCGGAGGGGTCCCGCGCCGCCCGTCACCCCTCCGCCGCCCCGGGCCTGCGGGAGAGGAGCGACGGCAGGTCCTGGTAGTCCGGCGTGCGCGGCAGCCCCCGCAGCACCTGGGCCAGCTCCGGCGGCGGCGCGACCGGCCTGCGGCGGTCCAGGTGGATCCAGCCTCCCTGGATGGTGAGCACCGCGGCCTCACGGCCGTCGGAGCGCCGCACGTCCTGGTGCACGAGCCAGTGCGACACGTCCGGGGAGAGGCCCGCGCAGCGCACCGTGACCACCAGCGAGTCGCCGAAGAGCACCTCGCGGCGGTAGCGGATCTCCTCGCGCATCATCACCGGGCCGAACCGCTGCGCCTCGAGCGCCGCCTGGTCGAACCCGTGCGCCTCCAGCAGACGGAAGCGCGCGTGGGTGGCGTACTCGCTGAACGCGGTGTTGCGAACGTGCCGGTTGCCGTCGATGTCGGACCAGCGCACCTCCACGCGCCACTCGAAGGCCGTGCCCCCGCCGTCGCCGCCGTTCCCCGTCACCAGCCGCTGCGGCCCATTCGCCGCAGGATCTCGCGGCGGTACCAGCCGGTGTTGGCCGGCGTCCGCTGGCGCGGGTTGGGGAGCAGCGCCGCCAGCCCGGCCGCCTGCGTGCGGGTGAGGCGCTTCGCGCCCGTCCCGTAGTGGTGCCGCGCGCCGGCCTCGATCCCGAAGACGCCCGGCCCCCACTCCACCTCGTTCAGGTACAGCTCCAGGATGCGCCGCTTCCCCAGGATCAGCTCCGCCGGCGGGGTGAGCGTCAGGTCGTAGAGCTTGCGGATGGGGTTCCGGCACGCGCAGCCGAACAGGTTCTTCACGAGCTGCTGCGTGATGGTGGAGGCGCCGCGCAGCCGCCCGCCCTCCTCGCCCGCCTCGTCGCGCGCCCGCTTCATCTCCACCCAGTCGAAGCCCCCGTGGTTCCAGAAGCGCTGGTCCTCGGCCGAGACCACCGCGCGGCCGGCGTGGCGCGAGATCTCGTCCGCGTCGCGCCACGTCTGCTTCTTCTCGTACTCCTCTCCCGAGAGCACCGCCTCCAGCCGCCTCTGCACCTGCACGCCCGTCGTGGGCGGCGGAACGAAGCGGTAGACGACGAGCAGCACCACGGCGAACGCGTAGTACGCCGCCAGGACGGCCAGCGTCCACCTGGCGATGCGGAAGAGCCGCCCCCGCTTCTTCCGCGGTGGCGGGGCGGGCGGCTCCGGGGGCGGCGGAAGCGGCAGGCGCGGCCCTCCCGGCCACGGCAGCGTGCGGTCGTCGTACTGGTTCACGTCGATGGGATGCGGGTGCGGGCGTGGACGCGCTGAGAGGGTTCGCCGATGCAAGTCGGCGGCCCTTCCGCAGCCGAGCCGCGCGCGAATCCTGCCCTACTCGGCCTCCAGCAGACGGATAAGCTCCTCGTGCACGGCGGGGATCTTGGAGGTCACCACCTCCCAGACCAGCTCGTAGTCGACCCCGAAGTAGCCGTGGATGAGGCGGTCGCGCATCCTGGCCATCGCCTTCCACTCCACTTCGGGGTGAAGCGCACGGTAATCCGCCGGAACCTGCTTGGCGGCCTCGCCCATCACCTCCAGGCTGCGCACGAACGCCCTCCGCAGGGTTTCGTCTTCCCGAAACTCGTCTTCCGAGAGGCCGCGGCTCCTGTCGATCAGGTAGGTGGCTTCGGTCAGGATGTGGCGGAGATAGTCACGCAGCTCGAAGGACATCCGTCGCCTCGGCCAGGATTCGCGGACCGATGAAAGGGGAGAGCGCCTCGGTGGTGACCAGCTCCACCCGGCGGTCCAGCAGGCTCTCCAGCAGGTCGGCCAGAGCCATGAACCGGTCGAAGGTCTTCTCGCCGGGGATGAACTCGACGAGCAGGTCCACGTCGCTGTCGGGGCGCGCCTCGTCGCGCGCGACGGAGCCGAAGAGCGCCAGGCGCCGCACGCCCAGGGCCCGGATCTCGGCCTCGGCGGCCCGGACGAGCTCCATCGCGCGCTCGCTGGAGAGAGAGGTGTTCATCCGCCCAAGATACGTTGGTGGATTGGACGTTCCAAGGCCCGGCTCAGATCTCCCCGTCCTTCCAGGCGTAGTAGCGGCCCTGCTCGAACAGGTGCTTCGCGGTCGTGGGCGAGAGCCACGGGTAGCGGCGCGTGAGCTCCGCGGACCAGCGCTCGAACGCCCGCCGCTCGTTGCCGCCGGCCTGGTGCCAGAACGCGGGCACGGCCACGTTCCCCTCGCGCATCACCCGCTGGCAGAACTCGTTGCAGGCGTCCAGCTCCGCCTCCGACAGCTCCGGGTGCCGCTCGCGCAGGCGCGCCTGGATGGGCCGCAGCCAGTGCTCCCCGAACGCCATCGCCAGCTCCAGCCCCTCGTTCAGCACGTCGTCGCTCGGCATCGGTCCGCTCGCGTCCGGGAAGCCTGCGTCAGGTTCGTCGGGACGGCGTATGCAGGCTCCCGACCAGCGGGGTCCGACGCCGCAGCGCGGCGAATCCGCGGGCGCTCGCGATCCCCTGGCATGCATCTGGCCCCTGCCGCCCGCCTCTGACGAACGGCCACGTAAGGGGAGACGATGCACGGGATGCAAAGCTGGGTGGTGGCGGGGCTTCTGGCGGTGGCGGCGGGCGCCTGCGGGCCCGACGAGCACGACAGCTACGAGATGCGCGAGGAGGCCGCGGCGCAGAAGCGCGCGGCGAAGCGGGCGCCGGTGCCCCGCCCCGCGGCCGCGCCGGTCGACTCCGCGCGGGAGGCGGCCCGGCTGGCCGCGCGGCAGGACTCGGTGAACGCCGCCTTCCTGCAGGTTCGCCGCCTGAAGTGGGGCGAGGTCTTCGGCCTGCGCCGCGACAAGAACGCCGAGCAGATCGCCGTGGCCCGCAGCCTGGGCGTCCGCGCCTCGGGCGAGGCCGAGATCGAGCGCCTGGTCCGGCAGGGGAAGCTCGTCGCCCTGGGCGACAGCACCCCGTACTGGGTGCTGCGGAAGATGGACCACTCCGTACCCTACGTCACCCCCGACACGCGCGCCATGCTGCTGGAGCTGGGCAAGCAGTTCCACGCGCGGCTGGACTCCGTGGGCCTGCCGCGCTATCGGATGAAGATCACCTCCGCCCTGCGCACCGACGACACCCAGGCCGAACTGCGGAAGATCAACCCCAACGCCTCGCAGACGGTGAGCGCCCACGAGTTCGGCACCACCGTCGACATCTCGCACGAGCGATTCGCCGTGCCCGCCGGCCTGCCGCCCGTGGACACCGCCGCGTCCGCCGTCCCCACGGCGGAGCAGATGGAGGCGGAGATGCTGGAGGAGGTCGCGAAGGCGAACGCGAAGGCGCTCCAGGCCGAGCTGGGACGCACCCTCACCGCCATGCGCGAGGCCGGCGCCCTGAAGGTGATGATGGAGGACGCCCAGCCCGTCTACCACATGACCGTGGCCCGCCGCTTCGCCGCCGGCCGCTGACGCGGACGGCCTTGCCGGGAAAGAGAAGGGGAGGGCCGCCGCGGCGGCCCTCCCCTTCCTCTCGTATCGGCGCGCCGGCGGCGGGGGCCCGCCGGCCCGCAGACGGGGACTACGCCTCCGCCGGGAGCGGGTCGCAGTAGCCCTCCTGCCAGAAGAACGTGGTTTCCTGGCACCCGTCGGCGCACCACGTCTTGGTGTACAGCCCGCCGTAGTACGACACGGTGATGCACTCGGTGCCGTCCGTCTCGTCCGCGCGCACGGAGGAGGGAGCGGCGAACAGCGCGACCAGCAGGAGCGCGAGGAGGGTGGGGCTGCGCTTGAGGCTCGGCTTCATGGAGGCGGCCTTGCGTGGGGGGAGACGAATGCGGATATCGTCGTATGATGTACCCAGCCATCGTCCGGGTCAACTCCGCTGTCTCCGCACGCTGCACCGGGGGGGAGCTCCGGGAGCTACGTGACGAAGCTGTCTCGCCACGTACGGTCTCCATTACATTGTCTCCCCCGGCCCGGTTTCCTTCCGTTCGCCGCCTCCCGATCAGAGCACCGATGCCGCCTCGCGAACGATCTACGTACAAGCCACCACTCGTGGTTACTCTCCACGGGATCCGGACGCGTGGCGAGTGGCAGAAGTCTCTCGCGGACACGCTCAGCGTTCGGGGAATACCCACCCATTCCTACGACTACGGCAACTACTCGCTGCTGCGCTTCATGATTCCAGCGTTGAACGATCGGATGATCGAGTCGTTCTACAGGAGCTATCAGGCGGCGTGCCGGGACGTGGAGAACAAGGTGGACCTGGCCAACTACCGGAAGCGACCCAGCGTCATCGCACACAGCTTCGGGAGCTACATCGTCGGCTACTGCATGCTGAAGTACGAGGAGGTGAAGTTCGACAAGGTGATCTTCTGCGGATCGGTGCTACCGGAAGACTTCGACTGGACCACGCTCCTGCAGCGCGACCAGGTGTTCCGGATCCGCAACGAGTTCGGGATGAAGGACACGCCGACGAAGGTGGTGGGCACGTTCGTGCGCCGCACCGGGGGTGCTGGAGCCAGAGGCTTCGACCTCCACAGCGCGAACTTCGAGCAGCAGCCCTTCGACCACTTCCACCACAGCGACTTCTTTGCGGAAGGACACATCCGGGACCACTGGTTGCCCTTTCTGACGCGCGAGCCGTCACCGCTGCACGTGAGGCACGGACGGGACATCACGGACCCGAAGGAGTTCGGCGCGATGCTCGACGTCTCCCGGAACACGCTCGACCGGGAAGCCTACGGCACGCTCCAGGGGATGGACGAGGTTGCCCTGCCGCCCGACCGGTCACGGACGTGGATCGACATCGAGCCCGACATCTACACGTTCCTCGTCGAGCGCGGCAAGAATCCGGGGGTCAAGGGATACCTCAACGCCATGCCGATCGAAGACGGGACACTCACCAGGCTCCTGCAGGGCCGGATCGACGACAACCAGATCACCGCCGACGACGTCGCATCGTACACGAGCCGCGGAGTCGTCAACATCTACCTGATGTCCGTCGTGATCGCGGAGGACGCCCGGAAGCACGCCGGCCTGATGAACCACGCACTCGAGAAGCTGTTGTGCGGGATCGTCGACAAGCTGGTGTACTACAAGCGGCACCACGGCGTGCGCGTCTCGCAGGTGGTGGGCGTGGGCTGGACACCCCAGGGAAGGAAGCTCTGCAGCCTGATCGGCCTGCAGGAGAGAGGAAAAGATCGGTTTGGTAACCCGATCTTCTGGGCCGATCTCCAGGACCCGGCGCTGCTTCAGCCGAAGCACAGGTTCCACCCGCTGCGCCGGCTCGCTGCCGTCTACCAGTCCTAGGCAGGGGCGGGGGGCCATCGGGGCCCGCCGCCCTGGCCCCCCGAGTCCGTCCGCTCCCGGCCGTCGAGCCCCTCACTCCGCCAGCACGACCTCCAGCCCGAACGTCTCCTCGAAGAGGTTGGACTTCCGCTTCAGCGCCCAGCGCTCCAGCAGCAGGTCGTCGCCGTCGGCCTCCAGCTCCAGCCGGAGCCGGGACTTCTCCACCCTGGCGCGCACGGCGTGCACGCGCTGCAGGTGCTCGCGGTCCAGGGCGTCGGCGATGCGCAGCAGCGAGGCGAGCTTCACCACCAGCGCGCGGTCCTCGGGCGGGAGCGAGGTGAAGCTCTGGTGGTCCGGGGCCGGCACGCCCTTGCGGTGGTAGCGGGCGACGTTGGCGATCACCGCGATCTCGCGCGGGGCGAACTCCGGCACCTCGGACTGGGAGATGACGTAGAGCGAGTGCTTGTGGTGCTTCTTGTAGCCGATGAAGGTCCCGATGTCGTGCAGCACCGCGGCGCCCAGCAGCACGCGCCGCTCGTCGGGCCCCAGGCCGTGCACGTCCTGGAGCTGGTCGAAGAGCGAGCCGGCCAGGTCGGCCACGTGCAGCGAGTGCGCCTCGTCGAACATGTAGCGCCGCCCCAGCGCCACGCACCCCGCCACCGCGTGCCGGACCTTGCGGTCCTCGTGCTCCTGGTGCGTCGTCAGGTCCTCCACCAGGTCCAGCAGGATCCCGTTCTTCACCCCCACGCCGGGAACCAGGATCGCGTCCACCCCCGCCAAAGAGGCCACCCGCTCGTAGACCATGCCGGCGGGCAGGATCACGTCCGCGCGGTCGGCGCGCAGCCCCAGCCCCTCCACCCGCTGCCGGTACGACATCTTGGAGAGCGTCTCCATCAGCTTCCGCAGGTCGGCCACCTCCACCCGCGCGGCCCGCTCCCCGTCCGGGTCCTGGCCCACCAGGCGTGCGATGGCCTCCATGTTCCCGCCGGTGGCGATCAGCCCCGCGGGCGACCACTTCTCCGCGATCACGGGAATGCGGAGCGTCGCCGCGTACTCGCGCAGCAGGCGCTGGAAGCGGCCGGGCTCCTCGCCCGACACGGAGAGCTCCTCCAGCAGCCGCACCGATCCCATGGTGTGCGACTCGCTCCACAGGATGCCGCTCTCGTCCACCAGCGACACCTCCACGCTCCCACCCCCCAGGTCCACCGAGAGCCACTTCCGCTTCCCGAAGGGCACCCGGCTCCGCACCGCCACGTAGACGAGCCGCGCCTCCTCGCTGCCGGTGATGACCTCCAGCTCCACCCCCGTCTCGTCGCGCACGCGGGCCACGAACTCGGCGCCGTTCCGGGCCTCGCGGGTGGCGCTGGTGGCCACGGCGCGGTAGTGGTCGACCCCCGCCTCCTCCATCCGCGCGCGGAACGAACCGATGGCCTCCACGGCCGCGTCCACCGCCTCGGGCGCCAGCTTGCCGGTCAGGAACACGTCGTGCCCCAGCCGCACCGCCCGCCTCTCCTCCGCGAGCGGCGTGTAGCGCATGGGCGACTCGAACTCCGCCGCCAGGAAGCGGATGGCGTTGGAGCCCACGTCGATGGCGCCTACCCGCAGCGGGAACTCCGCCGCAGCGGGCTCCTCGTGGACCCTGGGGGTGGTGCGGCGCTTCCGGGCGAGCTGGCTCATCACTGCGGCGGTGTGGGAAGGGAAGGACGGAGCACCCCGGAGGGGAAGCAAGACGCGCTCCCCGACCGGGCTCCCTCCATCCCAAGGTGCCGACCGCCGCCGGCCGCGGCAAGGCGGGCGGCAGGCGACGCGCCGCCGCGCGACGCGAGCGGCCCCGCCTTCCGGACGGAAGGGCGGGGCGGCGATGGGCGAAGCCGACGGCGGGGAGGTCACGCCGCCGGGGTTGCCGGCGGTTGAAACCGCTGCAACGACTACACGAAGCCCGCCTGCGCGGGCTGGCCTGCTTTCGGCCGGAGCCGAACGTCGGTCCACGCGACCAGCATCACGCGAGCCGCCCGGGAGCCGCGAGAGGCCGTGGGGGTGTCGTCCCGCAGAGGGCGATCGCCGTTCTCGGCCGGGGCTTCACGCGCCCGACAGGGAGGTCACGCCGCCGGGTCCACGCCCTCCAGCGTGCGCAGCGCCGCCCGCAGCCGCAGCCGCGCCGGGGGCGCGATGCGGTAGGCCTTCGCGAAGCGGGACAGGTCGTTGTCCAGGTGCGCCGCCCCGCGGTACCAGCCGGAGACGAAGCGCCGCATCCAGAAGCGCGCGTCCTCCGCCTCCCCCGCCCGATCGGCCGCCGCTGCCGTCATCTCGCCCCCCTCCGTCCGGGTCCCCGCCGCGCGGCATGCGCGGCGCTCCCGGGAACGATGGCCCCGCCGGGTGCGGGCCGGGGTCTCGGAGGTGTAACGCCGCGGGAGCGGACCGGCCTCACTCCCAGCGCAGCTCCCACTCGCAGAAGGCGTCGCCCTCCACCACGCAGCGCACGTGGCGCACGGTGGCGCGGGCGCCCCCGGCCAGTTCCGTGGAGCGCAGCAGCCCCCCGGTCTGCCGCCGGCAGAAGAGGGTGTCGCCGGGATCGAAGCCCACCAGGCGCAGGACCGCGCGCCCGGGCTCCACCTCCACCACCTCCATGTCGCCGGGGGAGTAGAAGAGGCGGAAGAGGGAGACGCGCTGGGTCAGGAACTCGGTGGGCGACTTCTTCAGCAGGATGCCGCGGTAGAGCTGGACGCCCGAGGACTCGATGGCGAAGGCCCCGGAGCGCTCGACCCAGCGCGGGTCTTCCGGCCCCAGCACCTCATCCGCCGCGCGCCACAGCGAGAGGAGCAGGTCGAGGGGCACCTCGTCCGTGGCGGCGGCGGCGTGCACCCGGCGGCGCTCGTCCTCCGGCAGCACCGCCAGGACCCGGCGGACGGCGTCCTCCCCGCCGGCGTCGGCCACGTAGGCCAGGGTGGAGCGAAGGGTGGAGCCCTTCGCGAGGCGCGGCTGCACGGCCATCACGGCGCCAGCTCCGCGGGCGCGGCGGCGGCCATGGCGCGGCGGTCGGGCTTCCCCGAGCCCAGGCGCGGGATCTCCTGCACGACGACCACCTCCTTCGGCACCTTGTATCCAGCGAGGCGGGTGCGGGCGTGCCGCACCACCTCCTCCTCCGTCAGCGGCAGTCCGCCGCGGGGAACGACGAACGCGCGCCCCACCTCTCCCCAGCGGTCGTCCGGCACGCCCACGACCACCGCCTCCGCCACGTCCGGGTGGTCGGCCAGCGCCGCCTCCACCTCGCCGGGAAAGACGTTCTCCCCGCCGGAGATGTACATCTCCTTGCGCCGCCCGCAGATGCGGTACGCGCCGGAGTCGTCCCGCATCGCCAGGTCGCCGGTGCGCAGCCACCCGTCGGGCGTCAGCGCCTCCGCCGTGCGCTCGGGATCGCGCAGGTAGCCGGCGAAGCGCTGGGGGCCGCGGAGGAGGAGCTCGCCCGGCTCGTCGACCTCCGCCGTGCCGCCGTCCTCGCGCACCAGCCGCATCTCCAGGAACGGCACCGGGCGCCCCACGCTCCCCGGGCGCTGCACCGCCTCCGCGTCGCTGATGGCGAAGCAGTTGGGGGCGCACTCGGTGAGCCCGTACCCCTCGCGGAAGCGGTACCCCGCCGCCCGCGCCCGCGCCGCCAGCGAGGGCGGGCACGGCGCGCCCCCGGAGATCAAGAAGCGCAGCGCCGGCATGGGCTCGCCCCAGCGCGGGCTCTGGGCCGCCATCAGGAGCTGCGTGGGCACCGTCAGCGCCACGGTGCACCCCTCCTCTGCCAGCCCCTCCAGGAAGGCGTCGGGCTGGAAGGCATCGAACAGCACCACGCGCCCGCCGCGGTGCCAGAGCGGAAGGGCGAAGACGTTCCACCCGCCCGTGTGGAAGAACGGCGTGGAGACGGGGGCGACGTCGGATGCCCCCAACTCCCACGCCGTCGCGGTCGCCACGGCGTTCCACAGGACCTGGCGATGGGGGAGCACGGCGCCCTTGGGCCGGCCGGTGCTCCCCGACGTGTAGAGGACCATCGCCGCCGCGTCCGACTCCACCTCCGCGTCGGCCTCCGCCGGCCCCCCGCGGGCCAGGAGGGCGGGGAGCTCGTCGTCCAGGTCGATCCACCGGGGCGCCGTAGGAGATGCGGACGCGGCCTCCTCCGCCAGCGCGCGGAAGCGCCCCTCGCCGAAGAGCAGCGCCGGGCGCGCGTCCGCCAGCACCGGGCCCAGCTCCGCCGCCGCGAGCCGCCAGTTGAACGGGACCAGGGCGGCGCCCACCCGCCCGCAGGCGAAGTACAGCTCCACGCTCTCCCGCCGGTTGCCGGCCAGGAGCCCGACCAGGTCGCCCTCCCGCACGCCCATCGCGCGCAGCGCCGCCGCCCAGCGGTCCGCCCCCGCGTCCAGCTCGCCGTACGTCGCCCGCCCCCCCCGCCCGCGGTCGACCAGCGCGACGCGGTCCGCGTCCAGCCGGCGCCAGAAGCGCAGCGGGTCGGGGCGGCGGGGGAAGGGGCTCACCGGGCCTCCCGCGGGTGGGAAAGGAGGAAGCGCAGGATCTCGCGCGACGCGTCGGGCCCCGCGGGATCGGCGTACGTGCCCTCCGCGCTCCCGCCGGACCAGGCGTGCCCCAGCCCCTCCACCTGCACCAGCACCACCGCCTCGCGCCCCTCCGCCGTCCTCCACGCCGTCCTGCCGTACGCCCGCCCGCCCGCCTCGCCCGTCCCCCGCTCGGGGGTGCCCAGCCCGCCCGCCGCCGCCCACTGCGCCGCCAGCTCCGCCGCGTTCGCGGGCGACACCACCGCGTCCGCCGCCCCGTGCACGACGAGGAGCGGCAGGTGCGTCCGCCCGCCCGCCCGCAGCGCCTCCCCCGCCGCGGCGGCGAGGGCGGCCGGGTCGCCGCGCCCGCTCTTCATCACGCCCAGCGCGGGCAGCACGCCCGCCGCCGCCCGGTACGCCATCCCCGAGTGCACCGCGGCGGCCGCGAACAGCTCCGGGTACGACGCCGCCGCGTTGATCGCCATCGCCCCGCCGGCCGAGATCCCGGCCACGTAGACGCGCGCGGGGTCCACCTTCCAGCGCGCCATGGCCGCGCGCGCGATCCCGGCGACGATGGCGGGCTCGCCCGCCCCGCGCCCCTGGTGTGCCGGGTCGTACCACGTCCAGCACTTCTGCGGGTGCCCGGCCGCGGGCTGCTCGGGGTAGACGACGATGGCCCCCGCCTCGGCCGCCGCCGCGTCCATGCGCGTGCCCCGCGCCAGGTCCTCGGCGTCCTGCGTGCAGCCGTGCAGGAACACCAGCAGCGGCGCCGGCCGCGCGGGATCGTAGCCAGCGGGCACGGCCACCCGGTAGCGGCGGCTGCCGCCCTCGCCTTGGTACGTGTCCCACTCCACCGATCCGGCCGGCGGGGCGGGCGTGGAGGCCTGGGCCGCGGCGCCCGCTGCGGAGGAGGAGAGCGTCATGGCCAGCAGCAGCGTGGGGGGAAGAGAGATGCGCATCGGCACGGGATGATGGATGAGATCCGGCGTTCGGTCGGGAGCCACGGGGGAGGCCCTCACCCGGCGGCCTGAGCCAGCTTCTCCCGCGAGGGGGAGAGGGGAACACGACCGCCCGAGCCGCGGAGCCCTCGCGCCGTCGGGTGGTTGAGTCCGTCAGGACGATTGTAGTAGCCAGCCGGGGGTTTCACACCCCCGGTCGAACGCCTGCCGAAACGCACCGATGGGCATCCATCACCGCATCCACCGATCACCCCGCCTGCGAGGTCGGGCCGACATCGACCCGACGACCTTCCGCCGCGGATGCGTCGTCCCTCCGGGACGATCGCCGTTCTTAGCCGGGGGTTTTACACCCCCGGGCCCGCGCCGGCCCCAACCCACCGGCGACATCACCGACGCTCATTCCACGACCACGTACCCGATGGGCATCCGTCCGCGATAGCACCGTCCGCCCGGGCGGACGGACGCTCGCACGTCCGCCCGCCCGCGATCACGTCACCGCACCTGGTACCGCAGCCCGACGGTCAGCATGGTGCCGAGCGGGGGCATGTTGATCATCTCGGTGTGCTTGGCGCCGAAGCCGCACCCGGAGCCCTCTTCCGGCTGCGACACGTCGTTGCCGTGGCAGGTGAACAGGTTGGTCACCCCCACGTTCAGCAGCGCGTTGTTGAAGCGGGGGATGCGGTAGCCCACGTTCAGGTCGAGCGTGGTGAAGCCCGCGATGGTCCCCTTGTTGATGCCCGAGGCGAAGAAGTACTCGTCCACGTGGCGCAGCGTGAGACCGCCCAGGAAGTTGCCCACGTCGTTCGCGTTGGCGCCCAGCGTCCACTTGAGCTCCGGCGCGTTGAGCGACGACGCCTCGCGGATGCGGGCCGTGTCGGGGGTGCCCAGCACCGTCTTGATGTCGATCCGGTCGATGGACTCCAGGTCGGCGTACGAGGCCGTGGCGCTCAGCGTCAG
Source organism: Longimicrobiaceae bacterium (assembly GCA_030146875.1). GTDB lineage: Bacteria > Gemmatimonadota > Gemmatimonadetes > Longimicrobiales > Longimicrobiaceae > JASLAX01. The sequence goes on from JASLAX010000015.1 coordinate 19,323, forward strand.
CTTGCGCGAGGCCACGAAGTCCAGCCCCGCGTCCACGCCGTTCAGGCGCGCCGTGCCCAGGTTGAAGTACGTGAGCACCGCCTGGTTGCCCCCCGTCTCGTTCACCACGCGCTGCCCGTTGCGGTAGGCGAAGGAGCCGAGCGCGGGGAAGGCGATGGTGGCGAGCGGGGAGAGGAAGTCGCGGTACTTCGACGTGTAGCCCGTCACGTCCACGAAGAAGCGCTCGCCCAGCACGCCCTTGTAGCCCGCCTCCCAGGTCTGGTTCTCCTCGGGGACGAGCGGCTTGTAGGTGGCGATCACCGAGTCGTCGGCGCGGCGCACCTCGAAGCCGTCGGTGTTGCCGAACACGCCCACGGTGGGCACGAAGTCGGGGATGTAGAAGTCCGTCTGCAGCGTGGTGGGCGACTTGAACGCGCGGTTGTACGTCACGCGGAAGGTCTGCCCCGGGGCCGGGCGGAAGAGCAGGCCCGCCTTGGGCGAGAACTGCGCGTCGTACTTCTCGTGGGTGTCGTAGCGGCCGGCCAGGAGCAGCGTGAGCCAGGGCATCACCTGGGTCTCGGTCTGCGCGTACACGCCGCGCTGGTCGATGGTGAGCGGCTCGCCCGTCAGGCGGTCGGTGAGCCACTGCTCGTCGCTGCTCACCCGGTCGTGCCGGACCTGCGCGCCCCACACCACGCGCGTGTTCAGGAGCTGCGGAAGGGTGAAGTTGTTCTGCACCTCGGCGGCGTAGAGCTGGCCGCTGCTGGGCCAGTCGGACATCAGCCGCACGTCCTCGTCGCTCCGGCCGGCGTTCGTGGCGGCGTTGCGGAACTCGGTGTAGCGGTTGAGCGCGTACGAGTCGCCCGCGTTGGACGAGGTGCGGTACAGGTTCACGAAGAAGCGCGGCGAGGTGTACCTGGCCTGCGCGTAGCCGTAGCGCCAGTCCACGAGCTGGTTGCGGCCCACGTTGGTCTGGCCCACGCCGTTGGTCTGGCTGGTCCCGGCGCTCAGCTCGAGCTGCGACTGGTTGAAGTAGCGGATCACGGAGCCCGTCACGCGGCCCACGCTGGCGCCCCAGTCCACCCGGCCGCCCACGCCCTGTTCGGCGAACGCGCCGCCGGCGCCGTAGCGGAGCCGGTTGCTCCACTCGTCCGCCTGCTGCCACTCGCCCGCCACCTTGTAGCCGTACGCGCCCAGCACGCCCGCGTGCCGGAGCTGCACGTCGCGGTACGCGCGGGTGCCGCCGGTGACCTCGACCGTGGTGCCGGGGTAGTCGCGCGGGTCCTTGGTGGTCAGCGTGAGCACGCCGTTGGAGGCGTCCGCGCCGTACAGGGCGGCGCCGGGGCCCACGATCACCTCCAGCCCCGCCAGGTCGATCTTGGGGATCGCCGTCATCTGGCCGGCGGGAAGGCCGTTCTCGGGAAGGACGGCGATGCGCCCGTCCTCCATCATCAGCATGCGGTTGTTGAACGACGAGTTGAAGCCGCGCGCGTTGACGGCCACCGAGGTGGCGCCCACCTGGATGAAGTCCAGGCCCTTGGCCATCTTCAGCGCGCCCACGAACGAGTTCCCCACCACGTTCTCCAGCACCTCGGGCCCGATGCGCGTGATGGTGGCCGGGGCGTCGGTGATCCGCTGCGCCTGGCGCGAGGCCGACACCACCATGGCGTCCAGCGCCATCGGCGCCTCCTCCAGCCGGAAGTCGGCCGTCGCGGCGCCGTCGCCGCCCACGGTCACGCTGCTCTCGGCGGCCTTGTGCCCGGGGTACGTCGCCCGAACCGTGTAGGTGCCCGGCGCCACGTCCGGGAGCGCGTACGCGCCGCCCGCGCCGGTGGTGGCGGCCCAGCGCGTGCCGGCCACCGCGACCCGGGCGCCGCGCAGCCCCTCGCCCGCGGCCCCGGTCACGGTACCGCGGATCCCGCCGGCCTGGGCCAGGGCCCCGGCGGGGAGCAGCGCCAGCAGCGCCGCCAGCATCAGGGTGCGCCACGAGGGGCGCGGGATTCGACGTACCCGGGTCATGCGATCCTCCACGTTGTGAGGGGCGTGGTGCGCGCCCGTCGGACGGGGCGCGCGGCTGGGCTTCCAGGATCTTCCGCACTGCCGCCGCGGTCTCGCTCCCTGCACTCGGCCGGCGAAGGGGACCGCGCCTCCCTCCCCCGGCGTCCCTCTCCCGCTCCGTCCCCGCCCGTCACGACCGCCGGGCGAGGGCCTCAGCCCGCCGCCCCCACCTCCGCCGGGAGCATCACCACCGCCTCGCCGTCCACCACCGTCTCGCCGTCCTGGTTGCGGCAGGCGGTCGCCAGGCGGACGCGGCGCCTGGCCGGCATCGTCTCCAGCACCTCGACCCGCGCCGTCACCGTGTCGCCGATGCGCACCGGGCGCACGAAGCGGAGCGACTGCGACAGGTAGATGGTGCCGGGCCCGGGGAGCTTCATCGCCAGGGCGGTGGAGATGAACGCGGCGGAGAGCATCCCGTGCGCGATCCGCCCCCCGAAGGGCGAGCGCTCCGCCGCCACCGCGTCGACGTGCACCGGGTTCAGGTCGCCCGTCACGCCCGCGAACAGCACCACGTCCGCCTCCGTCACCGTCTTCGCGAACTCCGCCGTCATCCCCGCCGCGATCTCCTCGTATCGCATCACGCCTCCATCACCAGGCGCACGTCCGCGTCGATCGCCGCGCCCGCGCCGGCGCGCGTGAGCCAGGAGACGGCGAAGAACACCAGGATGGAGAGGACCAGCGAGAGGCCGGAGACGCTCACGCCCGTGGGGAACGAGTAGACCTTGAAGTAGGCCAGCGTCTCGAAGCCCAGGGTGATCGCCAGCCCGGTGGAGATGGAGGCCAGCGCTCCCTGCCGCGTGGCGCCCGGCCAGTTCAGCCCGATGGCGAGCGCCGGCACCAGCGTGGACGCGAACAGTCCCCACCCGAAGATGCCCAGGAAGGCGACCAGCGTCCCCGACGCCTGCGCCAGGACGGCGGCGACGAGCGAGATGCCGACGGTGGAGAGGCGCCCCCACAGAAGCTCGTTCCCCACCCGCCGGCCCAGCGCCACGGGGACGTCGTGGGTGATGGCCGCCGCGCCGATGCTCATGAAGGAGTTCACCGTGCTCATGATCGCCGCGGCCACGCCCGAGAAGACCAGGGCGGAGAGCAGCGTGGGCGTGAACCGGAGCAGGAAGGTGGGCGTGGCGTCGTCGGGCGACGCCAGCGCGGGCACGCGGCCCGACGCGACCAGCGCCTTCATCGCCACCCCCACCCCGAAGTACAGGAGCATGGAGACGATCAGGGCGATGGTGACCAGCAGCGGGTACCACTTCAGCCGCCGCGGGTCGCGCAGCATGTAGAACTTGTGCACCACGTGCGGCTGGCCCAACGAGCCCATCCCGAACACGAAGAAGAGCGAGAGGGCGGCGAGCGGCCCCATCTTCCCGAACGGCCCCAGGAAGGCGGGGTCCGCCGCCAGCAGCGTCTCCGAGATGCCCCCCATCCCGCCCCCGGCCCGGAGCGTGTAGACGAAGACGAGGACCGAGGCCAGCGCCATCAGCGAGCCCTGGAAGACGTCGGTGTAGACGCCCGCCAGGATCCCGCCCGAGGCCGAGTACGCCAGGATCACCGCCGTGCCGATCCAGATCCCCCAGCCCAGCCCCACGCCGAAGATGGCGTCGATGACCAGGCCCAGGGCCAGCAGGTTGGTCGCCATGTAGCCCACCACGGCCACGATGATGGCCACGGCGGAGAGGCCCTGCGCGGCGGGCGATCCGTAGCGCGCGCCGATGGCGTCGGGCACGGTGATCAGGCCGCGCACCTCGCCCAGCAGCCGCATCCGCTTGGCCAGCGCCCACGCCGTCATGCTGCCGGTGATGGAGGCCGGAAGCATGATGAACATGGCCGACAGCCCCACGGTGTAGACCAGCCCCGGCCCGCCGATGAAGGCGAAGCCGCTGAGCGTGGCGCTCATCGCCGCCAGCGTCAGGGCCAGCAGGCCGATTCCCTCGCCCGCGACGAAGAAGTCGCTGGCCGTCTTCGTCCGCCGCGTGGCCCACGCGCCGATGGCCGCCACGATGGCGAAGTAGACCACCGCCACCGCGATGATGGTGGGCTGCGCCAGGCGGGGCAGCTCGCCCGTCTGCATCATCCCCAGCGCCATCATGCCACCACCTCCACCGCGTCCGCCGTCGCCACGCGGTCCGCGTGCGCCGCGGGGGTGCCGGCCTGCGCGGCCTGGTACACGCGGGCGGCCTCGCGCACGCGCTCCCAGTCGCTTTCGTTCAGCGTCATGTCGTCGAAGGTGAGGGCGTACGCCACCGGCATCACCAGCAGCGGCAGCAGGCCGATCCCCAGCAGCACCACCGCGGCGCGCGGCGGAAGGCCCAGGAACAGCGCGGGATTGGCGGGATCCACCCCCGGCATCGACAGCACCAGCGCAAAGCCGCCGGCCACGATCAGGAACACGATCGCGAACGGCAGCTTCAGGCGGCCCAGCCCGCGGTCCACGCGCGACGCGCCCAGGGCCCCGGCCGACACCATCACCGTGGCCGTGCCCATGGCCAGCGCCCACGCCGCCCACCCCGGCGGGTCGCCGGGCAGAAAGGCGGATGCGTACGCGGCCGCGATGGCCAGCGTCCCCGCAAGCAGGGCCAGAAGGGAGTTGCGTCGCGCCATCAGTGTTCCTGGTAAAGGGCTTCCAGCCGGTCGCGGTGCCGCTCGGCGATGGCCGTGCGGCGCAGCTTGAGGGTGGGGGTCAGGTCGTCGCCGTCGAACGGCAGGGG